>JBGATX010000291.1:0-2783 GCA_044228975.1 Planctomycetota bacterium | reverse complement strand
GTGATCCAGGCGCTCGTCGCAAGCTCGCTCGACTTCTCCGGCAAGCGCAACAAGGTCGTCTACACCGACCAGGAATTCCCCACGAACATGTACGTGTGGGAAGGCTTCAAGAAGTACGGCGCGCGCATCGAGTGCGTGCCGACCGACGGCGTGACCTGCGATCTCGATCGCCTGCTCTCGGCGATCGACGAGACGACGCTGATCGTTCCCTTGAGCCACGTCAGCTACAAGAGCCACTTCCTCCAGGACGCCAAGGCGATCTGCAAGCGCGCGAAGGAGGTCGGCGCGCTCGTGCTGCTCGACACCTACCAGTCGCTCGGCACCGTTCCGGTCGACGTGCAGGCGCTCGGCGTCGACATGGTCTGCGGCGGCTCGGTGAAGTGGTTGTGCGGCGGACCTGGAGCGGGGTACCTCTACGTGCGTCCCGATCTCCTGCCGCGCCTCGAGCCGCGCATCACGGGTTGGGCGGCGCACGCCGCGCCGTTCGCGTTCGAGACGGGACCGCAGCGCTACGCGCCCGACATCCGGCGCATGCTGCACGGCTCGCCGGCGGTGGCGAGCTTCCTGCAGGCGACCGCGGGCTACGAGATCCTGCTCGAGGTCGGCGCGGCCAACGTGCGCCGGCATTCGATGCAGCTGACCGAGAGCCTGCGCGCGAACTTGATTCAGCGCGGTTTCGCGATCCAGAGCCCGCCGGACGTCGCGCGTCGCGGGGGCACGCTCACCGTCGGGCTCGCGAGCGACGAGAACGGTCCGGCGTTCGTCAAGGCGCTCGAAGCGCGCCAGATCCTCGTCGATCATCGTCCCGGCGCCGGGCTGCGCGTCTCGCCGCACTTCTACACGCGCGAGGAGGAGCTCGACGAGTTCGCCGGCGTGCTGGGCGAGCTGCGCGAGAAGAAGAGCTGGCGCGAGTACGTCACCGGAACGGCCGCATACTGATGCGCGTCACGAGCTCATGACGACGCCGTTGCCGGAGGACAGCGCGGAGGCGCAGGCCCAGCAGGCTGACGGGCGCCTGGACGCGCTGCTCGAGCGCGCCAAGCACTCGCGCCTGCGCCGCTCCAAGCGCGAGTACCCCACCGAGACGGAAGCGATTCCGGCCGTCTCGGCCTTCGTGCGCCGTTACCGCGCCAGCGACGACGCGCAGCGCACGCAGGCGCGCGCGCGCGTCCAAGGCTCGCAGGACCTGATGAACTGGCTGCTCTTCCTCTCGAGCGCCCTGCGTCACGAGTTCGAGCGCACGCGCGAGCTCGAGCACGCGGAGCTCGCGCTGTGCGCGCTCTCGCTCGAGAACGGCTCGCTCGACCTGCGCGACTCGCAGCTCGCGCTCGGCATGCTGTGGCATCGCCTGCAACGCGCCGACGTCGATCCGCGTCCCCTCTTCGATGCCGTGGCGGCGCTCTCGTCGCCGGGCGAGCAGGGTTTCGCGGCCACGCTGCGCGGCTTCGAGTCCTCGGCGTTCTTCCGCGAGGAAGTCGCGCCTTTTCTCGCGCTGCCGGAGCTGCGCTTCGAGAAGGAGTGAGCGCGCCGCTCGACCCGCGGCGCGTCGCGGTAGCATGGGGCGCAGCTCCCCGAGTCCTCGAACCCGATCCGAATCCATGCCCACCAAGACGCTCACGCTCTTCGATCTCGCTCCCGGCAAGGTGCTGCTCGATCGCTACAAGATCACCGGCACCAGCCGCCACGGCGGCATGTCGACGGCCTTCGAGGCCGAGGACCAGAAGGGCAAGGGCGCGTGCGAGCTGCAGCTCTTCCCCGCGGCCCTGTTCGAGAACAAGAAGCAGGCCTCCGAGTTCGCGCAGGCGATGACGGCCTGGATGCAGATCGAGTCGGAGTACGTGGCTCGCGCGCGCGAAGTCCACGCGCTCGACGACGGCACGATCCTCTTCGTCACCGACCTGCCTCCGGGCAAGTCGTTGCGCGACTGGCGCGGCGACAAGGTCGTGCCCGTGGCGCAGGTGATCGAGCTCGGCACGCAGCTGTGCGACGGCTTGTCGGCGATCCATGCCGCGGGTCTCGTGCACGGCGACATCAAGCCGCACACGGTGCACGTCGGCGACAAGAAGAAGCTGCACGCGATGCTGGTCGACGGCGGCATCACGCCGGGCCTGTGGACCGCGAAACACCTGGGCGACAAGACCGCGCTGATCGGCACGCCGTTCTACGCGCCGGTCGAGCAGTTCGGCGGAGATTCGCCCGACGTGCAGTCGGACATTTACAACGTCGCGACGGTGCTCTTCGAACTCGCCACGGGAGTGCTCCCGTGGAAGGGCAAGAGCTTCCTCGACGTCTTCCAGGCCAAGCTCGAAAAGGTGCCGCCGACGATGAAGTCGCGCGCGCCCAAGGTCGACGTGCCGCACGAACTCGAGGTCGCGATCAACCTCGGCCTGATGGCGGACAAGAAGCAGCGCTACAAGACCGCCGACGAGTTCAAGAAGCGCTTGAAGGCCGTCAAGGCCGCCTGATCCGGCGCGAGACGCGACGATGGCCGCAGCGACGAGCACGCGCGCGATCCAGGTCGCGCGCGTCGGCGGACCGGAGGTGCTGGAGCAGGTCGAGCTCCCGCTCGCGCCGCCTGCCGCCGGCGAGTTGCGCATCCGTCACGCGGCGATCGGGCTCAACTTCATCGACGTCTACTTCCGCACCGCCCTCTACGCGCCGCCGCAGTGGCCCTACGTACCGGGCCTCGAGGGCGCAGGCGTCGTCCGCGAGCTCGGCCCGGGCGTGAGCACGCTCGCCGTCGGCGATCGCGTCGCCTACGCGACGCGGCCGATGGGCGCGTA
>JBGATX010000077.1:0-24328 GCA_044228975.1 Planctomycetota bacterium | reverse complement strand
CGAGCGCCGCGGATACGTCCTCGCGCAGCTCGTCGCAAAGCTCGCGCAGTAGCTCCGTCGAGTGCGCGCGCACGCGTCGATCGAAACCCGTCGGCTACCGGCACAGGGACTCCGATGCGGGGGTGGCGTGACGGATACCGATCACCAGCGAAGAGCTCTGCATTGGCCTGGAAGTCGGCGCTGGTGCGCTGACGCCGACCCGTCTACGGATCGGACTCACGAAGCGCTCTAAGACCGCATCAATCCGGCCGGCAACGACGAGGCGCCCGTTCGTCTGCTGCCCGCGCGCGGACGCTTGCCAACGCAACGCAAGGCACAGTGCGTCCGAGGAACCACGCTAATACGATCGAACTCGCTTCCAGACCCCTGAACGGGTTCCGGATCGGCAAACGCGCACTGTAATTCAATTTCGTCGGCTAAAATTCGTGAGCGAACAGCTTTGGGGAGGCAATGAAATGCGGAGCCTAGCGTTGCTGGCCGGTAGAAATAGTTGGAACGGCAGCAAGGTCTGGTGCGAAGATGAAATCAAGCAGCGGCATCAGCACTGTCTTTGCTTTTCGAAGAGGCCAATATCCAAGCGGGTTGCTGGTGATTGTGTCCATCGGAGCAGGCGCGTCCGGTGGCAAACCGGTGAACACACCTACCCATTCAGTCTTGACTTCCGTGTCCAGCAGAGTGCTATAACGAATACTTCTCTCGCCGGTGTTTCTGAATAAGACACTTTCCATGCTTAGCTCTGTCATAATAGACGCATCATCCATGACTTCATCATTCATGAAACTTGAACTGGGAGCCCACGTGGCAATTCCGGCGGCAAGATTCTTGATGCACGCCAGAATGTCCTGAATGCTATGGTGTACTCTAGCGGCAGTAGGTGGCCTTTCTGGATCGAAGGCATTAAGATCTTGAATCGCGTCTTGCAGTTGTATCACACAAGAGAATCGCTGGCCGCCTAGTTCGTCTTCCATCGAATTGTGGCTCCAAAAAACAAATGATCTTCCGGCTACGAGTTCAGACAAATATGGATCTCGCGTGTCGGCCAATAAATTTACGACGATTGCGCCAATCATTTGATCGCCAAAGCTTGCCGAAGGTCCTTCAGCGTGGATCTGTTTTAGTCCATCACGCACTATTTTGTCGCTATCGATGTTTGTGATGGTATTGCCACTACCCCACAAGTCTTCAGGCTGCGCAGGTCTGGTTGTGATGTACTGTCTAGCGTTGGCTGCGTCATGATCCAGAAGTGGCTGCTGGTTCCTTCCCAGCTTGCTTTCATCATAAATTAGATCACGTTTGGGAGCGGCTACCACTGTACGCTCAACCAGCAGACGAACAAAGTCTCCGACTGGCACATCAAGATACAGCGTGCCGCCACTGGCATCGGGGAAGAATCCGGGCGGGTGCTGGGGTGGCAGCACGGTGCGGCCGGGCACCGGTTCTGCTGATGGGGCGGCGACCCGATTGACCAACGCGGCAGGTATCGACGGGGATGTCACGACATCGGCCACGGGCGCCGGAGCGAGCGCTACTAGATCCGACTCGCGGACATCGTCGGCGACGGGAGCTAACGCGGCCTCGTCCGCACGCGGTGTTGTCGTTGAGTCTAGCATCAACCACAAGGCTGCCGCACCCAACACTGCCGCGCCGACACCGGCACTCAGTACATAATTCCGCCCCGCCGGATGGGCCCGCTCTGTTGTGTTGTATTCGGAGACCTGCAATTCACAGGGACGTCCGTCGGTCATTGTCCTTCCTATGACGGAAATGAAATCCTCCAACGGTTGTGTACTTGCCGGATCGACGGTGTGGATGGCAGCAACCAAAGCCGCCTTACAGCTCGGGCAGCAATCAACGATGCTGGGCGTAAGGCATCCAAGCACACGACCGCGGGGCTGGCGCTCCTCGCGTGCTCGAGCCGAGATCGGGGCCTGCGCCTTGGAGGCGCGCCAAGTGGTCTGCTTGCGGCTTCTCATTCCAGGTTCTGCCAATTCCCGAGTGCTTGAGTTGGGAGACCGGCTCTCTCCCCCCCGCGCGCGGGGGGGGGAGGGCACTGTACACATTGGGACGCCCGCTCCGAGAGAGCCGACACTTCTTGGGCTCACTCGCGCCGTCAGCTCGGCCGAGTCACGGGGCGCGACGACCCGAATGCCGCCGTGCCAGAGCGAGAGTCGCCACCAAGTTCCCGAGCGTATCAAGGTTCGGCCATACACGCGCACCCTCTCAGTTCGGACAAGCAATGGCGCGTTCCGGATCCACGACGCCGGGCTCCATGCGCCGATCAGGCCCTTGCGTGCACTCGACCGACGGGCTGAACCGGCCTTCCCGCCGCCGGGCGGGTCAAGATCGGAGTGGCCCTCTATCACGACGATGCTCGCGTGGGGCAGCAGTCGATCCATCGCGGCTGACGCCATCAGCAAATCGAGGACGAGCGGGTACCACTCTTTGATCGCGCGGCTGCACGTGCTGATGATCGAGCCGCGCTCGTAGCGTTGGCTCACGATTTCGTAGACGTCGATCGGTTCCTCGCCTTCGAGCGGGTGCAGGCCCAAGTCGTCCACGACGGGCAGGTCCGGCGTCGTGAAACGCAGGCGCTTCTTCTCGTGGCTCTGGTCGGCGCGCGAAACGCGCAGCGTCGAGAGCATGCGATGCGCGGAGGCGAGCGCGATCGAGTCTCCCGCTCCGCACGCGCGCTCGCCGATGAGGTGCGCCAAGCGCGACTTGCAGAAGCCGTTCGGGCCAATGAGCAGCACACTCTCGTGCTTGTCGATGAAATTGCAGGACCCGAGGTCGCCGATCTTGGCCTTGGGGGTCTTGGGGTTGATGGCCCATTCGAAGTCCTCGAGGCGCATGGTCGTATCGAAGCTCGCGCGGCGCAGCTGCTGCATCACCACGTCACGTCGAGCGTGTTCGTCGTGTTGAACGTCGACGGCGTGCAGAAGCCCGCCGCGGCGTTGCGGTAGTAGACGCCGTACGACATGCGCGCGCCGGAGCCAGGGAACGTCCCGCTGCGCGTCGCGAGCGTGATCGTCGTCGCGGTGGGGAAGCTCGCGGTGTTCGCGATGCCGCCGGGGAAGGAGACGGCGCGCAGGCGCAGCAACGATCCGGTGGCGCACGTGATTCCGTCGCCGAAGACGACTCCGCTCGTCGGTAGCGCGGGCGTCGTGCGGAAGAAGACGCACACGGTGCCGCTCATGCCGCGCGAATGCAGCACGACGTCGTCGAAGATCGGAATGCCGCTCGCGGTGAGGCGCGCGCCGTCGGGGTTGATCGAGCTCGCGCAGCCCGCGACCGGATCGAAGCCATCGTTGCCGCACGGACACGGGATGCGCTGCGGATCTCCGTTGCCGCAGTAGGGGACGGCCGTGCTCGTCACGCAGCCGGCGCGCAACACCCAGAAGCCCGGCAATCCAAGGCTGAGCAATCCTGTCGGCTGGACGTCGTTGTTCGGGAGGAACGTGTAGTCGATGGGCAGCGTGCCGTTGCTGCCGAAGGCCCACGCGACTTCGTACGCGGTCGGCGGGCAGCTCGACGTGTCGACCGGCGCGGGGAATTGTCCGACCGTCTGCGGCACGGCGGCGCCGGCGAAGAACACGCCGTCGAGATCGACCGGCGCGGAGAGCGGAAAGCTCTGCAGCGGCAGACCGTTCACGAAACCGCTCGCCTGCGCGACGAGGATGCAGTCCGTCGGATTGCCGTCGTCGTTGGGATCGTCCCACACGAGCACATCGACGGGCGTGCCGCCGGCGATGGCGAACTCGCTCTGCACGTCGCTCACGCGCGTCGTCGCGCCGGGAGTGCCGAAGCGTTGCAGCCAGCAGAGCTTGCCGTTGCCCGCGAGGCCGACGGAGTTCTCCGACAGGCCGTCGTCGTAGGCGCACGGAGCCGGCGGAGGTGGCGTCGGCACGATGTCGAACGTCGCGAGCGACGGATTCGCGCCGGGGAACGTGCCGATCTGGATCGTGTAGCTGCTGCCCGCGAGCGCCGTGAACGTCGTCGTCGATTGGCGCGTGCCGCACGCGTCGTCGTTGCACGCGAGCGCCGATCCCGCGGGACAGCCGCAGCCGGCGTAGACCGCGATCTTCGTGTCGACCGGAGTGAGGTTGACCGAAGTGACGTCGAAGGAGCCGCTCACCGGCGCCGTCCAGCAGAACCAGGCGTCGTTGTCGATCGAGCTGCTCAGGAACGCGAAGCACAAGGGCTCGCTCTGGCCTTCGACCCCTGTGCTCGCGAGCGTCAGGTCGACGGTGAACGGACCCGTCGTCGCCAGCGGTGCTGGAGCGCTGCACTCGTCGTTCGGAATCGGCGTGAGCACCTCGAGCGTGAACGTGCCGCTGAAGGTCGCGGCTCCCGGCGACGAACCGATCTGGAGCAGGTACGTCTGTCCCGCGCTCACGCTCCAGCGCGCCTGCGACGCGAAACCGCAGCCGTCGTCGTTGCATGCGAGGGGCAGCGTGATCGGGCATCCGGCGCCGGAATAGACCGCGATCTTCGAATCTCCGCCGGAGATGCTGCCGCACAGGCGCAGGCGCGCGATGCCGCTCGCAGGCGCGATCCACTCGCTCCACGTGTCCTGATCGATCGCGTTCGTGCCCGAGTTCGGGCACGCGAAGGGCGTGACGACGGTCGTCGTCGCGCCGTGCGTGTCGATCGGAAAGGTGCCGACGCCCGCGAGCATCGACGGGCTCGCGCAATCGTCGTCGGGCGCCGGCGCGGGTTGGTCGATCGTGAACGTGCCCGAGTACGTGCCCGTGGGCGCGAAGTGGCCCATCTGGATCACGTACGACTGTCCGAGCGTCGCGTGGAAGCGCACTTGCGAAGCTCCACCGCACGCGTCGTCGTTGCACGCGAGTGCCGCGGCCGTGGGGCACGCACTGCCCGCGTAGACCGCGAGCTTCGAATCGGCTGTCGTGCCGCCGCACAACGAGATCACGGTGTTGCCGCTCGCCGGCGCCGTCCACGCGAACCAAACGTCGTTGTGGATGGCGATCTGGCTGCCCGAGACGCACAGCTGACCTTCGCTGCCCGTCGTCGCGCCGCCGGTCGAGACGGCGAAGCTCCCCAGGCCCGCGATCGGATCGGGGCTCGTGCACGAGTCCGAGCCGCCGACGAGGAGCGTGGAGCTGCCGCTCGTCGGCGCGGAGCTGGGCGAAGCGGCGGCGCTCGTCGCGGACCATTTGACGATCGACGGTTTCGCGTGCGCCGTCACCGATTGGCGCGCGACGAGTTGAGCTCGCGCGAGCGGCGTCGCGAACGCGCAGCAGGAGAGCAAGGCGATGCGGGAGCGCATGGGGATCCTCCGCGGTCTCGCTGCCACCTCGCGCGCGCGTTCGAGACCGTTTGGAGCGTCCAGCGTAGTCGCGCGAGCGCGCTCGTGCGTTCCAATGCCGCTACGAACGCGTCAAAGGCGGAATCGGGGCCGAGAGTCGCTCAGCTCGCGACCTGGATCTTCGCGCCGCCTTCGACGAGCTCGCGGAAGCGCAGGAAAAGGTGCGAGCTGTCGAGCGGGCCGGGTGCAGCCTCGGGGTGGTACTGCACGCTGAAGACCGGGTGCTTCTTGTGCCGCATGCCTTCGACGGTGCCGTCGTTCAGGTTCACGTGCGTCAGCTCGAGGTGCGCGGGCAGCGTCGCCGGATCGACGGCGTAGGAGTGGTTCTGCGACGTGATCTCGACGCGCTTCGTGAGCATGTCACGCACCGGATGGTTCGCGCCGTGATGACCGAAGGGCATCTTGTGCGTCTTCGCGCCGAGCACGATCGAGAGGATCTGGTGGCCCAGACAGATGCCGAAGATCGGCTTCTTGCCGATCAGTCCGTCCATCGCGGCGATCGCGGGCTTCACCGCGGCGGGATCGCCCGGACCGTTCGAGAGGAAGATGCACTCCGGATCCATGCCGAGCACGTCGCTCGCGCTCGTTCCCGCCGGCACGACGGTGAGATCGAACCCGCAGTGCACGAGGCTGCGCAGGATGTTGTGCTTGGCGCCGTAGTCGAAGGCGATGCAGCGCCGGCGCCGTCCGCCGTTCGCGCCCGCGATCCACTCCGGGTAGCTCTCTTCGTACGCCTGCGCCCAGCTGTAGGGCTTCTTGCACGTGACGCCGACCGTCAGGTCACGATTGTCCGTCGACGGCGTCGCGCGCGCTTTGGCGACGAGCGTCTCGTGCCGCGATTCACTCGTCGACACGATGCAGCGCAGCGAGCCCTGCGTGCGCACGATCTTCGTCAGCATGCGCGTGTCGACGCCCTCGATGGCGACGACGCCTTGCGCCGCGAGCCACTCGGGCAGCGAGCTCGTCGCGCGAGCGTTGCTCGAGATGGCGGACATCTCGCGCAGCACGAAGGCCTCGGACCAGGCGCGCTTGCTCTCGTTGTCCTCCTCGACGATGCCGTAGTTGCCCATCAGCGGGTAGGTCATGATCACGACCTGACCGGCGTAGGAAGGATCGGTGAGGATCTCCTGGTAGCCCGTCATCGCCGTGTTGAAGACGAGATCGCCGCCTTTCTCGCCCTCCGCGCCGACGGACCAGCCTTCCATCACCAGCCCGTTCTCGAGCGCCAAGTACGCCTTCTTGCGACTCATGTCTTCTCCACCTCGACGCGGCGATTGATCGATGCCGCGATGCTTCCCGCTCCGAATCCGTTGTCGATGTTCACGACCGCGACACCCGCGGCGCAGCTGTTGAGCATCGCGAGCAGTGCCGCGAGCCCGCCGAACGACGCTCCATAGCCCACCGAGGTCGGGACGGCGATGACCGGACGGTCGACGAGCCCCGCGACGACGCTCGGCAGCGCGCCCTCCATGCCCGCCACGACGACGAGCACGCGCGCGGCCTGCAGACGTTCGGTGTGCGCCAGGAGTCGATGCAGTCCTGCGACGCCGACGTCGCGGATGCGCTCGACGTGCGCGCCGTGCAGGCGCGCGGTGAGCGCGGCTTCCTCGGCCACGGGCTCGTCGGACGTCCCCGCGCTGACGACGAGCACGAGGCCCTCGTCCTCGAGGCCGCCCTCCGGCTCGACCGTCACCGCGCGCGAGAGCGCGTGATGTTGCGCGCGCGGCAGGTCGCGCACGAGGAACGCTCCGACCTCGGGCTCGACGCGCGTGACGAGCAGCCGGTCGTGGTGCTCCAGCACGGCTCGCGCGATCTCGAGCAGCTGCTCGCGGCGCTTGCCTTGTCCGTAGATGACCTCGGCGTGTCCGCAGCGCAGCCGCCGGTGCGTGTCGAGCTGCGTGTGCCCGAGATCGCGCACGGGAAAGGCGCGCAGGCGCGCGAGACCGTCCTCCACGTTCACACGGCCGTCACGGACGGCCTCCAGGATCGCGCGCAGCTCGATGCGGTCCAATTCGGGCGAAGAGTCTAGCGCGTGCGCGCGGGATCCGCCCTCGTGACCTCGTGAAACGGACCTCGTGACCTCGTGAATCGGGGCGCAGCGAATCAGCGCGGCGCCGCATCGAGATCGAGCGCGGCGATCCGTCCTGCCTTCCAGGCGTGCCAGCCGAGCCCGGCGATCATCACCGCGTTGTCGGTGCAGTACGCGGGCGACGGAAAGATGGCCTTCAAGCCGCGCTCGGCCGCGCGCGCGGTCATCTCGGCGCGCAGGCGGCGATTGCAGGCCACGCCGCCGGCGACGAGGATCGTCCGCAGACCCTCGTGCTGCGCCGTGCGCAGACATTCGTCGACGAGCACGTCGCAGACCGCTTGTTCGAACGACGCCGCGATGTCCGCTCGATGGGGGATCGCCTCGGGCGCGGGGAGCGCTGCACGCGCGTCCTGGCCACGCACCTGATAGAGCACGGCCGTCTTGATCCCGCTGAACGAGAACTCGGGCACCGCACCGCGTCCGCGATGGCGCGGGAGCTCGACCGCGCGCGGATTGCCGCTCTCCGCGAGCTTCGACACCGACGGTCCGCCCGGATAGCTCAGTCCGAGCAAGTGCGCGACCTTGTCGAAGGCCTCGCCGGCCGCGTCGTCGAGCGTCGTGCCGAGCAGCACGAGCTCGAGCGCGCGCGCGGTAGACGGACGAGTGGCCGCCGGAGACGACGAGCGCGAGACAGGGATACTGCGGCTGCTCGCGCTCCATCGTCGCCGCGTAGACGTGCGCCTCGATGTGGTGCACGCCGACGAGCGGCAGCCCGCGCGTGAGCGCCAGCGCCTTCGCGGCGGAGAGACCGACGAGCAACGAACCGATGAGGCCCGGCCTGGTCGTCACCGCGATCGCGCCGAGATCCTCGAGGCCGACCTTCGCCTGCGCGAGCGCCGCATCGACGACCGGCAGGATCTTCTGCAGGTGCGAGCGCCCGGCGATCTCCGGCACGACACCTCCGTAGACCGCGTGCATGGCCGCTTGACTGTGCACGCACGACGAGGGATCTCGCGACCGCCGCGCACGCGGCGGCCGCGGTCTCGTCGCACGACGATTCGATGCCGAGGACGAGCTCGCTCACCGCGCGGCCTCGCTCATCAGCGCGTCCGGCCGGCGGCCGCGGAAGAGCTCGAGCGCCGCGGCGATCTGGCGATCGTCGGGCGGCGTGTCGATCAGGGAGACGTGCTCGAGCTCCTCCCACGCGCGCAGCGCGGGCAGCGCCGACGCCGGCGGCGGCTGGCGCGCCAGGAACGCGCGGATGCGCTGACTCTGCTCCGGCGAATGCTCGACGAGCACGTCGGGCGCGATGCCGAAGTCGACTTCCTCGCCGTGCTCGAGATTGCGGTGCGCGGGGGTGAAGTAGTACGAGGTCGTGACCTTCGCCGCGGTGCCCCAGCGCGGGAACTGCTGGATCGATTGCACCGTGCCCTTGCCCCAGGTCGGCGCGCCGACGACGACGGCCGCGCGGTGGTCCTGCAGCGCGCCGGCGAGCACCTCGGAAGCGCTGGCGGATTCCTCGTCGACGAGCACGACCAGCGGAAAACCGCTCTGCGTGCAGCGCTGAGGATCCGCGCTCCACACGACCGGCGGACGGCGGCCTTCGGTGGAGACGATCGTGCCTTGCGGCAGGAAGCGTCGCGCGATGTCGACCGACGCACGCAGCAATCCGCCGCCGTTGCCGCGCAGATCGAGCACGAGCGCCCGCATTCCCTGCGCTTTCAAGCGCGCGAACGACGCATCGAATTCACTCGATGTCTCCTTGCTGAACGAGTGGATCGAGATGTAGCCGACGTGCCGGTCGGCATCGAGAAGGCGCTCGCCGCGCACGGTGGGCTCGATCAGCGTCTCGCGCGCGATCTCGAGGTCGCGCACATCCGCGTCGAGGCCGCGCACGCGCAGGCGCACGGGTGCGTCGGTGTCCTTGGAGAGCTCCTCGCGCACTTCGTCCTCGCTGAGCGAGGCGAATTCGCGCTCGCCGATCGTCACGATGCGGTCGCCGACGCGCAGTCCCGCGCGCTCGGCCGGGGAATCCGCGAGCGTGAAGAGCACGCGCCCCTCGGAGATCGGGCGCTTGAGCACGACCCCGATGCCGCGATAGCGGCCGGCGGTCTCGCGTTCGAGCTCCTGCACCTCGCTTGCATCGTAGTAGCGCGAGTAGCGGTCGAGTCCGCCTAGCATGCCCTTGAGCGCGTCGTCGTCGAGCTTCTGCGCGCTCGTGCGACGCACGCTCGATTCCGTGACGAACTCGCGCACGGCACGGTAGCGCTCCCATTCCTCGTCCGCGGGGACGAAGAGACGGCTGGCGAAGAAGCCCGTGGCTCCACCCGCGAGCAGTCCCAAGCCGAAGAGCGCCGTGCGCGACATGCTGCACACCGTAACGCCCAGCCCTGCCGTGCGCCAATCGCCGCCGTCGAGGCGAACAGCTCTTCGCGCCTGTCCCCTGAGAAGGACGTAGCGAGCGAGGTGCGCGTCGCCCGTCCCCGCTCGGCAAGGCAACGGAACGCGAGTTCGCGGCGCGGCGTGCTGGCATGAGCTTCGCCACGCGCGCGCGGCGGAAAGCGCTTCCGCCGGCTCCTTCGATGAAGTTCCGAGCATCGTTCCTGGTCGCCATCGGTGCGCTCGTCGCGCCACTCTCCGCGCAGGATGCGTCCCCGGCAGTCGCCAACTCGCTCTCGCGCGCCCTGGGGGTCTTCGAGGCCCTCGACGCCGACCACGACGGGCGCACGGATGCGCGAAGGCGAGCGCATCGACGGGTTGGGCGCCGGCGAACTCTCGGCCGCGGATGCCGACGGCGACGGCCGACTGTGCCGCGGCGAGTTCCTGGTGCTGTACCCCGCGCGCGGCGGGTGCGCGCCGCGCGGCCGATCTGGAGCAGGAAACGGCACGCATACAGGCCCTGCGCCGCGCTCGTGCCGCCCTGTCCGATCGGCGCTGGGAAGCGGGCGGTGATCCGGCGTTGCGCGCGCTCGTCGCACGCTCCGCGCCCCGTGCGATCGTGACGGATGGACGCCTGCTCGACGCGTTCGGCGAACTCGAACGCAGCGTGCTGTCGGGACGAGCCAGCCCGTCGGCGTTCGCGAGCCTGCGCGACGCCTGGCACGCCACCTTGCGCGATGCCGCGTCCGCCACCGCGCCCGGTCAGCGTTCGCGCGCGTCGTCCGCGGACGTGGAGCGCGGCATCGCCGAACTCGAAGCCGAGGTAAAGAGTGGTGGAGCGCGCAACGTCGTGCGCCTGCGCGCTCTGCGCGAACTCCTGACGGGCACTCCGCGCGAGTCGGGCACGAGCTCGACGGTCTTTGGCTGCAGGCAGCCGCGCCGTCGCCGCCTCCCGCCTTGCGCATCGTGCGCATCGATGCAGCGCTCGAGGACCTTCAGCGCGCGCTCGGGGCGCGCACCGCGATCGCGTCGGATGTCGAGCGCGTGCACGGACTGGTGTCCGCGGCGTGCAAGCAAGCCGGACGCAACGAAACCCCGGAAGCGCGCGAGATCGAGCGGCTCTTCGTCGAGCTCGAAACCCGCCGCGCGCAGCAAGGCGACACGCTCGAGACCTTCGCGGCCCTGCGCCGGCAAGTGGCAAACGTCATCGCGCAGCGCATTGCACCCGGATCCACCGTCGCCGCCGCCTACACCCGGATCCGAGCGCGAGTTCAAGCCGCCGCCGTCGCCGCGACGCTGACGAGCGCGGACGGCCGGAGCGAAAACAGCGCGGGCTCGTGAACCTCCCGGTCCACGAGCCCGCATCGTCGGAAGGCTCGCTCAGCTGGCGTTGTGTGCCGGCAGAGCCTCGAGCTCGCCGCTGAGGATGTCATAGGCGAAGCCGCGCCCGCTCGGCCAACGCCAGGAATCAAGACGCGCAGCGGGTGGTCGTCGTCGATGCGACAGCCGAGAAGCGCGAGCTCCCTTCGAAGCGCGCAGCGCGGCGGTGTTCGACGATCCGCACTTCGAGCAGCGAACAACGCGCCCGTTGAGCCGCGCTCGCTCGGAGAATCTGCTGGGGTCGTCCAGCAGGAGCTCGAGCCTGTCGATCTCGCCGATCGCTGCGGATCTCGCGGGCGATGGAGCGCAGGAGCACGGCCGCTTCCTGTGCCTGGTCGCGGTCGTACACGTGTTGGTTCATGTGGCGAACCTCCTTCGGTTGAACTCCTAAGCCGGATGCGATCGCTTTTCCGTCGACCTCCGGAGGAAAGCGCAGACAAACGTTCGCGCACGCCCTTGGCGCAGCCGGCGGGCCGCTCCCGGTGAGGTTTCTGCGCGGCAACGGGTGCTGCACGTGCGCGCGGGCTCGGCCGGAGCTCGCGGCACGAGTCGAACGATCCGTCAGCGCCTCGGCCAGCGGGTCCGAGTAGAGTGGTGGCTTCCTGCATCCGCGCTGCTCGCGGACGCGAAGAGTGTCGAGGTCGAGAGGTCTGACGAGCGAGATGAGCGAGCACCACGTCGAGATCACCCGGATGGAGGAGTTCAGCGCCGCGCACCGGTTGCACAATCCGGCGCTCTCCGACGAGGAGAACCGGCGCCTCTACGGCGTGTGCAACAACCCGAACGGACACGGGCACAACTACGCCTTCGAAGTGACCGTGCGAGGTTCCGTGCCGCGCGCCACGGGCATGGTGATGGACCTCAACCGCCTGATGGTCGTGCTGCGGAGGAGATCGTGAGCCAAGGATCACAAGACCCTGAACCACGACGTCCCTTGGTTGTCGGACATCATCCCGACCGCGGAGAACGTGGCCATCGCCTTCTGGAAGCGCATCGAGCCCCGATTGAGAGGATTCGAAGGATGTCGACTGCACCGGGTCCGGGTATACGAGAGCCGGAACAACTACGTGGACTACTCCGGGACGGCCGCGTGAGCACCGAGGAACTCGTCCAACAGCTGCTGATCAACCTCAGCGAGGACCCGGCGCGCGGCGGGCTCGCGCGAACGCCGGAACGCGTGGCGCGCTCGCTCGCGGAACTCACGCGCGGCCGCCAGCAGACCGTCGCGGACGTCGTCGGTCACGGAGTCTTCGAGGAAGACTGCTCGGAGATGGTGATCGTCAAGGACATCGAGTTCTACAGCCTGTGCGAGCACCACCTCCTGCCCTTCTTCGGGAAGGCGCACGTGGCCTACATCCCGATGGCCGCATCATCGGCCTAGTCGAAGATCCCGCGCATCGTCGACGTGTTCGCGCGGCGCCTGCAGGTTCAGGAGCGCATGACCGTGGAGATCGCGCAGGCGATCCAGCAGGTGCTCGCGCCCAAAGGCGTGGGCGTCGTCGCCGACGCGGCGCACCTGTGCATGATGATGCGCGGCGTGCAGAAGCAGAACTCGTCCACGATGACCTCGTGCCTGCTGGGCTCGTTCCGCAGCGATTTCCGCACCCGCAACGAGTTCCTGGGCCTCGTGCGCAACATCGGCCACTGAGGCGCGCGCGCCAGTCGTGGCGCGCCGCCGCTCGTCACTTGCGCGCGGGGACCTCGAGGTCGTCGACGTTCGTCTCCGGGGGAGCCATGTACGCGCTCCAGACGACTTCGGCGACGTCCTCGGGCTTGTTCATCTTGCTGCGATCCCATTGGCCCGGGACGTTGTCGAAGATCCTGGTGTCGGTCGCGCCGGGATAGACCGTCGAGACGCGCACGCCCTTGGGCAGCCGCGCAGCGTCGCCGAAGCCGCGCAGGCCGTATTTCGACGCACAGTAGGCCGTGTTGCCCACGAACCCCTTGCGAGCCGCGACGGAGGCGATGTTGAAGATGTGCCGGCGTTCGCCCTGGAGCAACGGTTCCCATGGGCCGTAGAACGGTCCGGAGAGGTTGACCTCGAGGTTCCGCCGCCATGTGGCGTCGTCCATCTCTTCGAACGGCTTCACGTCGAACACGCCGGCGTTGTTGACGAGCACGTCGATCGCTCCGCCCAGATGTTCGACCGAACGCCAGACCGCTCCTTCGACGGAGAGCTGGTCGGCGACGTTCATCTGCTGAACGCGCGCGTCGCCTCCCGCTCGCGTGATCTCCGCCACGACGCTGTCGAGTTCGGAGGAGGTGCGCGCGGCGATGGCGATCCTGGCCTTCTCGCGCGCGAAGCGCAGCGCGATCGCGCGGCCTATGCCGCGGCCAGCTCCAGTGACGAGGATTCGAATCGGGCTCATGCAGTCCTTCTCTGGTGCCGGGCGATGACGATCGAGCGGAAGAGAATAGCGGTCTGGGCTCTCGAGCGCAGCGTTCAGCTCCTCGCGCGCAGCGCACGGCTGAGTTCAGCGGGCTCGGCGACCGGTGCCGCGCAGGCGTAGTGCCTGCAGACGTAGGCCTGCGCGCCGCGCGGACCGGCTCTGCGTCCGCGGAGGAGTGGCATGCGTTCTTCGTCGCACCTGCCGTCCGCGAGCGCCACGACGCGCTGCGGCAGGAACTCGCGCCGCAGCGCCTCGAGCAGGTGTCGCGTTCCCGCGTCGTCGAGCTCGCCCGCGATCACAATTTCGCGCGGACCGGCGGCAAGGAAGTCGAGGGCCATGAGGAGCTGGCTGAAGGCCGCCGGATAGCGCTCGAGCAACGCGGCGTGCGCACGCAAGCTGCGTTCGGCGCGCGCGGCGATCTCGCGCTCGCCGCACAGTTCCGCCAGACGCAGCAGGTTCAGAGCGTGCACGCCGTTGCCCGACGGCAGCGCACCGTCCTGCGGGCTCTTGAGGCGGGCGATGAGGCGCTCGTGATCCGCTCCGGTGGTGAAGAAGCCGCCCAGGGCCTCGTCCTCGAAGCGCTGCGCGAGCTGGCGCTCGAGCTCGAGCGCCGCGTGGATCCAACGCGGGTCGAAGTCGGTCTCGTAGAGATCGATCAGCCCTGGATCATGAACGCGTAGTCGTCGAGCCCGGCGTTGACGTGCGCGCGGCCCGCGCGCGCCGTGGCGAACAGGCGCCTGCCGGATTGGCGCATCGAGCCCAGGACGAAGTTCGCCGCGCGTCGCGCCGCGTCGAGATGACGAGCGTCGCCCAGGACTTGATGGGCGAATGCCAGAGCCGAAATCATGAGTCCGTTCCAGCTCGCGAGCACCTTGTCGTCGGTCGCCGGTCGCACGCGCTCGCCGCGAGCAGCGAGCAGACGCGTGCGCGCTTCTTCCATCGCCGGCGTGAGCTCCGCGACGCCGATTCCCAGCCGCCGCGCGACCTCCGCCGCGGGAACGTCGCGCCAGAGAGCGCTCGTGCCGTGCTCGAAATTGCCTTCGGCCGTGACGCCGTACCACTCGGCCGCCTGGCGTCCCAGGCGCGCGCCGAGGACGTCCTCGAGCTGGCGCGGCGTCCAGACGAAGAAGCGGCCCTCCTCGCCTTCGCTGTCGGCGTCTTGCGCGCTCGCGAAACCGCCTGCAGGCGTCGTCATCTCGCGCAACGCCCAATCGCAGGCGCGTTGCGCCGTGCGGGCGAGATCCGCGTCGCCCGTGACGAGGTGCGCTTCGAGATACGCGGGCACGAGCAGCGCGTTGTCGTAGAGCATCTTCTCGAAGTGTGGAATCAACCAGCGCTCGTCGGTGCTGTAGCGATGGAACCCGCCGCCGAGCTGGTCGTGAATGCCGCCGCGCGCCATGCGATCGAGCGTGTGCAGCACCATGCGCCGCGCCTCCTCCGAGCCGTTGCGTTGCGCGTGACGGAGCATGAGCCGCAAATCGGTCGCGTGAGGGAACTTCGGCGCGCCGCCGAAGCCGCCGTAGAGCGGCTCGAAGTTGGCCGTGAGGGCCTCGAGCGAGCGCTCGAGCACGCTGGGATCGATCTCACCGCGCGCGTCGACGCGCCCTTCGGCGGCGATGCGTTCCGCCATGCGCTGGCCGTGCTGGACGACACGCGGCCGATCGTCGCGCCAGCTGCGAGCGAGCGCTTCGAGCAGCTCGCCGAAGCCGGGCCGGCCGTGCAGGCCGCGCGGTGGAAAGTAGGTCCCGCCGAAGAAGGGCTCGAGATCGGGGGTGAGGAACACGCTCATCGGCCAGCCGCCCGAGCCCGTCATCGACTGCACGGCCTTCATGTAGATCTCGTCGATGTCCGGCCGCTCCTCGCGATCGACCTTCACGTTGACGAAGAGCGCGTTCATGCGCGCCGCGATCTCCTCGTTCTCGAAGGACTCGCGCTCCATGACGTGGCACCAGTGGCAGGCCGAGTAGCCGACGGAGAGGAAGATCGGCCGGTCCTCGCGTCGAGAGCGTTCGAGCGCCTCGGGTCCCCACGGATACCAGTCGACGGGATTGTGCGCGTGTTGGAGGAGATACGGACTCGTCTCGTTCGCGAGACGGTTCGCGCGACGTGCGTGGGCGCTGCTCTCGTGGTTCATGGGAGCTTTCGTGGGCGGTCGGGCTTGGGACGCGGGGCACGTGTCGACCTCTGGAAAAGGAACAAGGCCCCGCGACTCGCGCGGGGCCTTGTCGTGCTCGCTTCCGGAAGCGCGCGACGCGCGCGCGAACCGCCGGGGCGTGGAGCTGTGAGACTCGAGCGTGGGCTCAGAACGCCACGGTCAAGCCGACGCCGAGGACGTCGAAGTCGCCGAACGCGTTGTCGGTCGTGACCTTCTCGAACTGGACGGTCCAGTGGATGTCGTGGTTCTGGACGTAGCGGTTGACGCCGACGGTCCACGCGCTCGTGTTCTCGTCGTCGTCCATGTCCTGGTAGCGGACGGCCGCTTCGTACATGTCCGTGAACATGTAGCTGCCGGCGACGTCCCAGGGCGTGGTGTCGGCCACGTCGTTGCCGACGATGCCCCACTGCGCCAGAACCGGGTTGGTGACGCCGAAAGCGCTGGCCGTGCCCTTGTCGAAGTCGGCCACTTCGCCCGCGAGGGAGAAGGGGCCCGAGGTCAGCTGGACTTCGAGGCCGAACGCGGTGCCCTTGTCGAGGTTCGCGTCGTCCTGCCAGGCGATGCCCACGCCGAGGTTGGTGTCCTCGCTCGAGCCGTACGCGCCTTCGACCATGCCCGGGCCGTTGCCCATGAGGTTGGCGCGGACGCGCGCCGACAGCAGGTGATCGTTGCCCTGGCCGTCGTTGCCGTTCTGGATGCCGGCGAACCACTTGATCGCGTTCGCGTTGTTGGGATCGAACTCACCGCTGAGCTCGAAGCCGATGTCACGGCGGGCGAAGATCGAGCCGAGACCGCTGCGCTCCAGGAAGAGCAGCTTCGGTTCGTTGATCAAAGCGCTCTGGAAGAAGGCCGTCTTGTAGCGGCCCATCTTGCCGTTCACGCCCTCAGCGATCTTGAACTTGGCGTAGGCGTCGCGAAGGGACGCCGTGCCTCCTTGGAGATCGGCCGTGACCTTGTAGCTGTAGTCCGAACCCGCATCACCTTCGAAGCTCAGGCGGACCTGGTCGAGCTGAAAGCCCTGCAGGTCGTTGCCACCGGCTTGAAGGTCACTCGAGTTGCGGAACGAGGTGATGATCCAGCCACCGACCTTGGTGCCACCCTGGTTCTGGGCCGAGAGGCTTGCGGTCAGGCTGTTCAGTTCCTGATCGAGCGACGACCAGTTGTCCGAGGCGAAGCCCGGCACGCTGCAGAGCGAAAGCGCCAGGGCGCTGTAGACGAGCTTGTTCATGCGGAATGCACTCCGGAATGGATGAGAGAGAGACAGAGAGTTCAGTGGGATGGGGGTGAAGTGCGCAGAGGATGCACGTCCTCCGAGCGTGAAAACAAGGGGCGGGTGTGGAAAATCCGATTCACCGCGGTGAGGTGCGCTTTCTTACAGGGCGCTCAGCCCACGGCTTGCGTGCGCGTTTTCAACGAAAGCGCATTTTTTAAGTTGTTATGGGGTAGGAACATTTCGTTGGATCTGCACGTGATCGTCATTTGCGATGTCGTACTGGGGGCCGGTTCCCTGCGGTTTCGCCGCGCGCGAGCCAGCGTCCGTTGCGGGTCGCGATCGTCGAGGACCTCATCCTCGGCATGGAGATCCGGCACGGCCTCGACTGCGGGACGGCCCCGGATCGAAGCATTACGACTTCGATGAAGCGCGCCGCTCGAGTGGAGAAGTCCGTTTCTGCGCAGCGGTGGCGTTCGTCGCGTCCAGCCGCGCTCGTCGCCGGTCTCGCGGGAGCTCGCGCCTGCGCGAGCTCTCGGACCGACCTTCGGCCGCGTCAGCGGCGACCCAGGTGCGGGGCGAGGATTCGGTCGGCGAGCGCGATGCGCTGCAGCTGCTCCGTCGCGGGCGCTCCGCCGAGTGCCGTGGCGGCGTCGAGGCGTGCTTGGAGCCGTTCGCGAGCCGTGCGCGCGTACACGACGTCGTAATCCGGACGACGAGCGAACTGCGGATCGGCGGAACGAACGTGTTCGGCGATCGCCATCTCGAGCTCGTCATGCACCGCCGTGTCCCATCCTTCGCGGTCGCGCTCGACGAGCTCCCGCGCGCGGGCCGCCGCATCGCGCGCGACGTTCGTTCGATCGGCGCGCGTCATCAGCGCGCCGAGCGGCAGGAGCAAGGCCCGCGCGTGGTAGCGCGAGAGCACCTTTTCGCCATCGATCGCGGCGCGAATGAGAGCGAGCGCGGCGTCGAACTCTTCCAGCAGTGGATCGGCCATGGTGTCGAGGATCGCAACACGCTCCCGGGGGCGCGCAACGTGCGGGACCGCGCCGGTGAGCGCAGGACGGAACCGAGAGGGCATGGTAGCCGCTTCCGCTCCGATTCCGGCACTCCTCAATCGATGTCGAGGTGCTCGACGCGACGACGGGTTGGTTCGCGCGCAGCTCCCGATTCGGACCAGCAACGGCACATCGTCCGAAACGCGCTTCTCGGCGCTACGCCGGAGTGTGCGCCATCCGAGCGTGGCGGCGCGGATGCGCACATGACGGTCGCCACCCCGCACGGGCACGGATACGCTCGCGCCGAATGGCGACGAGCGCGCCCGACGAGCACTCCCGATCGATCTCCGCCAGCGCCTCCGGTGTCGCCAGCGAGCCGCACGGCGTTCTCACGCAAGACCCGACCGCCGGTTCCGATTTGCGCCCGGGAACAGCGGGTCCGCTGCGGGGTTCCGTGGGAGCCCAGCAGGCGTTCTCGGCCCGCCCGCACTTCGAGAATCTGGACGGCTTGCGCGGGCTCTCGATCCTGCTCGTGCTGTTGCACCACACGACCGACATCGCGCACGAGGGCCTGCGTGGGCTGCAGCGCAACGCCGCGCTGGGCGTGCCGATCTTCTTCGCCATCAGCGGCTTCCTGATCACGACCCTGCTGCTTCGCGAAGAGCGCGACAACGGACGCATCTCGCTGCCGAAGTTCTTCGGTCGGCGGGCCGTGCGCCTGCTCCCCCTCTATTACTTGGTGCTCGGCGCCTACTGCCTGCTGATCCTGGGACTGCGCATGGCCGACCCAGCGGCGATCGATGCCTTTCGCGAAAGATTGCCGGGCTACCTCGCCTACTGCTCGAACGTGTTCGCAACCATCGAAGGGCCGTTCTCCCACGCCTGGTCGCTGGCGTACGAGGAGCAGTTCTACTTCGTGTTCGGGTTGGCGATGGCCTTCTGTCCCCGACGGGTGCTCGTCGGCGTCGCGAGCGTGGCCGGGCTGCTCTACCTGGCGCCGCTCGCCACGCTCGGGGCCTGGGACCCGCGCACGAACACGCTTCTGCGCGGGCTGTGCTTCTTCCCGCCTTCGATCGTGCATGGCGTGCTCATCGGCTTCGTGTTGAACACCGCCGGCGGATTCCAGCGCGCGACCGTCCTGGCTCGGCGCTGGATCGCGGTCGTGTTGCTCGTCGCGACGCTCGCGCTGCTCTGCGCGCCACGCATCCGCGCGCGGCCGGAGAGTGAGGCTCTGGTGATGCTCGTCATGGCGCTGCTCGTGACGAGCTGCGTGCTCCAGCCCAGCCTGCCGGTCCTCGGCGGACGCGCTCTCTCGTACATCGGGAAGATCTCCTACGGGATCTACCTGCAGCACGTCCTCTGCCGCCACGTGTTCGTGAAGCTCACCGGCGCCGAGCACCCGGGAATCGTGCTCGCGGGCATGCTCGCGTTCTCGATCCCGCTCGCGCACCTGAGCTTCCGCTACTTCGAGACGCCGCTCATGCGCTACTTCGCGCCGCGACTCTCCGCGCGCCGCCGCGCTCCCAACTCCGGCTGATCTACTCCTTCGAGGAATCGCCGCGCGCTCGGGCGTGACATCATCGGCGTGCAGCGCCGTTCCGAGTCGCCGGAGAAATCGTGCGATCCGCCGTTCCACCGCGGGCTTGGGTCGAGGTCCTTCGCCCGCGCCGAGAGCTCGAGCCAGTTCCGGGCTCAGTCGTGGCCGCCACCGCGATCGCGCTTGCGCTGCGAGCGGAGCTTCTTCGAGACGAGGCGCCGTCGCACCGAGCCGCGCGTGGGCTTCGTTTCGCGGCGCGGCTTGTCGACGTGCAGCGCGGCGCGCAGGAGCTCCGCCAGCCGTTCGCGCGCCGCGACCCAATTGCGGCCGCGCTCTCGGTGTTCGTCGGCGGCGACGAGCAGCTCGCCGCGCGTCGTCAAGCGCGAGCGCAGGCGCGTCGTGATGCGCGCGCGCTGCGCGTCGTCGAGCACGCGCGAGCGCGCCACGTCGAAGCGCAGCACGACCTTGGTCTCCACCTTGTTCACGTTCTGACCGCCTGGACCGCCAGCGCGCGCGAACTCGACCAGGATCTCGTCGGCGGGGAGCGTGAGGCCCGGCCGGATCTCGAGCGGTTCGCGCACGGCGTCCTCAGCCGTTCGCGCTCGGGCGGGCGAGCGGATCGTGATCCCGCAGGAAGCGGAACGTGAAGATGCCGGTGTGGTGGCCGTCGGAGAAGCGCAGCGACAGCGCGTAGTGACCGACGAGCGTCGCACCCGACTGCGTGAGCTGCTCGTCGATCGACGCGGGATCGAGCACGCGCACGCCGGTGAGCTCGTTGACGCACATCGCGCACGGGCACAAGCGCCGCAGTTCCGCCGCCGAGTAGTTCGTGCGGTGCCCGTCGCTCCACTCGATCTCGACGCGCGCGGGATCGCTGCGCGTGATGGTCTTGGGTGAGTCGCTCGTCACGGCGCGTGAATGGCAGGAGAACGGCAGAGGGGAGCGTGCGCTCCGTGTTCGCTCGGCACGCAAGGAGCGCGCATGGTGGGCAGGACCGGGATTGAACCGGTGACCCCGTGATTTTCAGTCACGTGCTCTACCAGCTGAGCTACCTGCCCGCGCTCGCCGCGCATCCACGGTGGAATCGGATTCCGCCCATCGATCCGCGAGGGGGCGGGATTATGGCCAGCGGCCTGCGTGGCGTCAACGCGCCGCGCGCGCACCTCAGCCGCCGGACGCGCCGCGCAGGATCTGCCGCGCGTGTTCGACGTCGCGTCGGATCTGGGCACGCAGGGCGTCGAGGTCGGGGAAGCGCTGTTCGTCTCGCAGGCGCGAGACGAATTCGACCTCGACGTGCTTGCCGTAGAGGTCCTGGTCGAAGTCGAGCACGTGCACCTCGACCTGCGGTGCCTCGGGGCGCTCGCCATCGACCGTGGGCCGGAAACCGACGTTGACCACGGCCGGACGCGCCGGTCCGGGGACTCCGCCCTCGAGCACGCGCGCGAAGGCGGCGTACACGCCGACCGGCGGACGCAGCTCGTGGTGCAGGTCGAGGTTCGCGGTCGGAAAGCCGAGCTGGTGTCCGAGATGGCGGCCGTGAACGACGTCGCCGTAGAGCGCCACGCGGCGGCCGAGCATCCGCGCGGCGCCGTCGAGATCGCCCAGCTCCACGGCTTCGCGAATCGCCGTGCTCGAAACCGCGCGACCGCCGACGAGCACCTGCCCGACGACTTCGACGTCGAAGCCGAGCTCGCGCAAGAGCTCCGGCGTGCCCGCGCGATCGCGACCGAACTTGCTGTCGAAGCCGAGCACGAGCTTGCGCGCCGCGAGCGCTCCGACGAGGAACTGGCGCGCGAATTCGTCGGCGGGAACCTGGCGCAACGTCTCGTCGAACGTCAAGGCGACCGTGTGGTCGATCCCGGCGCGGCGGAAGAGCTCGAGGCGGTGGTCGAGGCTCGTGAGCGTGCGCGGTCCGCGCCCGAGCAGCACCGACTTGGGATGCTGGCGAAACGTGACCACGGTCGCGCGCGCTTCGAGGGCGCGGGCGCGCTCGACGTTCGTGCGCAGGATCGCCGCGTGTCCCAGGTGCACGCCGTCGAAGACGCCGACGCTGACGACAGAACCCGCTTGAGCAGGCTGCGGAAGGCGATCGGCGTTCAGGGAGACGATCACGTCGCGATCCTGTGGGCGCAGCGCCCGTCACTGCGCGCGGACGAGCTCAACCCGCCGCGCTGCGCGCCTGGCGCCGCTGGTAGCGATGCACGAGCTCTTCGAGCGCGGCCTTGTTGGCGAGCTTGTCCGTGGGCGACATGCGATCGACGAGCAGCACGCCTTCGAGATGGTCGTACTCGTGCTGCACGATGCGAGAGACGAAGTCGCCGTACTCCGCTTCGAAGGGCTTGCCGTCGAGGCCGAAGGCGCGCACACGGCAGCGCTCGGGGCGCTTGATCTCGGCGTAGATGCCGGGGAACGAGAGGCAGCCTTCCTCGAAGAGCAGCTGCGGTCCCATGCGCTCCACGATCGAAGGGTTGACGAGCACGAGGTCGTCGGCCGGGTCGCCGCTCGGATTGAGCACGAGGATGCGCCTCTTGAGCCCCACCTGCGGCGCCGCGAGCCCGACGCCGCTCGACTTGCGCATGCGCTCGAACATGCCGGCCACGATGGCAGCGAGCTCCTGGTCGAACGCGGCCACAGCTTCGGAGGCCTTGCGCAACAAGGGATCGGGATAGAGCGTGAGATCGAATTCGAGAGGCTGGGTCATGTCGGAACGCGCCACGGCGCGGCGGTGGCGGCTCCAGAATAGCCGCGCGTTGACGCTCCTAGACCTGACTCCTACACTTTTCCGCCCTCTCCGCGCGCTGCGCCCGGTGGACCTCGCGACCCGCCGCTCGACCGCTCGCGTTGCGGATGCCGGCGTTCCTCCGTGGACTTTTCCAAGCAGATCCAGAAGGCCGACGAGGCCGCCAAGAAGCGCAACTACGACTTCGCGATCGAGCTGTACCAGCAGATCCTGGAGATCGACGCCGATCAGGGCGACGCGCGCGCGGGATTGCGTCAGGCCCTCAAGCGCCGGCAGGAACTCAAGAAGGGCGGCTTCTTCCGCGCGCTCTCGGGCACGCCGCAGCTCGCGGCGGCCAAGGCGTTGCACAAGGCGCGCAAGTACGACGCTTGCGCGAAGGCGCTCGAGAGCTACCTCTCGTCGAACCCGCTCGACGAGGACGCCAACGTGCTGCTCGGCACGGCGCTCGAGGAAGCGCAGCACTTCAAGTCGGCGCGCGCCGTCTACGAGTTCATCACCGAGATCGCGCCGAAGAACTGCTCGGGGCTCAAGCGCGCCGGCGCGATGAGCTGGCGACTCGGCGACCACGCGAAGGCGCTCGAGTACTACGAGCGCGCGCTCGCCGCCGATCCGCGCGACCAGGAGGCGATCAAGGCGCGCAAGGACCTCGCCGCCGAGCACGCGATGACGCGCTCGAGCCTGCCGATCGGGCACAGCCGCGAGCAGATCAAGGACAAGGACCGCGCCGCGGCTCTCGAGCGCGAGAAGCGCCTGCACCAGAGCGACGAGGAGCTGCGAGCCGATCTCGCGCGTCTCGAGGAGCGCTACACCGAGAACCGCGATCCCGAGCTCATGGTGCGCATGGCGGAGATCCACGAGCGCCTCAAGGACCCCGAGAGCGCCTTGCAGTGGATCGAGCGCGCCCTCTCGTACAAGAAGGACGACGCGGCTCTCTCGGCGCGCGTGGGCGATCTGCGCGCCAAGGCGCTCAAGAAGGCGATCGCGCAGGCCGGCAAGGAAGGGCACGAGGCGCGCGCGGGCGAGCTGGAGCGCGAGCTGTGGCGCGTCGAGGCCGACGAAATGCGCCGGCGCGTGCAGCTCAATCCGGGCGATCTCGCCACGCGCCTGCAGCTCGCACGCCGCCTCGCGCGCATGGGCGAGAACGACGCGGCGATCTCCGAACTCCAGAAGGCCGTCGCCGATCCGCGCCAGAAGCGTGAAGCCCAGTTCCTGCTGGGCACGTGTTTCCAGGCCAAGGGCTATCGCGATCTGGCGCGCAAGGAATACAACAACGCCCTCGAAGGCTCTCCTCCGAACGACGAACGCACGAAGGAGATCCTGTACAACCTCGGGGCGCTCGCCGAAGCCGAGAACGACTCGGCCCAGGCTCGCGCCTGCTACTCCCGCGTGTTCGAAGTCGACATCGGCTACCGCGACGTCGCCCAGAAGATGGAACGATTCCGCTGATCCATGGCTCACCTCAAGCAATCCAAGAAGCGCATCCGCACGAACGAACAGGCTCGCGTCCGCAACAAGAAGCAGCGCAGCGCGATGAAGGGCGCGATCCGGCGCGTCGTCGTTTCGACGGTCGCGGCGGACGGCCAGGCGGCGCTCGCGGAAGCGATGTCGCGCGTCGACAAGGCCGCCAAGAAGAACGTCATCCACCGCAACGCGGCGGCGCGGCTGAAGAGCCGCATGGCCAAGCGCGTTCGCAAGCTGGCGAAGTGACCTGACGCGCCGCGCGCCGCAGCCCTGCGGCGACGGGCGCGAAGCGGCGCGGCGCATGAGCGGCAGCTTCTCGACCGACGACGCGCACTCGAGCGAAGGCTTGCGCCCCGTGCGCGTGCCGATCCGCAAGGAATCCGTCTACGAGGAAGCGCTCGACCTTGCCGGCAAGCTCGCGGGCTGGAGAGTGCTGCGCAGCGACGAGCGCGAGCTCTCGATCGTCTGCGAGCGCGCGGGCGGACTCCTGCGCGCGGCGGCGACCATCACGATCCGCGTCGAAGGCCCCGATGGACTGCCTTCGGCGGTCGTGAACTGCTCGTCGGAGAGCCGCGGCGGTCCGTTCGCGCGCGACCGAGCCAACGTGCTCGAGTTCATGGTGCCGTTCCGCCGGCGAGTGTGCTGAGCGCGAGCTCGCGCACCGCGCCTACGGCTGGCGCTTGCGCTGCGGACTCTCGCCCGGCGCCGGCGCCTGCCAGATGT
>JBGATX010000076.1:0-24850 GCA_044228975.1 Planctomycetota bacterium | reverse complement strand
GCTCTTCGGCGAAGGACGGCGGCCGTGCCGCGACTGCAGCACGCCGGTCGACGATCACGGCGCGCAGGACGAGGACTCGGGCAGCGGCAGGACCCGGGCGCGACGGTGCTCGCGCTGCGGATACGCGTCGGGCTCGAGTCGCTGGACCGTCGATCGACTCGGCGACTTCCCGTTCGAACCGCTCGCGAGCGGAACCTATCTGCTGCGTTGGACCGACCGCGACGGACGGACGCTGGGAACTCCGCTGTCCGTCGCACTGCAAGAGGGAGAGACGCTCGCGCTCGAGCGAGGATTCCCGCGAACACGCGACGTGCGCGTCGAGCTCGTCGACACCGACGGCTCGACGCTGGCGGAGGAATGGCGCGCGAGAGTTCGCGCCCGCGCGCCCGAGCGCGAGACGTTCGAGGAGGCCTACCTCGTTCCCTCGTGCGCGTTTCGCTGCGTGGTCCACGCCGGTTCCGTTCCCATCAGCGAGTCGACCTTCGAGTCGCCCTTGCGACCTGGACCGTGGTGCGTCGTGCGCAGCTTTGGCTGCTGCGGAGGGTGCGTCCGGCGGACCTCCGACGATCGTCCGCGCCAGCCCGCGGAGGAGCTGAGGCCTGCGCTGACGACGCCGTACGTCCCGCGCGCCGCCATCGAGCCTTGCGTCGGTGACGATGGTTGCGTGCGCTTCGAGAAGCTCCCCTGCGACGCGCTGACGCTCGAGCTCGATTGCGGTCCGTTCCGCGCGACGGTCGCGATTCCCGCCGCGAGCGAGGACGTCCACGTGCGAGCGCCGCTCGTGCGCGAGGCGGCGGTGAACGGCGTCGTCGACGCCGCCGCCACGTTCCAGAAGCACGAATCCGCGCGCTATCGCTGAGACGTCGAGCGCGATCGCCGCATCGATCGAGCCGCGAGCCGAGCCTCGATCGCTCGTCGCGGCAGCTCGCGCGCGAGCTTCGCGCCCGACTCCGGCATCGTTGCCGCCGCGAAGTTCGTGCAACGCCGTCGGCTCAGCCCTCGCGTCCTTCGGACTCCGCGAGCGCGCGCTCGATGCGCCGGTCGGGCACGAGCCACACGAGCGCGATCGACGCGTAGATGGCCTGCGCGATCCAGGGCTGGACGAAGGCGAGCGCGATCGCGGCGAGATAGGCGAGCGGCGAGAGCTTGCCCTTGAGATCCGCTCCGATCGCCGCCGCGATCACCGAGTCGCGCCCCTGCCGCGCGACGATCGCGCGCTGCAGGATCCAGTACGCGATCGCGGCCATGAGCAGCACCACGCCGTAGAGCGCGCTCGGCAGCGCCTCGAAATGGTTCTCCCCCATCCAGCCCGTGACGAACGGCACGAGCGAGAGCCAGAAGAGCAGGTGCAGGTTGGCCCACAGGATCGCGCCGCTCACGTGTCGCGTCGCGTGGAACATGTGGTGGTGGTTGTTCCAGTAGATGCCGACGTACACGAAGCTCAGCACGTAGCTCACGAACACCGGTCCGAGGTGCTCGAGCGCGGCGAAGCTCGCCTCGTGCGGCACCTTCAGCTCGAGCACCATGATCGTCAGGACGATCGCGAGCACGCCGTCGCTGAACGCCTCGAGGCGGCTCTTGCCCATCGCGCCGCGCGGCGCGTGCGCACCTGGCTGCGGAACGTGCTCGCGAGCGTGGCTCACGGCAGCCTCGACGCGGCCAGATCGGTCGAGGCGGACTCGTCGGGCGCGCTCGCCCGACCGGATTCCAGGGACCTCTCGACCTCCGTTTCCTCGAGCGGCATGGCCTGC
This sequence comes from Planctomycetota bacterium, assembly GCA_044228975.1. Lineage (GTDB taxonomy): Bacteria > Planctomycetota > UBA1135 > UBA1135 > JADJNY01. The sequence goes on along the minus strand of JBGATX010000076.1, from coordinate 23,099 downwards.
GAACGCGCGGGCGGCGCTACCGCAACCATCTGTCCTCGCCGGTCGGCACGCGCACACGATAGCGCGCGCCCGCGGTGATTTCCCGACGCGCAGCTCTGCTCGCGAGGCTCGAGCCCGAAGACCGCGACGACGACCGCTCGTAAGGAGCACGCGTCCGGCTTCTGGCCTACGGGCGCGAGCGACCTGAGAGCGCGCGGCGCTGGGCGCGCACTCGCGAGTATGTCAACGTGATGCGCGCTCACGCCGCGCGTCGACGCGCGTGCGCCGCGCCGCGGCGTGAGCCCCTCATTTCCAGGAGCACGCTCATGCCCCAAGCGACCGTCAAGAACCAGCTCGCGATCCTCAAGAACCAGAAGTCGCTCTTGAAGAACCAGTCCGCGATCCAGTCGAACCAGAAAGCGATCCTCGCGAACCAGAAGCAGATCCTCGCCAATCAGAAGCGGCTGCTCTCCAAGTGATGCCCGCCGTGCGCAGCGCGCGTTTTTCGCGCGCGCCGCGCGGACGACGCCCGAGCGGAACCTCCCGCGCGGGCGTCGTGCGCAACGGGCGGAGCGCGCGCGGCGCACCGAGCCCCGTCGGCGCACTACATCGAGCCCCACAGGAAGAGCCCGCGCCCCGACTTGCGCGCGCTCGTCGCGAGTTGCACCAGCCCCTCGACCACCGGCTCGACCTCCTTGGGGGTCGCGATCATCTCCTCGGCCTGCGCCCACTTCGCCGCGAGCGGCTGGCGCGCGCGCGGCTCGAGCTGCGCGAGCAGGGCGACGAAAGCGTCGGGGAAGCGAAAGAGCCAGGTCGTGCCGTCCTGCGCCTCCTCGATCAGCGTGAGGGCGTGCTGGTCGGCGTCCCGCTCCTCGTCGCGCGCGGCGGCCCACAGGGTCTCGAACTCCAGGCTCGTCAAGCCGGTGAACTGCAGGCGCTGGAAACGCTCGGGCGGAACGTCGCCCCCGTCGCTCAGCGTCTCGTAGTGCGGCGCGTCCTCGGGACTGGCCACGAACAGGTCGGTCAGAAGGGTCATCGGTGTCGGTCTCGCGTCGTCGTGGCGCGTCTTGGGTCGTCGCCCGAAAGGGAAGCGCGGATTCTGACGCGAGAGGCCGGCGCCGAGAAAATGACGAATCCGTAGCCATCCGATCGCGCGTGAGCACCGCGCGCGATCCCTATGCGCGCCGATCGACGCGCGTCAGCGAGCGCGAGGGAGGAGCGAACGCGTCCAACGACAACAGCAGCGCCGCGAGGCTCGAGCTCACGACCTTCGTCCTCACGACTACGGCGCCCACGTCACGATCGTTCCGCTCGACAGGTTGAACGTCGCGCTCGTGCAGAACGTCGCGGCGTTGCGGTACCACACCTGATAGGAGCGCGTGCCGGGAGCCGTGACCTGACCGCGCACGTGGATCGACGCGTTGCCGACTTCCGGATAACGCGACGCCCCCGCCACGTTCACCTTCGAGCCCAGGCGCAGGATCGCGCCGCCCACGCACAGGAGCCCGTCCCCCGCGAACGGCGCCGGCGCGGCGACGGCGACGTCCCCTTGCATGTAGAGCGCGAGCGAGTTGGGCATGCCGCTGCCTTCGAGCACGAGCGTGTCGGCCGACAGGCTGGCGATCCCGGTGTCGACGACGCGCGCGCCGTGGCCGAGCGAGCTGCGGCAGCCTTCGCCGAGCCCCGCTCCGCTCTCGTTCGCGCACGGACACGCGCCGAAGCTGCCGTCGCCGAAGCAGTAGGGCTGACCCTGCTCGTCGAGCGCGACCACGAGGACGTCCTGGTTCGCCTGGACGTAGAGCGCTCCATAGACGATGCGCGAGCCCGCGCCGACGGCGAGATCCTGCACTCGATCGTCGTGCGTCGCGTCCGTGCCCGTGTGGATCCAGCGCTGGTTTCCGGCGGAGTCGTAGCGGATCACGAGCGCGTCGGCGACTCCCGGCGAACCGGTTCCGTTGCTGAAGCCGCCGACCACGACGTTGCCCGCTCCGTCGACGGCAAGGCCGCGCGCGGAATCGTCGCCGTGCGCGGGAGCGTCGTACAGCGCTTGCCACAGCGGCGTGCCGCTCGCGTCGAACTGCGCCGTGATCAGGTCGAATCCGTGCCCGCTGACCGCGGTCTGCCCGGTGACGTCGATGCGTCCCGCGGCGTCGACGAGCACTTTGCGGAATTGCCCGGCGCCGGCCGCTGTCTCCGGGATGTCGAGAGACCATTGCGGAATTCCGGCGGCACTCCACTTCGCGAGCGTCGGAGCCGAGTCCGCTCCGATCGTGCTCCAACCGGCGACGTAGACGTCGCCCGCGCCGTCGCAGGCCACGCTCAAGCCGAAATCCGCTCCGTGCGACGAGCCGTCGCGCTGGTCCTGCCACACGATCGCGCCCGCGCGCGTCAAGCGCGCGACGCCGAGATCGCCGGCTCCGCTCACCGAAGCGAGCTGGCCGCAGACGACCAGATCACCCGACGGATGCCAGGCGAGCAGGCCGCCCCCGTCCGCCACGTGTGCCGTGCCGTCGACGTGCGTCTCCCACACGAAGTTGCCGGCGGAGTCGAACTTGAACACCGCGAGATCGGAGCTCGTCGTCGCGCCGTAGGACGAGCCGCCGACGTAGATGTCGCCGAGATCGTCGACGAGCAGCGTGCGGCCGAAGTCGGCGCTCGCTCCGCTGCCGTCGTGGTACACGCTCCAGAGCACGTTGCCGCTCGCGTCGAAGCGCGCGAGCCACACGTCGGTGACGAAGGTGCTCGCGATGTAGCCGCTCGAGTAGCCCGTGGCGAGCACGTCACCGCTCGCGGGGTCGATGTACACGTCGTTCGCGACATCGTCGCCGCCCGCGCGATCGATGCGCTGCGCCCAGAGCAGCGCTCCGCTCGGCGAGTACTTCGCGACGAGCGCGTCCTGCGTCGGCGGCGGCGGCGGGAAGCCGATGCTCGCGTTGTACGAGCGCGCGGCGACACACACGTTGCCTTGCGCATCGGTCGCGACCTTCGTGACGAAGTCGTCCTGGCTCGCGGGCCCGTCCCACGCGGCCGACCAGGAGACGCTGGCGGTCTGCGCATGCGCGAGCGAGCCGAACGTGGCGAGGCTCGAGGCGATGATGAGCATTCGACGCATGAGAGTTCCTCTCGAAGGAAGAGCCAGGAGACGCAGCGCCGAAGCGGCGCGCGCTTCGCGCGATCCTCGATGGAGACCGCGCGTTGATGGTAACGCGGGCGCCGCGTGCGCGCCGAGGATCGGCCGCTCCCGCCGCCATCGATCCGCCGCCCGGGGCGCAGGTTTCGCGAGCGCGGCTGACGCACGCGCGCTCCGCCGGTGCGGCAACATGGGCGCAACTCTGCGAGATCAGCGGCGCCGGAGCAGCGCCAGCCGCACGCGCTGAACCTCGTCCGCCAGGACGTCGACGGCGCGCTCGATGGGCTCGAACTCGGCGTGCTCGATGCGCAGGACGTAGCGTCCCGCACGGAGCAGCGTCGCGCTCGTCGCGCGCGTTCCAGGAATCACGCCGCGCTCCGCTCCGACGAGCGCGTCGCCGGGCGCGAAGAAGTCGAGCTCGGAGCTCGTCTCACCGTCGAGCGCGCGCAACGTGACGTGCGCCGCGGGACCGCGCGAGCCCAGCGCGCGCCAGCTCCAGAGTTCGCGTGCCTCGCGGCTCTCGCAACCGGCACGGAAGAGTTGCACCGAGTTCCACGCCGTCTCGAACTCCGTCTCCGCTCGCGCGCAACTCGACCGCCAACGCGCGAAGCAGGCCTCGCGCACGTCGGGATCGAGCGCGAGATCGAGCTCGATGCGTCCGCCGGCCCACAAGCGCGCTTCGACCGTCGTCGTCGCGTCGCGCTCGAGCTGGACGAGACCCTCGAACGCTCCATAGCGCGCCGGACGCGTCTCGCAGCCGCGTCCGCACCAGGTGAAGCAGCGCGGCTCGTCGTCGACGCGCAGCAGGTACTCGCCGACCGGCAACGGATCCAGGAACGCCGACACCTCGTCCCTGAGAACACCGGCGCGACGCAGGACGACGCGCGAGAGCGGCGCGAGGAGCTCCATCGCGAACGCAAACGGCCGTTCCTCGCCGCTGGGATCGAACATGCGCACGGCGAGCGTGCCGTTGGCGTCCACCGTGCGCGGGCGCATCGTCACCTCGGCCGTCCACGCTCCGGGCACGAGCGAGATGCGCTGCTCGCTCAGGCCGTACGCAGGCGAGAAACAACCGACGACGTAGCTCTGGCCCGCATCGACGGCGAACAGCGCCGAATCCGGCGTGCGGCCGAGGAGCTCGAGCGCGACCGGAACGCGATCCGCGGCGCTGCCGTCGACGACGCAGAAGAAGGGCTCGACCGCGAGCGGCTGCTCGGCGTTCCATCCGGCGCTCGCACCGCGCTCGAGCCGCAACGCATTCCCGTCTCCGCCGAGCAGGCGGACGCGCACGCGCGCTCGATCGAAGACGAAGCGCAGCGCGGTCGAGCCGGGCGCGACGAGCTCCGGCGCCTGCCACGTCTCGGCGTAGGCGAGTCCGGCGGTCAGCGTGTAGTTTCCCACCGGAACGCCGTCGAAGGAGAACGCGCCCGCCTGATCCGTGCACGCGCGCGTGTGCGCCGGCGGCCAGTTCTCGAACGGTGACGGTTGGCGCGCGCGCGTCGCCTCGTCGGCCGGCCACAGGTGCAACTCGACATCCACGACCGCTCCGCCGTCGGGGTCGACCAACGTGCCCGCGATGGGCCCGACACGGGTGCGATCCTCCGTCAGCGCGAATCGGGAGCGCGCGATCACCGGCGCGAGGTTCGCGGAGCGGAACGAGCTGGCTCCGACCAACAGGAGCGTGAGCAGGGAGAGCATGGTCGCGCGCGCCGAGCGAGCGCCGTGCCGACGCATCACTCCACCCTCGGCGCGCTCCGAGCGAGCGTTCACGCCCGTGTGGAGTTCGGAAATGCACGCCGGTCGATCGACCTCAGGTCGCGCGCGCTCCAGACTTGCGCGGAGTCGCGCGCGAGCGCTGCGCTCGCATGCGACGGCGTGGTGATCGCGCAGCTCCCAGCACCAGGGCCTCGTCGTACGCCGCGCCGAAATCGATCGCGGTGATCGTGCTCAGTCGGATTTCGGCCGGCCCCAGGAAGTACGAGCCGTCGAGCGCGACGAGACGCATCGTCAGCGCCCTCTCGTCGAGCGTGACGACTCGGCCGATGTCGTACCCGCGCGGGCGCGAGCGTTCGCGGGCGAAGCAGAGCAGCTCGAACGCGCGCCCCGCCGATTCGATGAGCTCACGCGTCGAGTCGAGCGCGATCCCCGCTGGCTTGCGCGGCTGCTCGCCGCGCGCCCGCAGCACGCGCGCGAGGAACGGAACGAGTCGAGGACGTTCCTTGACCATCGTGATGTCGGCGACGCGCAGTGCCATCCAACCATCGAGCCTGTAACCGGCGTCGATCCGCTGGATCAGCACCCATTCCGCGGAGAGCTCCACGACGAATCCGTGCACGCAGTCCTTTCCGAAGCGACGGCGCCAGACCTCGACGTCTCGCCCCGAGCGCAGCGCGCGGCGCAAGGCCGAACGTACATCGTTTGCTCCATTGACCATGGCGCGGGCAGCATACAGGCTGCTTTCGGCCCATCGCGGCGGACCGAGTTCGTGCCCCATCCACTCACTCGATCTGGAGCGTCAACGGCGAACGCGGGTTCGCGAGCCAACGAGCTCGAAGTCGAGGAAGCTCCGACGCGATGCGATCACCGGCGAGGACGATCAGCTCGGCGAGAGCGCGAGCGCAAACACGCGGATCGTCGGCGACGTCGAACTGGCCCGGGGCGCCCGGAACGAGTGCGTCGATCCTGCAAGCAGCGTGAGCGCCAGGAAGGAACGGGATGCTCGGACGCTCGACTCCGACGTCGGAGAAGGCGAGCCCGAAGGCTACATAGAAGCGCCACGGACGATCGCGAGCGTTCCACGCGCTGCCTTGGAGCTGCACGATCTCCGAGTGGGACGCCCGCTCCCGTCGGAACGTGTGACGCGTCTTCTTGAAGCCCGCCGGTCGAGGGTGCTCCGTGTGCAGATGGCCGAAGAACTCGGCGACTTCAGAGCGTTCCATGTGGCCGATTTCTCGAGGGCGGACTCAGAAGCGTGGAGACACACCGTCGGCGAGCGCCACCAGGAACGCGTCGAAGCTCGCGAACTCGACGTCCACTCCCAGGTTGCACTCCCCCGCGATGATTGACGGCGGCGCACCGTCCCGCAGGCGGAACCACAAGTACCACGACGAGATCAGGAAGTCCGCCCAAGCGACATCGCGATACGGACCGAGCGCGTCCGAGCCGTCACGCATGAGCTGTTCGCGCTCGCTGCGCTCGATCGACCCGAACGAGAGCGCGCGATCGTGCATGACGCCCTCCTCGAAGCCATTCGCGGCTGCGTAGATCTCGCGCAACGAAGCGGGCAGCGGAGCGGACAAATGTCCCTCGAGCGCCTGGAGCGCGCTCGCGGATGATTCACGCGCTCCCTGTCGCCATCGCCGCCGAACTGCGCCGAATCGGCCGCACGCTCAGGCGCGGTCGCGAATCCGGCCCGAGCTCAGCGCACGTCCCCCGCCGGCGCGACGAGCGTCACGCGCGTCTCGTGCGTTTGTCCGTCGCGCGTGTACTTGACCACGACGACGTCGCCCGGCTTGAAGCGGCCGAGCGCGTACGTCAGATCGTGCACGCTCTCGAGCACGACATCTCCGATCTGCGTGAGCACGTCCCCCTTGATCAACCCCGCGCGCTCGGCCGGCGTGCCCGACGACGCGCCGTCGATGAGCACGCCCTTGCCGTCGTAGGCGTAGTTCGGGATCGAGCCCAGGCGCACCCTGAAGCTGCCGTTCTGCTGGCGCTGCGCACCCTCCTTCGGCGCGACGGGCTCGATGAACTCGAGCTTGCTCGCGCTCGACATGCGCTGCACGAGCTCGACTCCGAGATCGACCACGCGCGCGGCGCCCTCGGCCTCGAACTTGTCGCTGTCGTCGCTCGGCTTGTGGTAGTCCGCGTGCAGGCCGCTGAAGAGATGCAGCGCGGGGATGCCGTTCTTCAGGAAGCTCTGGTGATCGCTCGAGCCGCCGAGCGCCTGACCCGACGTGCTCACGGCGAGCTCGAGACCGCACTTCTCGCTCGCCTCCTTCATCCAGCCCTCGAACGCGCTCGAGGTCCCTGCGCCGAGCACCTGCAGCTTGCCGTTGCCCGCGCGACCGACCATGTCGAGGTTCAGGTTCGCGCGCACGCTCGCGAGCGGCACGGTCGGTTTCTTCGTCCAGTATTCGCTGCCGAGCAGGCCGAGCTCCTCGCCCGACCACAACGCGACGATCACGTCGCACGGCCGCGCGGTCGCCTTCAGCGCGCGCGCGATTTCGAGCACCGCCGCGGTGCCGCTCGCGTTGTCGTCGGCGCCGTTGTGGATCGCGTTGAGCTCGCCCGGCGCGAGCGAGCCCGTGCCGCCGCGACCGAGATGGTCGTAGTGCGCTCCGATGACGACGCAGCGCGTCGAATCACTGCCGCGCAGACGGCCGAGCACGTTGAGCGCGGAGCCTTGCTCGCGCACGACGTCGGCGCGCAGCTCGAACAGGACCCTCGATGCCGGTGGCGGGGTCGCGCTCGCGCCCGCCGGATGCTCGAGGTCGGGCTTCTCGATCGCGAGCACGCGCTGGAGCACGACGCGCGACTTCGCGAAGTCGAGCGTCACCGCCGGGATGCCCGCGCGCGCGCCATGGCCCGTGTCGAACGCGAGCACGCCCTCGTCGGCCGTCTTCGGGATGAGCAGCACGCCGCTCGCGCCGTGGCGCTTGGCATTCATGACCTTCGTGAACACCGAGCCGGCGTTGCCCCACGGATCGGCCGGCGTGGAGGGAGCTCCATGCGGACTCGGCGCTTCCTCGGCGGTCTTCGGCGGCGCGACGTCCGGCGTTCCGCGCACGATCACGGCGATCTTGCCGCCCGGAGTGCCGCGCAGATCCTTGCCGGCGAAATCGTCCCAGCCGCGCTCGGCATCGTCGATGCCGAAACCGCACCACACGACCTCGCCCGCGGCGCTGCCGCCCTCGGAGCAGAAGAGCGGGACCGCGGGGAGCGAGGACTTGGTGCTCTCCTCGGACAGTTGCACCACGGAACGTCCGCCGTCGCGCGCATCGAGCGGCACGCGAAACTCCTGGAACCATCCGCCCGGGCTCGCGGGATCTCCCGCGGGCTCGACGCCGATCGAGCCGAGCTGATCGGCGAGCCAGCGGGCGCACGCGCGCGCGCTGTCGGTGCCCGCGCGGCGGCCTTCGCGCGCGTCGTCGGCGAGCCAGCCGACCTCCGTGCGCAGGCGCGCGGCGAGCGCGGCGTCGGCGCGCGGTCGCTGCTCGATCGCGTCCAGCCTCTGCGCCGCGGCTTGCGAGCTCGACCCGGCGCGCCTGGCGACAGTCGGCGCCGCCGCGTCGGGAACGAGCGCTGTTTCGCGCGTCGATCCGCAGGCAGCGAGCAGGAGGAGCAGGACGGATGCGTGGACGTTGCGCGGGGGCCGGGTCATGCGCGAATCGTAGCTTGCGCGCGCTCGGCGATCATCTGCGCGCGCGCCGACGGCTCCGATCGTCACGAGAGCGTGCTCAGCGGCCAGGGGCAGCCGCTTTCAGCAGCGTGCGCAGCTCCCCTGCGCGCTGTTCGTGCGGCGCGGCGGCCTCGGCGCGGCCCGCACGCCGCAAGGCGAGCGCGAGGTGGTCGCGGATCTGTGCCGCGAAGGCGATCCACTCGCGCTCGGGCGCGCCGAGCAAGGCGGGCGACGCGAGCGGCGTGTCGCGCGAGAGCGCGCGCACGAAATCGGGCTCGTCGGCGAGGCTCGTCTCGAGAATGCGCGCGGCCTTCTCCCAATCGCCCGCGCGCGCGGCCGCGTCCGATTCGGGCATGTACGAGGTCAGGAAGGGCGCGGTCCAGTCGGCGGGGCGCAGGAGCGGCACATCCGCCGGCAACGGACGCGCGGTCCACGCTGCGAGCGCGAGCGTCGCGCCGGCGATCGCGCTCGCGCGCACCCACGCGCGCGCACCCAGCGCGCGCGCGAGTTCGACCAGCGTCAGCGCCGCGAACGGGATCGACGCCGCGACGAGCGGCGCGCGGAAGCGCGAGAGCACGTAGAAGGCGAGCAGCGGCACGGTAACGCTCGCGAAACAGGTACAGCGCCGTCGCACGCGCGCTGGCGCCGAGCAAGAGCACGAGTCCGACGAGCGCGAGCGGCGCGAGCGCGAACACGATCACCGGCAAGACGCGCAGGGTCATGCTGTAGCGTTCGTAGGCGTAGAGGTTCTCGTTGTTCGGGATCTCGTACCAGCGCGCGCTCCAGTCGATCTTCTGCAGCTGCGCGAGCCAATGCGACACGCTGCCGTGCGTGCGCAGCGTCGCCGGGATCGCGGCGAGCAGGCGGTGTCGCTCTCGCGCAGGATCGTCGTGAGGTCCTTCGAGTCCGCGGCGAAACCGGTGCGCGGCTCGAAGTCGCCCGCGTTCGCGCAGATGAAGGCGAGCGCGCCGACGCTCGAAGTCGAGAACGTCGGCGCGCCGACTGCTCGGTTGCGCAGCCATGCGGGTGCGAGCACGACGACGATGGAGACGACGAGCGCGGCGACCGGCGCACGGAACGCGGCGGCGCTCGCGCCCGCGCGGCGCCAGCTCCACCCGACGGCGACCAGCAGCCCGAGCACGAGCGGCGCGAAGGTCGAGTTCGTGAGCAGCGCGAGTCCGATCGCCGCGCCGAACAGCGCCGCGCGCTTCCACGCCGGCCGATCGCACGCGCGCAGCGCGAGCCACGCGACGAGCAGGCTCAGGAACACGATCGTCGTCGTGCGCAGCAGCACGAGCTCGTGGAACACCAGCGGCGCGCACAGCGCGGCGAGCAGCGCGGAGAGCGCGCCGACGAGGGCGCCGAACGCGCGCCGCGCGAGAGCGCCGAGCAGCACGACGGAGCACGCGCCGAGCAGCACCTGCCACGCGAACACCGCGACCGGTCGCGGACCGGCGATCACGTACGTCGCGCCGACGAGGTACGCGTACAGCGGCTCCTGATGGAACTGCGGGCCTCCGTACCAGCCGTTCCACAGCGCGCGCGCCGGATCCTCGACGCCGGCCGCGAGCCGCATGCGCAGCTCCGGCTGCTCGTCGAAGTAGCGCTGCGCGATGCGCGCGTGCCAGTCGAGAAACGGATGGCCCACCGTCGCGCTGAGCACGTCCCCAGAGGCGATCTTGCGCGCCCATTCGTCGAAGAAGTGCATGTCCGTGTCGACCCAGCGGTGCTGGACCGCGCACGGAGAGTTCGAGATCTCGACCAGCGCCGCGACGCGCACGCACAAGGCCAGGACGAAGAGCAGCGCGAGCACGCGGGCGAATCGGCGCTCGATGAGCGGCTCGAGCTTCTGCAGAGCGCCTTGCATCGTCTTGCGCTCGCAGTGTGCCCGACGCGCGCCGCGCGCGCCAGCGTCCGAGGCTGCGCCGGTTGCGCGCGACCGGACGCGCGGTCCACGCGCGTCGCGCTCGCAATCAGCCGTTTTCGCCGTCCGAAACGCGCTCCCGCGCTTCTCCAACTCCGGGCGAGGGCCTACGCTCTCCCCGAATGCACCTGCAGGTCCTCTCGAGCGGCAGCGAAGGCAACAGCACGCTCGTGCGCTGCGGCGAGACGACGCTGCTCGTCGACGCCGGCCTGCCGCGCGAGGCGATGATCCGCCGCCTCGAGGACGCGCGTCTGGCTCCGGGCACGATCGATCACGTCCTCGTGACGCACGGCCACCTCGATCACGCGCGCAGCGCGGGTCTCGTCGCAAGGCGCGAGCGCGGCTTCCTGCACTGCGCCGAGAACATCATGAGCCACGCGGCCGCGCGCCGCTCTCCGCGTCTCGCCGCGCTCTCGATCGACAAGCCCTTCGAGCTCCAGGGCAAGGCCGGCAACGACGCGGTGCAGGTGATCCCGATCACGCTCCCCCACGATTGCGATCCGACGGTCGCGTTCCGCATCGAGCACGGCGGCCGCGCGTGCGCGATCCTGACCGACATCGGCAATCCCTCGCGCACGGTCGCCGAGCGCCTGCACGGCGTGCACGTCCTCGTGCTCGAGTTCAACTACGACCCGGCGCTGATGCTCGTGGGTCCCTACCCGCCGATGCTGCAGAAGCGCATCACCGGAGATCGCGGCCACCTCTCGAACGAGCAGGCGAGCTTGATGCTCGAGCGCATCGCCTCCGAGAACCTGCACACGCTCGTGCTCGCGCACCTCTCGAAGAAGACGAACACCGCCGAGCTCGCGCTCGCGAGCGCGCAGGCGACGCTCGAGCGTCTCGGCCTTGCCTCGCGCGTGCGCGTGCTCGTCGCGAGCCAGGACGAAATCGGCGAGAGCCTCGCGGTCTGATCAGGGCAGCTCGACCGTCGGCATCGCGCACCGGCGGACGCAAAGGAAGCGTCGGAGAACGCGACAAAAATCTCCGCCGAACCTCGACCTCAGTGCGGCTTCGGCCGCGGCAACGGCTTCGTCGCGTGGTGGAACACGGTCCAGCGCACGATGGCCCACATGGCGATGACCGCGTCCTTCGGGCCGATCTTCTTGCCCTCGGCGTAGTCGCGGCCGGCGTAGCTGATCGGGACTTCGTAGACGCGCGCGCGCAGCTTGGCGACCTTGGCGGCGAACTCGGGCTCGACGGCGAAGGTGCGCGACTCGATCGTGATGCGGTCGGCGGCCTCGCGCTTGAAGACCTTGTAGCAGGTCTCCATGTCGGTGAGGTTCATGTTGGTGAACATGTTGCTCGCCAGTGTGAGCATGCGGTTGCCGACGTAGTGCCAGAAGAGGTGCACGCGCGCATACGGCCCGCCGAGGAAGCGCGAGCCGAAGACGACGTCGGCTTTTCCATCGAGGATCGGACGCAGGAGAACGCCGTAGTCATTGGGGTCGTACTCGAGGTCCGCGTCCTGGATGAGCACGATGTCGCCCTGCACCTGCTTGAAACCGGTCGAGAGCGCCGCTCCCTTCCCGGAGTTCTTCGCGTGGTGGAAGCAACGCACGTTCGAGTACTTCGCGGCGAGCTCGGTCATGATCTCTGCCGAACGATCGCGCGAGCCGTCGTTGACGAGGATCAACTCCTTGTCCCAGGGCGTCGCCTGCACGCGGCGCACGATCTCCTCGAGCGTCGCCTCCTCGTTGTAGACCGGCATGACGACCGAGAGCTTCATCGCGCGCGCTCTGCTCGCCACGCTGTCGCCGCCGCCGACGCTGTGCGGAATCGATTTCCGTTCGGGCACGGCGGTCGAATCCGCCGGGGGAACGAGGTCGGGCGACATGCCGCAGGATTTCGGCGGCCGGCGTGGAGGGACTTGTCTGCGCTCACGATTTCCGTCGGGAAAAGGCCTACTTCTTGGGCCCGGCGATGCGATCGGCGGGAAAGAGCTGCTCGAGGCCGAAGAGCTTGCTCATCCCGCGCTGCAGCTCCTGGTAGCCGCCCTCGCCCTCGACGCACCAGTGCGGCTTGAGGAAGAGCTGGAAGATCTCCGCGTCGGCGCGCTTGCGGCGCGACTGGATCGTCTCGCGCCGCTTCGTCCAGTATTCGAAGCGCCCGAGCAGGTCGTTGATGCCGATCAGGTCGGCGACCGCGATGCGCCGCACGCCGTGCTCCTCGTGAGCCGCGGCGCGCGCGCGATCGAGGATGCGCTTGACGCCCGAGAGCGCGGGGTTGCTCGCGTGCTCGATGCGGAAGGCGCGATCGTCGGCGAGACCGGCGACGCACCACATGCGCCGCGCGTGCAGCGCGAGGATCGGCGCGAGCACGGCGCGCAGGTTCGGCTCGTCGTAGTTCTTGAAGCAGGCGAGCACCGGATTGCGCGTCTGCAGGAGGCGGATCATCTCCGGCGGCAGGCGCTTGCTCGTGCTCGAGTGATGGTGGTAGCAGACGGCGCTCGGCACGTAGCGGCTCTCGTAGCCGAGCACCCAGCTGCGCCAGCCGAGATCGACGTCCTCGTAGTAGGCGAAGAACTCCTCGTCGAAGCCGCCGACCTCGTGGAACGTGCGCGCGTCCATCGCCATCGCGCCGCCGCACGCGAAAAGCGTCTTCAGCGGCACGTCGAAGATCGGCGCGGGAGCTTCGTCGATGCCGCGCTGGATGCCGATGCCGTGGAAGTTCATGCCTCCGCCGGCCGAATTGATGAGCTTCCCGTCCCACGAGAACATCTTCGCGCTCGTCGACGCGCACTCGCCGCGCACGATCGGCGCGACGAGCTCGCGCAGCCAGCGCGGCTCGACGCGCATGTCGTTGTTCAGGAAGACGAACACCTCCGGCGCCTTCGCGAGCGCCGCTCCCTGGTTGCAGCCGGCGCTGAAGCCGACGTTGCGCTCGTTGACGGCGAGCTTCACCCACGCGTGGCGCGCGCGCATCTCCTCGACCGAGCCGTCGACCGACGCGTTGTCGATCAGGATCACCTCGAGACGCTCCTTGGGGTAGTCGAGCGCGGCGAGCGAGTCGAAGCAGCCTTGCAGGTGGTGCTTGCCGTTCAGGTTCAGGATCACGATCGCCGCGCGCGGCAGCTCGTGCTCGGCGAGGGCGCGCGCGGGTTGCACGACGAGCTCGGAGGGCAGGTCGGAGCGCGGCTCGCCGTGCGCGTGGTCGTGCGTGCGCGCCGTGCCGAAGAGGCGCGAGAGGACGCGCTTCACGCGCCGACCTCCGCGCGGGCGGGCAGTGCGAGCACGCTCACGCGCTTCACGCGCAGGAACGCGCCGGGGAGCGGCTCGAGGCGCACGCGCGTGACGGCGCGCGGGAGCTCGAGCTCGATCTCGCGCACGACGACCTCGTCGCGCTCGCGCGCCACGGCGAGGTCCAGGCGACCGGCCTCGCGTCCGTCGACGAGCACGCGCCCGCCGAGCGTGATCGAGCGCTCTGCGGCGAGCACGAACTGCTCGACGCGCACGAGTCGCTTGCCTCCCCCGCTGCCCGCGACGTCGTACTCGACGGCTCCGCCGGGCCGCACGAGCAGCATGTCGGCGCCCTGCGGCTCGACCGCGCCGGACTTCGACGCCGCTTCGACTCCGCTGCGCTCGCACAGGACGCGCGGCGTCGTCGGGTCGGCGCTCGCACGCAGGCGCGCGGCCAGCGCGCGGTAGCGGAACTCCATCGCGAGCGCGTCGTCGGCGATCGTCTTCACCGCGCCGGGATCGGGCGTGAGCGACCCGAGCAGCCCGGGCTCGTCGACGAAGCGTCGCAGGGTGCGCGCGAGGTCGCTCGGATCGCCGACGGCGAAGTGCAGCCCGTCGACGCCGTGCTTGACGTACTCCTTCATGCCGCCGATGTCGCTCGCCACGACCGGCGTGCGCGTCAACCACGCTTCGTGGATCGTCACGGGCGAGTTCTCGAACCAGGTCGAGGGCACGACGAGCACGTCGATCTCCGCCAGCACCTCGGAGAGGCGCGCGTTGTCGAAACGCCCGTGGAAGTGGACGTTCGCGCCCGCGAGCTCCTTCAAGCGCGCGTGGTGCGGGTCGCACTCGGGCTGGAAATCGCCGTGCACGTGGAGCTCGACGCGCGAGCCCAGTCCCGCGCGCTCGAGCTCGCTCAGCGCGCGCAGGAGCACCTCGACGCCCTTGTACCAGACGAGCGAGCCGATGAAGCCCAGACGCAGGCGCCCCTGCGCCTCCGGCCGCTTCTCGAGCGCGCGCAGGTGATCCGTGCGCATGCCGTTGTCCGAGTAGAGCAGCGTGTGCGCGTCGAAGCCCGCCGTGCGCACGAGCTTCTCGCGCAGGAAACGGCTCGGGCTGATGCGCAGATCGGCGCGCTGGTACGCCGCCGTCACGGCCTCATGGCGCCCGCGCAGGTCGGCGAAGCCTTCCCAGCGCTTGCTCATGCGCGGCGAGAGCGCGCGCCCGCGGCGCATGCCGGCCGAGAGCGCGTCGAACAGCGGCGCGGCGAGGCCGTCGAGTCGCTTCATCTGCGGGATGCGCTCGTAGCTCTTCTCCTTGACGCACAGGAAGCAGCCGCTGCCCTGGTTCTCCTCGCAACGCACGCCGTCGGGACGGATGAGCTGCACGCGCGCGCACAACGCCCAGTAGTCGTGGCACGTGATCACGGTCGCGAGTCCGGCTTCCTGCGCGGCCTCGACCAGGCCGACCGAGAGATGGATCAGGTGCTGGAAGTGCACGACGTCGAAACGCTCGCGCGCGACGAGCGCGCGGAACACGGCTTCGACGCGCGGCTGCAGGTAGCTCTCCTTGATCGTGCGGTGCTCGAGGCGATGGGTCAGCCGCAGGACGCGCAGGCCCTGGAAGCGCATCTCGGAGAGCGAGAAATCCTCGGGCGTTCCGTCGGCGCGCAACGAACCGGAGAGCAGGCGCTCGCCATTCCCATCGGGCTCGGCGTCGAGCTTCTTCGCCGGCGCGCGCGTCAGGATGGTCACGCGATGACCGCGGCGCTGCATCTCGAGCGCGAGGTTGTACGTGTAGACCTCGGTGCCGGCCCAGGTGTCGGGCGGGAAGCCGTGCACGACGTAGAGCAGGTCGAGATCGCCGCGCGCGAGCAGACGCGTGGACGGAAAGCGGCGCTTGCTGAGCCCGCCCTCGTAGAGCCCGCCGAAGGTCGACGAGCGCAGCTGCGCGGCGCTCTCGAGCGCGCGACCGTACTCGAGATCCGAGAGTCCCGCCTTCTGCAGCGCTTCTCGATCGAGTTCGAGCTGGCGGTCCGTCAGGACGCGCGCATCCCCGCGCGAGGCGACGCAGATGCGATCGAGCCACTCGGCGTTGAAGCGCGCGTCGATCTTCGCGCGCTCGAAGCTCTCGTCGGGGCCGTAGTCGTGGCTGTGCTCGACGGTGGCTTCGTCGTCGTAGACGACCGTGAAGCCGGCTTCGAGCAGCGCGCGCGCCATGAGCACGTCCTCGCCGAAGCTCGTGCGCGGGAACGGATGGCGCTCCCACAGCTCGCGCCGCACGGCCGAGGCGACATCGTTGAAGTTGTAGAGCACGCGCCGCTCGAACGCGTTCATCAGCGCGTAGACGCCCGCCTCCGGCAGACGCACCTCGCGTCTGCCGGTCGTGTAGCCCGGATCGTTGGCCGAGAAGACGCGCGTCAGGAGCGACGCCTGCTCGCGCGCGACGTTGCGGCAGTAGGCCGCGCCCACGCGCGCGTCGTCGAAGTTGCGCACGAGGCGCGCGAGCCATTCGGGCGAGGTCGGGATCGCGTCCTGCGTCAGGAAGACGAGCAGGTCGCCCTTCGAGCGCGCCGCGAGCAGGTTGCGCGTGTCGCCGTGGTCGAACTCGACCTTGTCGATGCGCTCGCGCGTGAAGGGCACGGGAAAGCGCTGCGCGAAACGCCCGAGCAGCTCCCACGTGCCATCGCTCGAGCCCGAATCGATGGCGCGGAAGTCCCAGGGGAGCTCGAGGCGCTGCTCGGAGAGCGCCTGGAGCGCGCGTTCGAGGAACTCGATCCCCTGCCACGTGGGCATGAGCACGGACGCGGACCGGATCGGACGCATGCAGGGCGCAGAGTAGACACGATCACTCTCGCAGATGGAATGTCGGCCGCCCAGCCGAACGCTCCCGCGTCACCTGCGACCAACTCGGCGCCGACGCATGCTGGGCAGCATGGGCCGGCGCCGGTCGAGCTCGCATCGCGCGAAACGTCGCGCGTTCGAACGTCACACTCCCGATCAGAGACCGCAGCGCGGCGTCAGGTCGCTCGAGGCGCAGATCAGCGTCGTCACCGACCACGAGCCGTCGGCCTGGCAGGTCAGCCTCTGGTTCTGCCAGCCGCCGGAGGGGCAGTTGAGCCGGCGCTCCCACAGGTAGCACTGCTGACCGGTCGTGTAGAGAAGGCCGTTGTAGCGGCAGCGGTAGTTGGCATCGAGCGTGATCGTGTTGCCCGACGCCGTCACGGTCATCCCCGTGCCGCCGACGATGTTCTGCGTCGCGCCCGTCTGCGAGTTGAGCGACGTCACCGGACCGGCCGGACCTTGCGGACCGACGGGTCCCTGCGGACCGGCCGCGCCCTGCGCACCGACCCCACCTTTCGGACCCTTCGGCCCGGCGGGTCCCTGCACTCCGGTCGGACCCTGCGGACCGGCCGGACCGCCGGGGCCGAAGACGTTGGCGGTGATCTGCAGCGTGCCGTCCGGGAAGCGGATCGCGTTCGTACGCAGATCGCCATTGACGGTCAGCTTCGACGTCGGCGACGTCGTGCCCATGCCGACGTCACCGGCGGGCGTGACGAACAGCGTCGACGAGAGCGGGTAGAGCTGACCGAGCGCCGGCGACGACGACGCCTGCAGGCACGCGCCCGAGACACCCCAGTCGCGCATGTCGGCCGAGCAGCCGGTGAGCGCGGCGACGGTCGTGCCGGGCTGCGGCTCGGGAGCGAGCGAGGCTCCTGCTCCACCTGCGCGCAGCGCCGCGAACGCTCGGGAGCGCACGCTCGCGCCCGCGACGAGCGACGCCTCGGGCGGCAGGAACCGGCCGTCGGCCGAGTTCAAGCGCACGTCGACGGCTCCCGAAGCGCGCTCGAGCACGAGGTCGACACGCCCGACGGCGTCGACGACGGCCGCGGCGGCGCGCACGCTCGCGCACTGCGCGTCGATGCCCCACGCAGCGCTGGACTCTCTCCACTCCGCGCCGCGGCGCAGGAGCAGCGAGTCCCCGCCGCTCGCGTTCACGACGTACAGGTCGCGCACGCCGTCGCCGTCGAAGTCGGCGCTCGTCCAGCCCACGCGGGTCTGCGCCACTCCAGCGGCCGTCGCGAGCGCGACCGCGGAGCCCGTCCACACGAATCGATGCCACGACTGCTTCATGTCTGCACTCCGTTTCTCGGTCTCGGGTTCCTCGTGTCGCGCGCGTCTGCGCCTCAACCGCCGGTGCAGGGCTGCGCCTGCGGATCCAGGCCGCGGAGCCACGGCAACGTGTTCAAGTCGTCGATGCGCTCGCTCTCCCACACGAAGCTCGGGCTGCCGTCGCGGATGCCGTGCACGCCGAAGACGTAGGCGTACTCGGCGGCGATCAGCGTCTCGCGCTCGTTCGTGATGCGCTCGCGCACGTAGGCTTCCTCCGCCGCGCCGAGGCCGGCCTTGCGCAGGACCTCGGCCCACGGCGCGTCCGAGCCGGAGCGCTCGACGATGTACCCCTGGAAGCGGTCGGGGTAGGTGTCCCGCACGACGATCTGCACGAGGTCCTCCTCGATCTCCGCGTCGCCGTGCAGCGACGTGTACTGCGGCGAGCCGGCCGGCGCGCCGTCGAGCCGGTAGAAGATGTAGTGCACGTCGAGGCGCGGCGCGCTCGGTTCGCTGCGCACGCGGTCGATCAACGACGCGAGCGCGCGCTTGCCGAACGGACACTGGCTCATCGTGAAGACTTCCAGTGTGTTCACGTGGCGCTCGACGAAGCGCGCGAGCTCGAAGCCGCCGGGGAGGCGGTGGCTGCCGGTGGCGCGGATCGAGCGGCCGACGAGTGCCGCGACGTTCGGTGCGACGGGCCCCATCAGCTCGAACCCGCCCTTCGGCGTGTCGAGGAAGAAGCGCTTGTCGACCGCCTTGACGGTGCCGGCGATCGTGAGCTCGGCATACTGCGGTCGCTGCCGCGCCTCGGTGAGCTTCGCGTTGACCGCCTTCGCGAGCGCGAGCGCGACGCGCGACTCGGCCGACAGCGCCGCGAGGTCGGAGTCTCCGACGACGCTCGACGTGCGCTCGGCCATCCACAGGGCCCACACGTCGAGGAGGCGCTGGTCGGCGAGCGTGACGTCGGTGAAGAGCTCCTCGCCTTCCTTGATCAGCTTGACGCGAAAGTCGGCCTCGCCGCCGTAGCGGTTGACGCCGACGACCGCCGCCGAGTGCAGGAAGGAGAACTCGGGCAACGTGAAGCGCAGCGAGAAGCTGGGCGGGGTCGGGAGCGCCGGGTCGGGGATCGGCGTGCCGGCGGAGGCGGTCCTCGACAACAGAGCGAGCGTCGCGACGCAGCACGCGAGCGAAATTGCGGAGAGCTTCATGGTGGTTCCTCGTCGACGTGGCGGCGTCACTGGCCGCAGATCGGGAAGATCGGCCTCGTCGGGTTGCACTGGCTGGTGAAGTTCGACCAGGTGCCATTCGAGTTGCACTGGCGCTTGGGGTTCGTCCAGCCGCCCGCGCACGACGTCGGCACGTCCTCGAAGCAGATTGCGTTCTGCGAGTACACCAGCGAGCCCCACGTGCACGTCACCGGGCTCGAGATCGAGACCGTGATCTGGTTGCCCGAGGTCGAGATTCCCGCGAAACCCGACGCCGCGAGCACCACGGCACCGATCTTCGAGCCGGGATCGATCTCGCTGATCGTGCCCGAGAGTCCTGGCGGACCCTGCACGCCCTGCGGACCCTGCGGACCCGGAGATCCTTGCGGTCCCGTGGGTCCGGTCGCGCCGGCAGCACCAGCGGGGCCCGCGTTGCCGGCCGGCCCCTGCGGCCCCTGCGGACCGGGAAGCTGCGCGGTGCTCTGGCTCGTGCCGTTCGCCGGGAACACGAGCGAGCCCGTGACGATCTTCGTGAAGCCTGCAACGTGCAGCGGGAACGCCGGCGACGTCGTGCCGATGCCGACGCCCGACGCACCGATGCAGAGCTCCGCCGTCGACGGGTAGAGGAAGCCCGACGACGGGGTCGAGTTCGCGCTGATGCAGTCGGCCTGCGGCGGGACCGCCGACGCGTCCGCGATGCCGTCCGGGCACGAGCCGAGCGCCGCGGTGCCCGGCACACTGGCCGGATCGACGGCGTAGACCGCCGCGAGCGCGCTGTCGCGGAACGGCGCGTTCGCCGCAGCGGGCTCGAAGCCGGCGCCGCGCTGCACGAGCACGAGCTCCGTGCCGTCGACGCCGATGCCCGCGAGGTCCGTGCGACCGTCGCCGTCGAAGTCGCGCACGAGCGCGTGGCGGAGCGCGGGCGCGTTCGCGAGGCCGCGCGTCGCGCCCACGTCGCGCCATCCATCGCCGGAGGCAGCGTCGGTGCGCACGAGCAGGCGCGGGCGCGTCGAGGGGCTCCACACGAGGAGCGCGCGACCGTCGAGCTCGGCGGATTCGCCCAGCGAGATCGGGACGACGCGACGGGACGGACCCTCCTGCGCGGCGCTCGCGCGAGCGACGCCGGCGACGAGCACGACCGCGGGGATCAACGAGAAGCAGCGGAAGGACGGGCGCATGGGTACACCTCGAAGCTTTCTAGAAGCCGCAGGTCGGGAAGGGCGACGGGTTCGAGCACGAGTAGCTGAAGGTTGCCCACGTGCCGTTGTCCTGGCACTGGTGGTACTGGAAGTTGCCGCCGCCGGTGCAGCCGGCGAAGCGCTCCTGCAGGTAGCACTTCGCGCCCGTCGTATAGACACGCCCGGCGAACAGGCAGTTACGCCTCGGCACGGAGACCGTGATCGTCGAGCCCGACCCCGACGTGACCGTCACGCCGTTCACGCCGGCGATCGTGACCACCGGGCCGATGCGGCCGTTGATCGAAGCGATCGGTCCCTGCGGGCCCTGCGCGCCGGGCGAACCTTGCGCGCCCTGCGGACCCGCGTCGCCGGGATCTCCCGTGGGGCCGACGGGACCGACCGGTCCCTGCGCGCCGTCGGGACCTGGCGGACCAGCGGGACGGAGGACCGATCGCGACGGCGCTCGTCAGCGGGATCAGGTCGGAGAAGATCACGCGTCCCACGGCGACGTCGCCGTTGACGTTGAGCTTCGCCGTGCCGGTCGTGCCACCGATGACGACCTCGCCGCCGGTGGTCACGAACAGCTTGCTCGAGAGCGGCAGCAGCATGCCGAGCGTCGGCACGTCCGAGGCCTCGAGGCACGTGCCCGGGTTCGCCTGATCTTCGATCTTGCCGCCGCAGACGACGATCTGCGCCGGACCACCGGTCGTGTCGAGGTCGGGCGCTCCAGCTCGCGCGCCCGCGCGCTGCGCGAGGTAGGACTGGATCACGTCGCCGACCGCGCTCGCGAGCGCTCGATCGGCGCTCACGTTCTCGAACGCGAGCGCGGCGGTGTTACGCCACAGCTCGACGTCGCCGTCGTCGAACACGAGCGCGAGATCGATGCGGCCGTCGCCGTCGAGCTGGATCGCTCGGGCGAATGCGATCTGGGGTCGCCGCGGGAGGCCTGACACCGCGCTGACGTCCTGGAACCCGTCGCCGAGCTCCAGCAGCAGCGTCCCCAGCCCCTGCCTGTCGACGACGTACATATCGTCGTGACCGTCGGCGTCGAAGTCGGCCTGCACGATCTGCTCGGCGCGCGCGGGAGCGCGCGCAACCGCGCTCGACGCATTCGCGGACGGGTCGCTCGCTCCCGCGAGCGCCGTCGGAGCGAGACACAGGAGGGCGGCGAGCGAGCATGCATTCGGCATCGGGCGGGGCTTCACGGGATCCTCCACGGGAACCGCTCCGACACGTCCCTGCGCACCAGCGCACGTGCCGAGCGATCGTTCCACGCGAGTCTTGAGGCGCGCAGCCCGGCGCGGCGTGGCACGATTCGCCGGTTTTTCCCAACATGCTTCGTCGGTCCTGCCGGCGCGTGCGCGTCGCGAATTCGTGTCGAGCGCGCACGGTGACGCCACTCACGCGACGTGGAACGGACCCGCGCACACGAGGGCGCAGGCGACGAAAACCGCCCGACGCGCTGTCTGCACGCGCGCATCGTGCGCATCGTCGCATCGCTGACTTCGCACGCGACAGACCGCGACGACGCCGTCCAGGAAATCTGGCTGGCGCTGCTCGCGCGGCCCCCGCTGGAGCGCGGGCGCTTCGACGCGTGGATCCGCGTCGTCGGACGGCGCGCGCTCGGCCGCATGGGCGCGACCGAGCGCGGTCGGCGGCGGCGCGAGCGCGACGTCGACGCGCCGCTCCACTACGGGTCGACGCTCGACGTGATCGCAGAAGCCGATGCGCGCGAGAACGCACGCCGCCGGATCGAGGCGCTCGGCGAACCCTACCGAACGACGCTCGCGCTGCACTACGTGCACGGCGCGACAATCGATGAGATCGCGCGCGCCGAACGAGCGTCGCCCGCGACGGTGCGCAGCCGACTGAAGCGCGGGCTCGAGCACCTGCGCGAGCGTGCGCGGCCCGACGCACTCGACGCGTGACAGCCGACGCCCTGACGCGCCAGAGATTCAGCGGCTGCCCGCGTACTGGCCGAGGACCTGCGCCGCGCGCAGGAACGGCGCGCGCAGCAGGTGTGCCGCCCCGCCGTGCTCGCGCACGAACGCGAAGTCGCGCGAGAGCTCGTACGCGGTCCCGCGCAGGACCGACCACATCGACGGTCGCAAGCGCCGTCCGTCGAGCTCGCGATGGAACGCCGCGTCGACGCGGTAGCGCTCGTACGCTCCGCGCATGCCGTAACGGTGTGCGTGCCTCACGAGCGCGCGCGGCTCGAAGCGCAAGCGCCAGCCGCTCGCGCACGCCGCGCGGCCCCAGGCGACGTCCTCGCCGAACGCGACGTCGGGGAACGGCAGCTCGCGCAGGACCGACGCGCGCACCGCGCTCGCCACGTCGTTGAAGCGCACGCTCGCTGCGGGCGCGCGCGGCTCGTGCGTGAGCGCGACCTGCGACGCTTCCGGCGCGTCGAGCACGCTGCGGCGAGTCAGCGGATCGTCGTCCTCGTGCGGCAGCACGCGCGCGTAGACGCCGGCCGTGCGCTCATCCTCGAAGGGCGCGATCAGGCGCGCGAGGAAGTCCGCGCCTTGCGGCAGCGCGTCCTGCGACAGGAACACGAGCAGCGGCGCGCGCGCCGCGCGTGCGAGCTCGTTGCGCGTGCGGCCGTGACCGAACTCGCTGCGCGAGATCGTCGTCACGCGAAATCCGGCGCGCGTCAGGAGTTCACGCGTCGCGTCGCTCGAGCTCGAGTCGATGGCGAGCTTCTCGACGTCGCCGTCGAGCTCCTGCTGCGCGAGCGCCGGCAGGAGCCGCGCGAGATCGCGCTCGGCGTCGAGGGTCGGCAGGAGGATCGAAGCTCGGAGAGCGCCCATGCGTGTTCGCGGCGCCCACACTAGCGCTCCGCCTCGGGCCGAGCATCCGTCGCGGGCATGCGTCACGAGGCGCGCACTCGACGAACGCAGCGCGCCGCGCGGGCTCCGAGTGCCTCGGAGCTCGCGCAGCGCGCTGCGTGCGGGGCAGGGAGCGGGGTCCCCGGTCTTTCATCCCTGGTAAACC
>JBGATX010000290.1:0-2860 GCA_044228975.1 Planctomycetota bacterium | reverse complement strand
GCGACCTCGTCGCCGCGGCGTTCGTCATCGAGTGCATGACATCGACGAGCGCCGACGGCGCGGCCGCGGAGACGGCGTTGCAGTCCTGGCTCGAGCAACGCGCGACGTCACAGGCGACCGGAGCCGCCGACGACCTGCGCCTCGTCGACGACGCGCGCTTCGCGCTCTCGCGCAGCAGCGACTGGATCGTCCCCGTGCTCGTCGGCGCGCTGCACGAGAGGAACGACCACGTGCGCCTGCACGTCGTGCAATGCCTCGAACGCATGGGCGCGCGCGCGCGCGGCGCGTGCTCGGACCTCGCGCTGGCGCTCGACGAGCCGCACATCGCGGCGAACGCGGCGAGCGCGCTCGGCGAGATCGGTTGTCGCGACGCCTTGGCGGCGCTCATCACCTGTACGAGCGCGGGACACGCGCGACCTCGTCGCCGCGGCGTTCGTCATCGAGTGCATGACATCGACGAGCGCCGACGGCGCGGCCGCGGAGACGGCGTTGCAGTCCTGGCTCGAGCAACGCGCGACGTCACAGGCGACCGGAGCCGCCGACGACCTGCGCGCCTGGCGCGAGCTCCCGTCCGCGCAGATCGAAGCGCCGACGCTCGAACAGGTGCGCGTGCGGCTGCGCGAGCGTTCAACGATTGCGCGGCGCATCGTCGAGCGGCGGTAGTACGGTACACGGCTTCTTTCTCACCGATTCGCGCGCAATCGCACACGCGACGCCTCGGCGTACGGTACACGGCATCTTTCCCACCGATTCGCGTGAGCGTGCGGCGCGCGAGCGGGCGCGGGCGAATCGGTGAGAAAGATGCCGTGTACCGTACCGCGGGCGAATGGTGAGGAAGATGCCGTGTGGCGTATCGGTCAGACGGGGTAGTACTGCATGCCGCGCGCTTGGCCTTTGGTCTTGACGCGGCGGTCGTCGATCAGCTTGCGCACGGTCGGACGCATCGTCTTCGTGTCCGTGCCCAGTGCGCTGGCGATCTCCTCGCCGCGCTGGCCCGGATGCGATTGGATGTAGTCGAGAACCTGGTTCTCGTCGACGTTCGAGATCCCGCGCGTGCGCGGGACGATCGTGCCGCGCACGTTCGTCTTGGCGGAGATGCCGTGCAATTGCAGGCAAGCCGACAACGTCGCGCGCGCCTCGTCGAGAGCCGAGCGCATGGCGTTGTCCTCGGTGCCCGAGAGCGCCTTGTCGATCGAGCGCAGTGCGACGCGCACGTGGCGCAGCGCCGGGTCGCGCTTGACCTTCTTCGCTTCGGCCCGCGCCTTCAATGCGGCGATCTTCGCCTCGAGGTCGGCGATCAATTCGGCCTCGCCGCGGCGAGTGCGTTTGGAATTGTTGCTCACTGGGGTTGCTCCTTTCCGTTCACGACGCAAAGTACGTCATCCCGCGGCGCTGACCCTTGGTCTTGAGCTTCTTCTCGGCGATGAGCTTGAGAATCGGCAGGCGCATCGTCTTGACGTCGGTACGGAGCGCCGCGGCGATCTGCTCGCCGCGCTGACCGGGGTTCTTCTTGATGAAGCCCATCAAGGCGCCGGACATGCGTTCGAGCTCCGCCGGGGTGCGCTTTCCGCCCGCGGAAGCGGGTCGGCCAGCCTTGCGCGTCGCGCCCGATCCCGCCGGCCGGCCACGACGGCGGGCCGGCGCAACGGCCCCGTCAGCGGCGAAAGCCGATTGGATGCGTTCGAGCGTCGATTGACGAACGAGAGCAACGAGTTGTGACGAGAACGATTCGACGAGGGACTGAACGTCCGTGGTGGAGCCGGAGTTTCTGGGCATGAGTCGATTCGAATTGGACTGTGGGAGAGAGAGTGGTGAAACGCGAGCTCGACCAGCATATCTAACAAGGTGCGGTCGGTTCGTTCCATTGCTTTCCGAGTCAGTCGTTCGTCTCGAGCCCGTCTGCATGTTCGTGCAAGGCACGAATGCGAGTGTGATTCCGCGCGCGCAGGCACGTCGATTCGGATCCGAGGTGCTCTCACGCGAACGCGCGCGCTGCCCGGCGGCCGGTCCAACCGTCACGCGAGGCATCGGAGCCGTCCCGCGCCGCGCCAGGATCGACCTCGGGACATCGATGCGGCCGGAGGCGCGCGTGCTCGCTCAGCGGCGAGCTTCGCCGGTTCCGTCTCCGGCGTGCAGGAGTGCCATCGCACCATCGGCGACACCGACGCGGCCGTCCGCGGCCGCGCGTTGCAGGACCGAGCTCGCGCTCGCGCGGCCCGCGAGCAGCGCCGCGTGCGCACCGAGCACCTCGCGCGCCTGCGCGCGCGTCTCGCGCACGAACTCGACGCGGAACCGCCGCACGCCGAGCCGCACGAGCTCGCCCGCGATCTCCGCCGCGCTGCGCCGTTCGGCGTTGAACACCGTGTTGCGGCAACCGACGTCGACGATCACGGGGTGCTCGCGCCCGCGCTGGTCGCGCAGCGACACCTGATGCGATTCGCACGGCCTGCCGCACGTGCGGAAGTCGCGGCCGTGGGACAGGAGATGCGCGTAGACACAGTGCTCGGTGTGGAAGGTCGGGATGTGGTGCTGCAACACGATCGTGAAACGCTCCGGCTCGCTCGCCGCGAGCAGCGCCAGCAGCTGGTCTCGATCGAGGTCGTGCGCGGGCGTCAGGCCGTCGAGACCTCGCGCAAGGAGCTCCGCGGCGGTGATCGAGTTCGTCACGTTGAGCGAGAAGTCGCCGATCAGGCGCGGGCGCGCGCTCGTCCCCGCTTCGTCGAAGTGCACGAGCGCGCCCCAGTGCCGCACGAGCACCGCGTCGGGCTCGAGCGCCGCGAGGCGCCGGTCGTAGCCCTCCTCGCCCGGCTTCTGGATGCGCACCGTCGCGATCACGACGCGCAGGCCAGCGGCGCGCGCG
>JBGATX010000075.1:0-25183 GCA_044228975.1 Planctomycetota bacterium | reverse complement strand
GTGCTCGTGCCGCGGCCGGAGACGGAGCTCGTCGTCGATCGCGCGCGCGAGCTCGCGCGCGAGCTGCCTGATGCGCGGCGCTCGGCGCCGTGGATCGCCGATCTCGGCACGGGCAGCGGTTGCATCGCGATCTCGTGCGCGCTCGAGGTCGAGGGCGCGCGCGTGTGCGCCGTCGACGTCTCCGCCGCCGCGGTGTTGTGCGCGCGCGCGAACCTCGCGGCGCTCGCCGGCGAGACGGAGCGTGCGCGCGTCGAGATCCTCGAGGGTGACGGGCTCTCTCTCCTCTCGAAGGTCGTGAGCGAACGCGGGCGGCGCTTCGATCTCCTGCTCTCGAACCCGCCGTACGTGACGCGCGAGGAACGCGCCAGCCTCGCGCCGGAGGTGCGCGACTACGAGCCCGAGCTCGCGCTCTTCGCGCCGGCGAACGACGCCGATTTCTGGGTGCGCACGCTGCTCGAGCGCGCGCGCGAGCTGGTCGAGCCGGGCGGCAGCCTGCTCGTCGAGCTCGGCGCGACGCAGGGGCCGCGCGCCGCCGAGCTCGCCCGCGCGCGCGGTTTCGAGCCGCGCCTGCTCGCGGACCTCGCGCGCATCGAGCGCGTGCTCGAAGTCCGAGCGTGAGCCGCGGCGCGACGTCCGGCCCGCTGTTCGACCCGCGACCCCGGCGCTAGCATTCGCGCCCATGTCCGCGAACGACGACGCCGGCGACGACGCTCGCTCCCGCGAGAAGGCCGAGCGCGAGGCTCTCGAGGCGGAGCTCGAGCGCCAGGCGCTCGCCGCCACGGAAGCCGACGTCACGACGGAGGACGCGCACGACGTGACGTCCGGCGCGCGACGCGCGGCGTGGACGCCGCACGTGATGGCGGGAGACGATCGCGGGCGGCCGAGCGACGCTCCGCACGCGCTCGACACGCGGCCTGCATCCCCCGCGGGCGGCGCGACGTGGCCGTACGCGCTCGCGCTCGCGCTGCTCGTCTTCGCGGCGTTCTGGCCCGCGCTCTCGGCCGATTTCGTCAACTGGGACGACCCGCGCAACTTCCTCGACAACCCGAACTATCGCGGGCTGGGGCCGGAGCAGGTGACGTGGATGTTCACCAGCTACCACATGGCGCACTGGCATCCGCTCACGTGGCTGACGCTCGGCCTCGACTACGTGCTGTGGGGGATGAAGCCGGCCGGATACCACCTCACGAGCGTGCTCATCCACGCCATGAGCGCCGCGGCGGCCTTCGTCTGCGCACGGCTGCTCTTCGCGCGCATCCGCCCGGCGGCGAGCACCGCGACGCGCGACGCGGCCGCGTTCCTGGCGGCCGCGCTCTTCGCCGTGCACCCGCTGCGCGCCGAGTCCGTCGCGTGGGTCACGGAACGTCGCGACGTGCTCTCGGGGCTGTTCTTCTTCCTCGCGCTCGCGGCGTGGCTGCGCTCGGTTGCGCCTCTCGGCACGGCGCCGGGCGCGCCGGTCGATCCGGACGCCGCGCGCGGCGCGCGACACTGGAGCGTGATCTTCTTCGTGCTCGCCGGCATGTCGAAGGTCTCGGTCTTCGTGCTCCCGTTCCTGCTGCTCGTTCTCGACGTGTGGCCGCTGCAGCGTCTGCGCGCGCGCGGCCTCGGCGCGCTGGTGCGCGAGAAGACGGCGCACTTCGCGGTCGCGTTCGCGCTCATGTTCGTGGCCTGGTTCGGCCAGAAGGTGAGCGCGGAGTCGATGTACACCCTCGAGGAGTACCCGATTCCCCAGCGCCTCGTGCAGGTCGGCTTCGGGCTCTTCCTCTACCCGTTCAAGACGTTCGCGCCGCGGCAGATGTCGCCGATGTACGAGCTGCCGTCGAACGAGGTCATGCTCACCTCGCCGTTCGTCGTGCCGGCGCTCATCGGAGCGGGCGTCGCGCTCGTCGCGCTCGCGCTGGGTCGCAAGCTCCCCGCGCTCGCCGCGGCGTGGGCGTGCTTCCTGATCACGATCGCGCCGACGAGCGGCATCACGCAGGCCGGCTCGCAGATCGCGGCCGATCGCTACAGCTACCTCTCGTGCGTGCCGTTCGCGCTGCTCGTCGCGGGCGCGCTGTTCCTCTGGCCGCGGCCGCGCGCCGCACTCGCGCCGGCGATCGGCATCGGCGCGCTGCTCGTCGGAGGGCTCGCGTACTCGTGCTGGAACCAAACGCTCGTGTGGCGCGACTCCGAAGGTCTGTGGCGCCAGAGCCTCGTCGTGCAGCCCTGGAACACGTTCGCGCACGACAGCCTCGCGGCGTTGCGCGCGAGCCGTTCGCTGAAGGAGACCGATCCGGCGCGGAAGCTCGCGCTCCTGCGCGAGGCCTACACGTTCTACGACGACGCCTTCAAGATCGACCAGGACCCGCGCCACCTGCTCAGCGAGGCGAATACGATCCGCCAGTTCGCCGAGGTCGAGCCGGAGAAGCGCGACGAGCACCTCCGGCGCGCGTTCGAGACGCTCGAGAACGGTCTCGCGCTCGCGCGCCAGAAGGGCAAGGTCAAGCCCGCGTGGTCGCTCGCGCGCGCGAACCTGCTGCTCGATCTCGGCCGCGTGGCCGAGACGCAGCAGGAGCTCTCGACCTACCTGCAGGCCGTGCCGACCGACGCCGAGGCGCGCTACCTGCTCGGCTTGGTGCTCGTGGAGACCGGACACCCGGCCGACGGCCTGCCGCACCTGCAGTTCGCGCTCGACCACGGCCTGGACGACGTGCGCATCTGGGCCGCGCTCGCCGAGTGCAACGGCCAGCTCGCGCGCTTCCCGGCCGCGCGCGAGGGCTGGAGTCGCGTGGTCGCGGTGCGGCAGGCGGAGCTCGGCGCCGCGGCGGCGAGCGATCCGTACGTGCAGGTCGCCACGCAGGCGCTGCAGAAGCTCCAGGGGCGCTGAGCGAGCGCGGCTCGCGCTACTCGCCCGCGCGGCGCTCGGCAGCGCCGCCGCGCGGAGTCTCGCCGCGCGCGAGTTCCTGCTCGCGCACGAACTCCTCGATCAGCTCGCGATCGTGCTCGGAGAGCTCGTGCAGGAAGAGCGCGATCTCCCAGTGGTCGAGCGCTTTCGAGATGCGCTCGCAGCGCACGACCGCGCCGCAGCCCGTGACGTGGCGCAGCCCGCCCGGCACGCGCAGCGCCAGCGTCATCTGGAGCACGGTCATCAACGGCAGCGGGCGATCCAGGAAGAAGCACACGCCCGCGCGCGACACGTCGCGCACGCGCGCCTGGAAGCGGCCGCTGGGCAGGAAGAGCGTGATCGGCAGATCCGCGTTCGTGCGCGTCCAGCGCCGGCGCTCGCGGCCTCCACGGTCCTCGGGTCGTGCCTGCTTCGCGCGCGAGTCGTGCTCCATGGCACGGGCAATCGTACGCTCCCCGAGGGCGCTCCACGAGAGCGCGCCCCGAGCGCACGCTTGCGGAGCGCGCACCGACGCGCAGCCGCTCGCCGCCGCTCACTCCGCGCGCTACACTCCCGCCCCGCATCCGGCGCCGAGTGCGCCGCGTTGCCGCAGGACGCGGCCGCGCGCGAGCGGATGCAGCACGAACGGTCGAGGAAGAGGGGCATGGCGAGCTACAACAAGGTCATCCTGATGGGGAACCTCACGCGGGACCCCGAGCTCCGTTACACGCCGAGCAACATGCCGATCTGCAAGTTCGGCCTGGCGGTCAACCGGCGCTTCAAGGACGGCCAGAGCGGCGAATGGAAGGAAGAGCCGACCTTCGTCGACGTGACGATCTTCGGCGCGCGCGGCGAGGCGTTCTCGAAGTACCACACCAAGGGCAAGCCCTGCTTCATCGAGGGTTCGTTGCGCCTCGACACGTGGGAGGACAAGAACGGCGGCGGCAAGCGCTCGAAGCTCTACGTCGTCGCCGACACGTGGGAGTTCGTGGGCGCCGGCGGCGGTCGCGGCGAGAACATGGGCGGAGCTCGTGGCGCGCCGAGCGATGCGGAAGGCGCGGGTGCGCCCGGCGGTGGCGGCGGTGGCGGTGGCCAAGGCGGCTACGCGGCGACCGCGGGCGAAGGCGAGTACCTCGCCGCGGACGACACGCCGTTCTGATCCGCGCGCGCGGATCTTCGTGACGCACGGGAGGCGCTGGAGCACGCATGCAGCTCTCCGTGCGCCTCTTCGCCGGTCTGCGCGAGCGCGCGGGCACGAGCGTGCTCGTGCTCGAGGGCTTGCCGGAGCGGCTGACGATCGCCGAGCTCAAGCGCGAGATCGAGCGCCGTCATCCGCGCATCGGAAGCCTCGAGCACGTCGCGGGCGTCATCGGGACGCAGTACGCGAACGGCGAGCGCGAGGTTCGCGCCGGCGACGACGTCAGCCTGCTCCCGCCGGTCTCCGGCGGCGGTCTCGACGCGGAGGAACGCCTCGCGCAAGGCGTCTTCGAGCTCGCGCGCGACTCGATCGACGTCGAAGCGTGCCGCGCGCGCGTCGAACACGCCTCCTGCGGCGCGCTCACGACCTTCGTCGGCGCGACGCGCGGCACCAGCCGCGGTCGGCGCGTCGTGCGCCTGGAGTACGAGGCCTTCGACGCGATGACCGGACCGGAGATGGAGCGCATCTTCGCGCGCTGCCGCGCGGCGGTCGTCACGAGCGCGGAGCGCGAGCTGCGCATGCTCGTCGTGCACCGCGTCGGCGTGGTCGAGATCGGCGGCGCGAGCGTCGTGGTCGCCGTCGCGAGCCCGCACCGCGACGCCGCCTTCGCGGCGTGCCGCTTCCTGATCGACGAGCTGAAGAAGTCGCTCCCGATCTGGAAGAAGGAGATCTACGCGGGCGGCGAGGAGTGGATCGGGGAGCGGTCGTAGGGCGTCGCGAGTAGCGGAGCGGACGCACCGCCGACGCGAGCGCGGCGCACGCGCCTTGCGGACGGGGGCGTGGCGCCGAGAGCGCGGCAACGCTTCTCGCCGCCGAGCATACGGTAGGCGACTCATGGACCGCGCCGACTTCCACGCGCTCGACGAGCGTCGGCGTCGCGGCTGCCTCGTTGGTTCCCGATCACGAGGTGCGGACGTTGCATCGCGTGCGGCGGGACACCGGCGGCGAGCTCGTGCCGGCAGATGGCCCCGGAGCGCTTGCGAGCCAATCCGCCGCGCCGGATCCTCCGCACGCGCGGGGCGGAACGATTCGGCGGACATCCAATCTGCACCGCAGGGTTTCCAGCGTCGCTCGCCGAGGAGCGTGGTGTTCGCGAGCGCTGCTGCCGTGCTCGATCTCCAGCGCTCGCTTCACCGATCGATTCGGCGGACATCGGCTCCGCGCTTGCGCATCTGCGATGCCGAGGCGTGGGGCGCGATTCGGCGGTTGCGCCGCCGGCGTCGATTGGGTCTCGCGAAAAAACACACTTGCGCTGTCACCGGCGCGAGTCTCGTTCGTCTTCTTGCGGTGGAGGCGACGATGAGAACGGCCCGAATTGAGCGCGACACAGCTCCTCGAATTCGACAGCTCACGTTTTCAGGGCGCGGCGGCGCGCGCGCGGGCGCCGGAAGGAAACCGAAGGGCAAGGCGGCGATGGTGTCGCATGGCGCGCGGGAAGAGGTGTGCGAACGAGTGCCAGTGCTCGTCACGGCCAAGGTCGAGCGCGGCTTGCCGAACTTGCGGCGCGGGGCCATGCGCGACGAAGTGCTCCTCGCGCTGCGCGCAGGGAGGGAGCGCTTCGGCCTGAGAGTGATCCACTTCTCGCTCCAGTCGAACCACCTCCACGCGATCGTCGAGGCTCGGGACGCGCGCGCACTCGCGCGAGGCATGAAGGGGCTCTCGGTTCGCATCGCGCGCGCACTGAACCGCGTGCTCTGTCGCGGCGGTCGCGTGTTCGCCGATCGCTACCACGCACGTGCGCTGCGCACGCCGCGCGAAGTGCGCCATGCGCTCGCCTACACGTTGAACAACTCGCGCAAGCACGGACTGCGCGTCGAAGGCATCGACCCGTGCTCCTCCGGCGCCGCGTTCGACGGCTGGCTCGAGCGAGGAGCGCGATGGCTCGCCTCGCTCGTCGATCCGCCGGTCGTTCGTGCGCGGTGCTGGCTCCTGCGCGTCGGCTGGAGACGGCACGGGCTCGTGCGTGTGGCCGAGATCCCGGGCGCCGGTGCGTAGCGGACGCCACGCGCGGGACGGACGACCGACACGCCATCGAGAGACCTCCTGCCGCTTCGCCGCGCGCCCGCTCACGGCTGCGTCGGGCTCGTCGTTCCATGCTCGACGGCCACCCACTCCGTGGTCCTTTCGTCGCTCCCCTCGCAGGCGGCGAGCGCGCGCCGCTTCGCTCAACGTCTCCTCGGGCCCGCCTCGAGCTGCGCCTTCAGCTCGCGCACGCCGCCGAGCGTCGGATCCAGGGCGAGCGCCCTGTCGCACGCCTCAATTCCGGGCTGTACGTACGGCGAGTAGCTGTAGAAGCGCGCCTTGTAGAGCCACACCAGCGCGTTCTTCGGGTCGAGCTCTGTGGCCATGTCCATCGTGCGCACCGCGTTGTCGATGTCGCCGCTCACGGCGAGCGCGTTCGCGAACATCGCGCGCACGAAGCCCGAGCGCGGGCGCAGCGCGACGGCGATCTCCATCTGGTGCACGAGCTCGCGGCGCTGCGCGCGCGCGGGCTCGGAGTCGTCGCGCGGATTCTGCGCGGCCTGCATGAACCCGATGGCGGCGGCGAGGTAGTGCAGGCGGAACGAACCCGGATCGCTCGCGAGCACGCGCTCGATGATCCGGCGCGAGTCGGCGAGGTGGCCGGGGACGCCGAGCAGCGCGCCGGCGATCTCGAGCAGCTGCACGCTCGAGCGGGCGGACAACACGTCGTCGGCGAGCAGCGGCGCGAAGTCGTCGACGTGCTCCTTGCGCCAGCGCTCGCGCGCCGCGTCGAGCTCGGGCCACGACACTCCGGGGAACGCTTCGAGCACGTCCAGCACGCGCTTGCGCAACGCAGCCTGCGCGGGGTCGTCGGCCTGCGTCGCGTTCCAGGCGAGGTTGCGCAAGGACTCCTGCGCGACGTTCCACAGCTCCCCGTCGCGCTCGCGCAGCGAGTTGAACTCGCCCACGAGCTCCGCGACCGGCCGTTCTCCCTGGAAATCGACGCCGAAGTCGCGGAAGGCCGCGACGTACTTGGGCATGAGCGCGCCGACGCTCTCCTTGGAGTTGAACCCGAAGAGCAGCGTGCCGAGCTGCATGTTGAGCAAGTCGAGTTCGTCGGAGAAGCGGTGATCGCGCCCGACCTGCTCGACCGCCGCGCGCGCGACGTCGGCGCGCTGGCGCTCGCGCTCGGCGAGCACGCGCGCTTCGTCCGCCGCTTGGCGCGCGCTCTCGGCCACGGAGCGCAACTGCGCTTCGGTCGCCGCGCGACTCGACGCGCCGACACCGTACGCGAGGAGCGCGCTCGCGCCGAGCAGGAGGACGACGATCGCCGCCGCGCTCGCCGCGAGCGCGGGCTTGCGCTGCACCCAGCGCCGCAGGCGCTCGAAACGGCCGACGGGGCGCGCGCGGATCGGCTCGTTCGCCGTCCAGCGGCGCAGATCCTCGGCGAAATCCAGCGCCGTCTGGTAGCGCCGGTCGCGCTCCTTGGCCGTGGCGGTCTCGAGGATCGTCGCGAGATCGCGATCGATCGCGGCGTTGAGCGTGCGCGCCGGCGGCGGCTCCTCGTCGATGATCGCCTGGAACAAGCCCTCGCGCGTCGCCGCGGCGAAGGGATGCACGAGCGTCAGCGCTTCGAAGAGGGCGATGCCGAGCGACCACACGTCCGTGCGCCGATCGGGCCGCGAGCGCCCGGTCATCTGCTCCGGGCTCATGTAGGCCGGCGTGCCCGAGACCTCGCCCGACAGGCTCAACGCGTGGTTCGTCCCGTCATCCTCGCGCGCCAGACCGAAGTCGAGCACGACCGGCTCGCCCTCCGGCGTGATCATCAGGTTCGCCGGCTTCACATCGCGATGCACGATGCCCGCCTCGTGCGCCACGTGCAGCGCGCGCGCGATCTTCTCGAACAGCTGCGCGAGCTCGAGCAGCTCCGCTCCCGACGGCGGAGCCGCGCCGTTCTCCTTCGCTCGCGACAACCTGCGCGCGAGCGTCTCGCCCGGCACGTAGCGCATCGCGATGTACGGCGTGCCGGCATCGAGATCCGCCTCGAGCACCGCGCAGATCCCCGGATGTTCCAGGCGTGAAGCGACCTCGGCCTCGCGCCGAAAACGCCTCAATGCGTCCTCTCCACCCGGGCCCAGATAGGGGAGCACCTTGAGCGCGATCTGCCTTCCGATGCGCGAATCCTCGGCCAACCAGACGATCGCCTGCCCGCCGCGACCGAGCTCGCGCAACGTCCGATACGGCCCGATGCGCGGCGCATCGTTCGACTCCACGGATGACGAAGACATCTCCACTCGCGCCGCGGGAAATCCCCGCACCCCACCACTCTACGTGACACCCGATCCCAAGTCCCTCCGCCCCTCGAGCCCCGCGCGGAGATCGATCGGTCCTCCGATCGATCTCCGTGCGGGGCCAGCGATGCGGTAGCACGCTTGTGTGGCGCGTTGCCTCGGCAACGCCTTCGGCCTGGTTCTGGCATTCGCGCCCCGCCGTCATCGCTCTCGCCTCTCCAACCGCGCCGCGCACGAGTCCGCGCGCCGTTCGCTCTCTCCCACGCAATCGCAGTCGCGCACCCGTCTCGCCCGCTCACTCGCCTTGGAGCCCATCCCCGCACCGGCTATCTTGCGCGGATCGACATGAGCCAGCCGATCCAATACTCCCTCAACCTCAAGAATCTCGAGCGCGAGGAGATGCCGGCCGACGTGCTGCTCATCGGCGCAGGTCCGGCGAACCTCGCGTGCGCGATCCATCTCGCGCGCCTCCTCCAGCAAAAGGGCATCGAGGGCAAGTCGATCCTCGTGCTCGAGAAGGCTCCCGATGTCGGCGACCACACGCTCTCGGGCGCGGTGATGAATCCCAAGGGAATGAAGGAGCTCTTCCCCGACTGGCGCGAGCGCGGTTGTCCGGTCGAAGCCGACGTCACCTGGGACGGCTTCGAGGTCATGTACTCGAAGACCGGCTCGCAGCGCTTGACCGGCGCGTTCGTCCCGCCGCAGTTCAAGAACGCCGGCAAGGTCATCGTCTCGATGAACCAGGTCGTCGGCTGGATGAAGAGCGAGGCCGAGAAGCTCGGCGTGCAGGTCTTCCCCGGTTTCCCGGCGGCGGAGATTCTCTTCGAGACCGTCGATGGCGTGGAGAAGGTCGTCGGCGTCACGACGCGCGACCAGGGCGTCGACAAGCACGGCGAGAAGAAGTCGACCTTCCAGCCGGGCATGAACATCAAGGCGCCGATCACGGTCTTCGGCGAGGGCCCGCGCGGTCATCTCGCCAAACACCTCGTGAAGCGTCACAAGCTCGACGTCGGCAAGAACCCGCAGACCTACGGCACGGGCATCAAGGAGATCTGGGAGATCCCGACGGAGCGCGGTGCGGAGTGGCTCGGTCGCGTGCTGCACTCGACGGGACATCCGACGGGGCTCGATGCCTACGCGGGCGGCTGGGTGTACGGCATGCCGGGCAATCGGCTCTCGATCGGCTTCGTGATCGGGCTCGATCACTGGGACGCGAGGCTCGATCCGCACGCGCTCTTCGTGCAGTGGAAGCAGCACCCCGCGATCGCGAAGCTGCTCGAAGGCGGCAAGGTGCTGCGCTACGGCGCGAAGACGGTGCCCGAAGGCGGCTACTTCTCGATGCCGCGACTCTTCGGCGAAGGCTACGTCCTCGTCGGCGACACGGCGGGGTTCTTGAACGCGTCGATCCTCAAGGGCGTGCACCTCGCCATCAAGTCGGGGATGCTCGCCGCGGAAGCGATCGCGGAAGCCGTCGCGGCGAACGACGCGAGCGCGAAGCGATTGCAGCGCTACGACGAGCTCTTCGAGAAGTCCTGGGCGAAGGACGAGCTCTTCAGCGTGCGCAACTGGCGCCAGGCGTTCGAGGGCGGCGTCATTCCGGGCATGCTCGACGCGGGCGTGCAGATGATCACCGGCGGGCGCGGGCTCGTCGGACGGCGCGAAGGGCACGCCGACCATACGACGACGCGTCCCGTGTCACAGTCGCGCTTCACGAAGCCCGTGTACGACGACTCGAAGTCGATGGACAAGCTCACCGACGTCTACCACTCGGGCACGATCCACGACGAGGACCAGCCGCCGCACCTGCTGGTGATCGATCCGTCGATCTGCACGGAGCGCTGCACGGCGGAGTTCGGCAACCCCTGCCAGCACTTCTGCCCGGCCGCGGTCTACGAATGGCCGAAGGAAGGCAGACCGAAGGGCTCGGGACCCGTGATCAACTTCTCGAACTGCGTGCACTGCAAGACCTGCGACATCGCCGATCCGTACGGGATCATCGAGTGGGTCGTGCCGGAGGGCGGCGGGCCGAAGTACACGGGGATGTGAGCGTCGAGCGCGGCCGCCGGCATCAAACGAGCGTGTGCAGCAACTCCAGCGCGGGTGCTACGCGGATCCCCAAGCGCCCGACGTAGTCCTTCTTGCCTTCGAAGCTGATCTGCCAGGCGTCGCAGGCCGGAAAACGCTCCTTGAAGTAGGTCAGGCCGCGCGCGAGTTCGTCGTCGCCGAACTTGCACTCCACTGCGAGGATCGGCTTGCGGCGCTCGACGACGATGAAGTCCACCTCGCGTCCGTCGACGTCGCGGAAGTAGCGCAATTCCAGATCGCGGCCTTCGACGTCCTGCTCGTATTCGACCCACTTCAGCAGGTGGAGCGCGACCAGATTCTCGAAGCGCGGACCGCGCTCGTGCACCAGCGTCCAATCGAAGTGGTAGTGCTTCTGCTCCTTCTTCACGGCGCGCAGCTTGGGGCTGCCGAAGGGCGCGAGCCGCACGATGGCGAACAGCCGTTCGAGGATCGTCACCCAGGACGCGACGGACTTGTGGCTCGTGTCCAGGTCCTCGCGCAATCCGTTGAGCGAGAGCGGCGACCCGACGCGCTCGGGCAGATGTTGCATCAAGAGGTCGATCTTCGACAGGTCGTGAACACGCTCGAGGCTCGTCAGCTCCTCGCGCACGAGCAGGTTGCGATACTCACGCGACCAGCGGCGTGCCTGGGTCTGCGAGCCACCGAAGAACGGCTCGGGGAAACCGCCGAGGTCGAGCAGTTGGCGGAGGTCGTCCGCCGAGTCCGCGCCGAGCTCGGCGACGGACAGCGGGTGCATGCGCAGCAAGTGGTAGCGCCCTTGGAGCGAATCTCCGCTGCGGCGGTAGAGCTCCAATCGCGCGCTCCCCGTCACGAGGACTTGTTGACCGGCGCCACGACCGTCGAACAGGCCCTTCAGGAAATTGCGCCAGCTGCGGTACTTGTGGATCTCGTCGAAGGCCCACAGCTCGGCGGGCGGGAGTTCGTGGCGCAGGATCCGATCGCGGTCCGCGGCGACGTCCCAGTTGAGGTATCCCGCCCCCTTCCTGACCAGCCGCCGTGCAAGCGTGGTCTTCCCGACCTGCCTCGGCCCCGAGACGAACACCATCTTGCGCCGCAAGTCGGCGCGCACGGCCGGTTCCAGGTAGCGTTCGCGGCGTTCGGGCAAGGGACTTCCAGCCTACGAGTGTTTTCGACCGTGGTCAAAATCACTCGCGAGTGTTCTTGACCGCGCTTTCCCGACGCGCGTGACGGACTCGGGTAGCGCGCGCACTCCCGGACCCCCTCAGTCCGCGTGATGGAATCAATCGTTGCCCGACGGCGCGGGTCGCAAGTGCACCGCGACGAGAACGTCTGGCGGGCGCGCGCACCCGCCCGCGCGGAAAAAACCTTCACGCCTGTGATCTGCGACCTCTCGCACGCGAATCATGGCGTGCAGCGATGGATGCGACAGCGATCACGGAGCTCCTGCGGCGCCATGCGGGGCTGATCCACAAGATCGCGTACGGCTATTGCCGCGACGCGGCCGACCGCGAGGAGATCGTGCAGGAGGTCGCGCTGCAGCTCTGGCGCTCGCGCGAGCGCTTCGACGAGTCGCGCGCGGAGACGACGTGGGTGTATCGCGTCGCGCTCAACGTCGCGATCTCGTTCCAGCGCCGCGAGCGGCGTCATCGCGAGCGCAAGCTCTCGATCGAGGGCCACGCGATCACGATCGTCGCGGCGGGTGAGGCGCAGCCCAGCGAGGACGTGCAGCTGCTCGTGAGCTGCATCGAGGACCTCGGCGCCCTCGAGAAGGCGCTCGTGCTGCTCTACCTCGACGGCAACGACCATGCGGCGATCGCCGAGGTCATCGGGATCTCCGTGTCCAACGTGGGCACGAGACTGGGACGCATCAAGGAGAGGCTGCGCTCCGCGTTCGAGCGGCGCACGCGGTCCGGATCGACGGAGGGACGACATGCAGCTCGATGAACTCAAGGCAGCCTGGGCCGCGCACGGGGAGCTGCTCCAGCGCAGCCTCGCGATCGACGAGCAGCTCCTGCGCGAGCAGTGGATGCGCAAGGTGCGCTTCGCGCTCGCGCCGTACGTCGTGTGGCGCGCGATCGAGGTCGTGCTCGGCGTCGCGGCGCTCGTGGTCATCGTGCCGGTCCTCGTCGCTCACGCGGCGCAGCTGCGTTACCTGATCGCGGGTGGCGCGCTCGTTCTGCTGTTCGCCGCGCTGAGCGCGTGCTCCGCGTATCTCGTCGTGCAGGCGCTGCGACTCGACCACGGCGGAGCGGTGACCGCGATGCAACGCGAGCTCGAGCGCTTGCGCGTCCTCGAATACCGTTTGCTGACCTGGGCCGTGCTCGGCGGCACGGTGGTGTGGCTGCCGGCCGTGCTCCTCGGCTTCGAGGCGCTCACCGGCATCGACGCGCTTGCGCGCCTCGACGTCGTGGTGCTCGCGACGAACGTGTTGCTCGGCGTCGCGCTGCTCGCGCTCGCCCGTTGGTGGTCGAAGCGCTACGTCGAGCGCTCCGACGCCGGACCGTGGGCGCGCCGTTGGATGAACGCCTTCTCGGGTCGCGGGTTGCGCGTCGCGTCGGCGCACCTCGAGGAGCTCTCGCGCTTCGTGCGCGAAGAGTCGCCCTCGCGTTGAGGCCATGGGGGCGCCCCGCAACCTCGTTCTCGGCGTGACGCGACCGATTCGCCTGCGCGCGTCCTCAGCTCACCAGTCGACTCGCTGCGCGTTCGTCGCGTTCATCGTCGCGCTGCTGCAAAAGGTCGGGTTCACGTCGCGATAGAAGGCTTGGTAGTAGAAAGTCGAGCCCGGCGTCGC
Source organism: Planctomycetota bacterium (assembly GCA_044228975.1). Lineage (GTDB taxonomy): Bacteria > Planctomycetota > UBA1135 > UBA1135 > JADJNY01. The sequence goes on along the minus strand of JBGATX010000075.1, from coordinate 12,032 downwards.
GCTCGAAAGCGTCGCGAGCGTCGGATCGCCGGCGGACGGACCGAGCAGCGCGACGCCGTTCACCGCCGTGTGCGCGCGCAATCGCAGGAGCGCGCCGCCGATGCAGTGCACGCCGTCGCCGAGCTGCAGTCCGCCGCTCGCGAGCGTCGTCGACGCGACGAAGAAGACGAGCGAGTTGGGCGGCGTGCCGCTCGAGAGGAGCTCGATCTGCGCCGCCGTGCTCGTGCGACACGCGTCGAGCCGCGCGCCGGCGACCGCGCGCGAATTCGCGCAGCCGTTGCCGCTCGCACCGGTGTTCGCGCACGGGCAGGCGAGCGCGAGTGTGCCATCTCCCGCGCAAACGGATTGCGACGCGGGAGCCGTTTCGCAGCAGGGGAATTGGCGGAAACGCACGAGCGACGTCGGTCCGCCGTCGTCGATCGTGAGGAACAGCGAACGGTCGCCCGACGCGCAATCCGCCGACGAGACGAGCGCGAGCCCTTCGAGGTTCGTGGTCGCCGGCATGCCGCTCGGCGGCGCGTACGTCGCGACGGCGACGAGCTTGCGCTCCGTCCCGACCACGGTCGATGCGAGCGAGAGCACCTCGATCTCGTTCACGTTCTCGCCGTGCAGTGCATACAAGTGCCCGCTCGGCCGGTCGAAGCACAACTCCGCCGTTTCACTCGCCCCCGTCAGGTACGCGCCGACGAAGTCGAACGCGCTGCTCGTCGGCGACAGATCGAAGGCGTACACGCGCCCGCCGTTCTGGTGAGCGACGAACATCAAGCCGCCCATGCCGCGCGTGCTGATGCGCGGCGCCCCGCCGGCATCGACGAACCCTTGCGCCGCGAGCACGGCATCCGGCACGAACGCGAGGCCCTCGGAACCGAAGCCTCCGGAAACCGGCAAGACCGGCGACGTGTCCCACGTGCGCAGGAGCGTCGCCGTGCCGTAGACGCTCAAGTCGTACTCGCGGATGACCTCCGCGGCTTCGATCATCGTGAACACGTGGTCGGAGGCGAGATCGACCTGCGTCAACGCCTCGAGATCGCCGAAGCTCGTCCACTCGCCGCGCTGACCCGCGCGCGTGTCGACGACGAACGATCCCGCTCCGTCCTCGCGCAGCACCCAGATCTTCGACGTCGTCCCGCTCGGACCGTTGCGGCACACCCACAAGCGGCGCGTGAGCGCGTTCCAGTGCGCGCCGCTGAGGTCGTCGTGGAAGTCGTTCGTGCCCGGACCTTCGATGGAGGTCAGGTTCTGCGCCGCGCTCCACGCTTCGGCGGGCCAGGCAAGCGGGAGTTGGAACGCGAGGACGAGCGCGGGGAGCATTCCCCGAAGCTACCGGACGACGTGGCGCTCGCGCGCAGGGAAGCCGACGCGAGCAGGCTGCGGATCCGACTCTCGACCGCCCGCGCGCGCCGCATCACGGACAACCGGGATCGAGAGCCCGTCGGGGAGGTTGAGCAGCGCTCCACCGCCCGCGACATCGCGGTAGGTGACCTGAAGGTTCCACGTCGAGCCGGCCGGCCTGACGTCGTGCTCTTGCGCGAGCTTGCGATCCGCGCGACAGCGACTCCATGCTCGTTCGACGGTCCCGGCGCGTGGCGCGGGACTCGAGCGCGAGCATCCCGCAGCGGGAAAACCCGCCGGAAGACGGCAGATGCGCGGTTCCTCGAGCCGCGAAGGTTGAACCGGCGCCCGCTGCTCGTCACGCTCTCGCGCTCGACGCCTCGGCGCGCACTCTCGCGCGACCTGGTGTCGCACCCACACGATGAAGCTCACGTTCCAGAAGCTCGCCAACCGCACTCCGAACACCGACCTGCTCGTGCTCCCCGTCTTCGAAGGCGAGAAGGTCAAGCTGCCGGCGGGCGTCGAGCTCGCCAAGGTCGCGACCGACGGCTTCAAGGGCGAGCTGCGCGAGGCGCGCCTCGCCGACGCGCACAAGGGGCCCGCCGATCGCGTGCTGCTCATCGGGCTGGGCAAGGCCAAGGACATGGACGCCGAACGCGCACGCCGCACGGCCGCGATCGCCGCGCAACGGGCCGAGTCGCTCGGAGCCTCGACGTGCACGCTGCTCGCGAGCGAAGGCCTCGTCGACGCGCTCGGAGCGGAGCGCACGGGCGTCGCGCTCGCCGAAGGCGCGCACCTGGGCTCGTACCGCTACGAGGAGCACAAGAGCAAGCCCAAGGCGCCCAAGCTCGGCGCGTTCACGATCCTCGGGCCGGCCGGCCTCGATGCGGGGATCACCAAGGGCGCGATCCTCGCCGAGGCGAACGCGTTCGTGCGCGACCTGCAGAACAAGCCCGCGAACCTGCTCACGCCGAGCGACATGGCCGACGCGGCCGAAGCGCTCGAGAAGACCGGGCGCGTGACGGTCAAGGTCTTCGACAAGCGCGACATGGAGAAGATGGGTATGGGCCTCCTGCTCGGCGTCGCGCAGGGCTCGCGCCAGCCGCCGCGCCTCGTGCACTTCAGCTACAAGCCCAAGGGCAAGAGCAAGGGCGTCATCGCGCTCGTCGGCAAGGGCCTGACCTTCGACTCGGGCGGCATCTCGATCAAGCCGGCCGCGAAGATGGACGAGATGCGCTACGACATGTCGGGTGCCGCGGCGGTGTTCGGCGTGTTCCACGCGCTGCGCAAGCTCGACGTCGCCTGGGAAGTGCACGGCGTGTGCGCCTGCACCGAGAACATGCCCGGCGGCCAGGCGACGAAGCCCGGCGACATCCACACGGCGATGAACGGCACGACGGTCGAGGTGCTCAACACGGACGCCGAGGGGCGCCTGGTGCTCGCCGACGCGCTCTGCTACGTCACGTCGAAGATCAAGCCCGACACGATCGTCGACCTCGCCACGTTGACCGGCGCGGTCGTGGTCGCGCTCGGTCACGAGCTCGCGGGCTGCTTCGCGACGACGGACAAGCTGCGCGACGAGCTCGTCGCCGCCGGCGAGGAGACGGGCGAGCGCTTGTGGCCGTTGCCGCTGCTCGATTCGCACAAGGACGCGATGAAGGGGCTCTACGCCGACTTGAAGAACATCTCCGGCGGCGACATGGGCGCGGGCTCGAGCGCGGGAGCCGCGTTCCTCGCGCCGTTCGTCGGAAACACGGAATGGGCGCACCTCGACATCGCCGGCACGGCCTGGGGCGGCAGCCAGCGCGACTGGGTCGGCGGAGCGCTCGGCTCGGGCTTCGGCACGCGCCTGCTCGTGCGCTGGCTCGAAACGCGCGCGTGATCGCGATGCAGCCGCAGCGCAGCTTCGCGAGCGACAACAACGCCGGCGTGCATCCCGAGGTCCTGGCGGCGATCCAGGCCGCGAACGTCGGGCACGTGCGCGCCTACGGCGACGATCCGTGGACGCAGCGCGCGCTCGCGCGGCTGCGCGAGCATTTCGGCGCGCAGGTCGAGGCGCACATCGTCTTCAACGGCACGGGAGCGAACGTGCTCGCGCTGCAGGCGCTCACGCAGCCTTTCCATGCCGTGGTGTGCGCGGAAACGGCGCACATCGCGGTCGACGAATGCGGCGCGCCGGAGCGCTTCACGGGGTGCAAGCTCATCGATCTCCCGACGGAGGACGGCAAGCTGCGCCCGGCGGACATCGAGCCCTTGCTGCACGTCGCCGGCGATCAGCACCACGCGCAACCGCGCGTGGTCTCCATCTCGAACTCGACCGAGATGGGGGGTGTCTACCGGCCGCAGGAGCTGCGCGCGCTGGCGGAATTCTGCCACGCGCACGCGCTCTTCCTGCACGTCGACGGCGCGCGTCTCTCGAACGCGGCGGCGGCGCTCGGTGTCTCGATGCGCGCGCTCACGACCGACGTGGGAGTCGACGTCGTGTCGTTCGGCGGCACGAAGAACGGGTTGCTCGGCGCCGAGGCCGTGCTCTTCCTGGATCCGTCGCTGGGCGCCGACTTCCGTTTCCTGCGCAAGTCGGCGACACAGCTCTCCTCGAAGATGCGCTTCCTCGCCGCGCAGCTCGAGGCGCTCTTCGTGAACGACCTCTGGCGGCGCAACGCACTGCAGGCGAACGCGATGGCGCAACGCCTCGCGCGCGGCGTGCAATCGATGACGAAGGTCAAGCTCGCGCGCCCCGCGGAAGCCAATGGCGTCTTCGCCGTGCTCCCGCCGGAGGCGATCCCGATCCTGCAGGAGCAGGCGTTCTTCTACGTCTGGGACGCGGCGCGCAACGAAGTGCGCTGGATGTGCTCCTTCGACACGACCGAGGACGACGTCGATCGCTTCCTCGCGCGTTTGCGCGCGGTCGTCGGTTGAATCGGAAGGCCGATCCGTCAGGCGTTCATCAAGCGCTCGATCACGCCGCGCACCTTGCGCGGATCGAGCGGCTTGCGCGCGATGTCCACGCGACCGGCGCCGAGGCGCCGGATCATCTCGGCGTCGCTGTGGTCCGAGAACGCGGTGCAGAAGAGGACCGGCAGCTCCGGCTGCAGCTCGCGCAGGCGCGCGGCCGTCTCCAGGCCGTCGATGCCCGGCGGCATGCGCATGTCGACGATCGCCAGATCGAACGCGCGCCCCTGGCGGTGCGCCTCGCGCGCGAGCTCGACCGCTTCCTCGCCCTGCGTGGCGTCGGCGAACTCGAAGCCGGACGGCGACGCGAGCTGCGCCGGCGCGTCGCCCAGGAAATCGAGCAGCGCGCGGCGCGCCTTCTCGGCCGAGGCGTCGGGCGGCTGCAGGATCTTGCGCAGGTCGTCGTGGATCGCGGCGTGGTCGTCGACGAGCAGGATGCGTTGCGTGGCGAGAGAGGAGGTCATGGGTCAAGCCGCCTGGCGGCGAACGATGGGGATCCGCAAGGTGAAGATGCTGCCGCGACCGGGCCCGTTGCTGTGCGCGGCGAGCGAGCCGCGCATCTCTCCCGCCGCGTTGGCGCAGGAATGCAGGCCGAAGCCGTGGCCCGCGGCCTTGGTCGTGAAGCCGTGGTTGAAGATGCGCTGCAGGTCCTCGGCGCGGATGCCGCAGCCGTTGTCCTCGACCTCGATCTCGAGCACGCCCGGCGCGTCGTAGCGCGCGCGCAGCGTCACGCCGCGCTCGTCGCGCTCGCGGCCGGCGACGGCGTCGTAGGCGTTGTTCAGGAGGTTGACCAGGATGCGCAGGATCTTGTGCCGATTGCCGCGGTAGACGCCCTGCGCGGGCACGTCGCGGCGCACCGGGATCTCCTCCGAGCCGAGCTTCGAGATCTCGACCGCCTCGGCGAGCAGCTCGCCGACGTCGAAGGGCTCCAGCACATCCGACTCGCGCGCCGCGCTCTGCTGCGCGCGCACGACGTCGGCGGCGCGATCGACGCTGCGCGTCAGCGAGGCGCACTCGGCCACGAGCTCGGCCTGCTGCTCGCGCAGCACGTCCGTCGCGCTGCGCAGGAGCGGCACGAGCCGCTGGCCGCGCGGATCGATCTCGAGCCAGCGCCCCAGGCCCGCGCCCTGCTGCTCCATCGCTCCGACGCCGATCTCGAGCGTCTCCGCCGGCAACGCGCTCGTCGTGCGCTCGATCAGGTGCGCCGAGGCGCGCACGCTGTTCAGCATGTTGCCCACGTCGTGCAGCACGTTCGTGGCGATCTCGGTCATGCCCGCGCGCCGCGCGGCGTCGGCGAGCTGCGAGCGGAAGTGGCCGAGCTTCTCCAGCATCGCGTCGAACTCGTGCGAGAGGAGGCCGATCTCGTCGCGCCGGTCCATGGAGACGCGCGCGGTGAGGTCGTCGGAGCGCCCGATCTCGAGCACATGGCGCGTGAGCACGTTGATCGGGTGCACGACCGCGCGGTGCAGCAGCCAGTACGTCGTGGCGAGGATCAACACGACCCCGAGCAGGATCAACGCGAAGTTCGATTCGAGAGAGAGCGTGCCGCCGGCCGTGATCTCGCGCGGCGTGCGCGTGCGCAGGAGCAGCGCGGGTTCGCCGTGCAGGTCGTAGACGACGTCGACGCCGGAGATCTCGTCGCTGCTCGTGACCAGCGCGACCGGCTGACCGAGGCCCAGGCGCAGATCGCGCGCTTCGTGCCAGGGCGGCGGCAGGTCATAACGGTCGAGCTCGCGCGCCTCGAACGTGACGTGCGCGGTGCGGCACAGTTCGGCGATGCGCTGCGGCGACAGGCGGCGCAGGAGCGACAGCGTGCCGCGCGGCGGGAGCTTCGAGCGGCCGTCGACGATCGGGCGCGAGGCGACGAGCAGGAGCCCGCCGCGGGAGCGCAGGATGCCGCTCACCGGTCGCGAGTTCGCGAGGCAACGCAGGAACGGATGGCCGCTCGAGAAGAGCGTCTGGTCGAGGAGCTCGATCGGAGGCTCCGGCGGGTCGGTCGGCGAGGCGCCGCCGCTCCAGACGACCTGTCCATCCGTCCGCGCGATCACCGCGGCGGCGACGTCCTCGACGTCGAAGGTCGCGCTCGACAGGTTCGCCCGCGCGAACTCGCCGCGGCGCGACTCGACGAAGTCGTACATGTCGCCCGCGCCGGCCCAGTCGGCGCACATCCGGTCGAGGTTCTGCACTTCCGCGTCGAGCACCTGCCGCACACGGTGCACGTCCTCGATCGCGCGTGTCTCCTCGAGGCGCAGGAAGCTCGGCCAGACGAGCGCGCGCTGCGCCGCGTACGCGAGCACGGCGTAGAGCGCGGCGACGATGGCGAGCGTGGAGACGAGGCGCGACTTGAGCAGCATCCGGAGGGAAGGGACGCGGTCGGAAGGGACCGCGCGTGGGATGGGGAGCGCCGCGACGTGGATCGAGGACCACGGCGTGGCGCGCGAGCGGTGATGCATCGAGCCGCCGCCCGCGGCCGCCTTAGCGATTTGCCGCGCGCCTTTGGGGAAGCGCTGAGCCGATCGATTCCGCGCGCACTTCCGCGCGCGATTCGCGCGGCCCGTGGCGGCGAGCAAGACGCTCGCGCGCTCGACACCCGGCCATTTCTTCCGCCTCCGCCAGGCCGCGAGCGAGGTCGAGCCGTCGCGCGCGACCGGAACCGACCGGAACTGCTTGGCGTCCAGCTCGGCGGACGCGCACTCCGACACCCTCCGCTCGGAGCCATCGCAAACCGCGTTGCAGGTGGGGAGAGCGGGACTCGAACCCGCACGGGCTTGCGCCCTTCGGATTTTAAGTCCGATGCGGCTGCCGATTTCGCCATCTCCCCGCGTGGACGACGCTGCGCAGTCTAGCGTCGCGTGCGCCGGCTCCGCAGGCGACGCGTGCTCGGCGTCGACGGCCGGCTCGACGGGAGTGTCGTGTGCGACGCGTTCCGCGGACGCCGCTCGCGTCGCTGCGCGCGGTGTCCGGCGGAGGCGAAGTTCCCGGCGCTCAACGCACGATCGTGCACGCCTCCGCGTTGCTCGCGAACGCGAGCGACCCGTCGGCGTCGAAGACGACGTACGCGTGATGGAACGTGTGGCCGATCAAGCGCGGCAGGTGCCACGGCCGCGTGAGGCGCAGCTCGACCTGTGCCTCGCCGTTCGAGTCGAGCCAGCCGCGCGCGGGCTCGAGCGGTCCCAGTTGCGGATGGCGCAACAAGATCAGGAAGTACGCGTCGGCGTTCAGCGGGATGTGGAAGCCGCCGACGTCGATGCCGGGCTCGTCGCCCTGCAGCGATCCGAGCATCAGGAAACGCTCGCCGGCGTGCGCCGCGCCCGCTCGCAGCGTCAACACCTGCGCGCCGTTCGCGGTGAACGAGATCTCCTCGACGTCCGCCTCGAGCGCGGCGTGCCCGGCCGGCGGCGGGATGTCGTTCCCCGACACCGCGAGCGCGCGGCCGGTGTTCGATCCCAGACTGACCGCGCCCGCGACCAGGTCGGGTGAGCCGTTGCCGTCGACGTCGCGCCCACCCGCGAGCGAGAAGCCGAGGCGTTGGTCGGCCGTATCGCCCGTGCGTTCGAAGATGCGGTGCGCGTCGAGGCCGGAGTAGACGCCCACCGCGCCCGAGGCGGGCACGACGCCATTGCGCTCCGGCGCGCCGACGACGAAGTCGCCGCGCCCGTCGTAGTCGACGTCACCGATCGAGCGCACGCACGCTCCGAACGCGCGCGTCGTCGCCTCGCCGGACACGTGGTGCACGAGCGCGCCGGAGACCCCGTCGAAAACGCGCACGTAGCCCGGAGCGAGGCTCGGGACCTGCCTCGCCCCGACGACGAGGTCGGCCTTGCCGTCGCCGTCGACGTCACCGAGCGCGTCGATCGACGTGCCGAACGCGTCGCGCGGGTTGAGGCCGCTCGCGCTCCACAGGAGCACGCCACTCGCGCCCGAATACACGCGCACGACGCCGTTCAGCGCGCCGACGCCCGCCACGCACGGCCCGCCAGCGGCAAACTCCGAACGCCCGTCCCCGTCGAGATCGCCCAGGCCGGCGACGGAGCTCCCGAAGATCTGCATCGGCGCGTCTCCGTGGACCGTGAAGAGAGTGGCGCCGCTCCCGGACGCGTACACGCGCGCCGAGCCGGCGCTCGTTCCTCCGTCATCGTCGTCGATCGCTCCCGCGATCCAGTCGCGGAGGCCGTCGCCGTCGACATCGCCGGCGTCGGCGACGCTCCAACCGAGATGGTCGCCCGGCGAGTCGCCACGCCGCTCGAGGATCACGCTGCCGTCGGCGCCCGACAGCACGCGCACGATGCCGGCCCCGCTGGCGCCCGGCACGTTCGCCGACCACGCGCCGACGACGAGCTCGGCGACGCCGTCGCCGTTCCAATCGTCGAGCACCGCGAGGCTGGCGCCGAAGCGGCTGTTCGCGCCCGTTCCCGTCGCCTGCCACACGAGATGCGCGTCCGAGCCCGCGTAGACGCGCACCGCCCCCGCGCCCGCCGCGCCGAACGGTGCGCCGACCGCGAACTCGCTGCGACCATCGCCGTCGAGGTCGCCGAGCACGGCCACTGCCGCTCCGAACTGCTCGTTGGCGGCCGGACCGTTGATCGAATGAATGAGCGATTGCGCGCGCGCCAACGACGCGACGACGAGCACTCCCAGGCACGGACCCGCAGCGGTCCGTGGACTCCAGCTCCGCATGTTCCCCCCCTTGCACGAGCCACCGCTTCTCGAGACGGCGGCTCCCCACAGCCCTCGAGGGCTGCGCTGCGGACCAAAGTCCTATCGACGTGACGAAGGGTCGATCTTGTGCGCAACCGCGAGCCCGGCGCCCGGTCGGTGGGATGAGCCTGGTCGCGGCTGGCTGGAGCGCGACGACTTGGACGAGGCTGGGCGCGTTCGCGCGCAGCGAGTGCTCGCGCGCGAGCGCACGATCGTGTGGCTTTGGCCGCGGTGGAACCGGCCTACTTGCCCATGCCTTCGATGAAGCGATCGGCCTCGGCGATCGAGGCCTCCATCTCCTGGATCAGGCCCGAGACGTCGGTCTCGATGACGCCGAGCTCGCCCTGCAGCGACGCGATCGCCTGCGCATTCAGGTTGTGCTTCAGGAACAGCACGCGGTCGTGGAACGAGACGAGCACGGGCTCCATGCGCGCTTTGGCGCGCTTCATGGCCGTGATCAGCGTGTCGTAGCGCGAGCGCGTGTCGTCGAGCGTGCGCTGGCTCGCGCTCTTGAGCTTCGGGTCGTGCATCTCGCCGATCTCGCCGCGCCACTCCTCGAACAGATCCTTCGAGACCTTCTCGATCGAGCTGATCTTGCTCTTCACCGTGTCGACGCGCGACGCGCTCTCCTCGTACTCGCCGTTGAGCTTGTCGTAGGCCTTCTCGAGCTCGCCGCCCTGGAAGCGCGTCACCGACTGGAAGGCCTTCAGCGCGGATTGGAACTGCTCCTTGGCCTCCTTCTGCGCGTCGCGGCCTTCCTCGACGCGGTCGACGAGGATGTCGCGCTTGTGCACGCCGAACTTCTCCATCACGCCGTAGTAGGCGGAACGGCAGGAGGGGGTCAGCGCGAGCGCGACGACGAGCAGCGAGAGAGGCAGTGTCCGAGCGAAGGCGTGGAGGCGGCTGTGCATGCCGCGATGCTACCGGCGCGCGCGTTCGAGCGGACGGGCTCTTGCGCCGAGGAGTGCCGCGCGTGCGCTTGACCCTCGCCGCCTCGGCCGTATGCTCTTCGACCTCTTCGCCGGCGGCGTAGCCAAGTGGCTAAGGCGACGGATTGCAAATCCGTTATTCCCCGGTTCAAGTCCGGGCGCCGCCTCCAGGCGCGGCGACCAGCGCGCGCACGCGGAGCACGCGCAACGCCGCCCACGCGCCAAGTTCGAGTCCGGGCCTTGACACGTGCGCCCGGGCGGCGAGGCTGGATGGACCGCTCTCCGTCCCCACGCCTGCTCCTTTCCCCGCGCCCTCCGGCGTTCCACTCATGCTTCGTCTTCGTTCGCTGAGCGCTTCGCTCCCGGTCCTGATCCTCGCGACAGCCGCTCACGCGCAATGGAATCCAGCCGGCGGTCAGTGGGGCAAGGTCGATCCGGCCGACCTGCGCGTCGTGACGTACAACGTCCAGGACGGAATCTGCTCGAGCAATGCCAAGGTCGAGGGCAACAACAACTGGTGCGCCCTCGCGCGCATCGTCGCGGCGCTCAAGCCCGACGTGCTGTTCCTCGCCGAGTGCGCCGACAACACGGGCAACGGCACGGGCTCGGGGGTCGACACGGTCGCGGAGCTCGCGAGCACGCTGAACATGTTCCTGCACGGCGGCACGGACACGTTCAACGGCAACACGCCGATCACCTCCTGGGTGCAGCACTACGCGCCGGCCTACGACCTGCCCTACGTCTACGTCTCGAGCGAGACCGACAACTTCAATCGCAACTGCATCCTCTCGCGCTATCCGTTCGCCGACCTGAACGGCGACGGCAAGTCGACGATCGCCGACATCCCGAACGTCACGGCCACGCTCTACGCGCCCGGTGGCGACGGCGGCATCCGCGGCTTCGCGTTCTCGGAGATCGACCTGCCCGCGGCGACGTACCAGGGCAACCTCGTCTTCGGCGGCGCGCACCTGAAGGCCGGCGGGACGACGGCCGACCACGACCAGCGCATCGCGGCCTCCGAGAACGTCGCCTACGTGATCCAGTACTGGTTCAATGGCAACGGCGGAGCCACGCCCGATCCCGCGGCGCGCATCGCCGACAGTCCGGCGGCGACGAGCGTGCTCGGCGCGACCACGCCGGTCGTCATCGCCGGCGACTGGAACGAGGACGCGAATGCGACCACCAACCGCACTCCGGCGGACTGGCTGACGCAGGCGCTCGCCGTCGGCGGCTCGAGCGACGGCACCGATCGCGATGGCAGCGACATGACCTACGACCTCGCGGTGCACTACTCGACGGGCAGCGACGCGTCGCACAACTCGGGAGCGAAGTACGACTACATCGCCTGGCAGGATTCGATCGCCACGCTGCGGCTGCAGACGATCTTCATCAGCGGCTCGAATCCCGCCGGGGCGCAGCCGCCGGAAGTGATCGGCTTCACGGGCGGAGCTTCGGGGATCTCGAACGCGGCGTCCGATCACCGCCCCGTGCTCGTCGATCTGCGCCTGCCGGTCGTCGACTGCAACGGGAACGGCGTGGCCGACACGAGCGACATCGCGCTCGGCACGAGCAGCGACGCCAACGCCAACCAGGTGCCCGACGAGTGCGAGAACCCGGCGACTTCCTTCTGCGGAACCGACGGCTCGGAGGTGTTCCTGATCGCCTGCCCGTGCGCGAATGCCGGCGCGGCGGGCCACGGCTGCGCGAACTCCGCCAACCCGCTGGGCGCGCTGCTCGATGCGAGCGGCTCGACGGGCTCCGACACCGTCGTGCTGCACGCCTCGGGCATGCCGGCGAACGCCACGGCGATCTTCTTGAAGAGCGACCAGCGCAACACGATGGGTTTCGTCTACGGCGACGGAGTGCGCTGCTTCGACGGCAACCTCGTGCGCCTGGGAACGGTGATCAGCGTCGCCGGCGCAGCGCAGTACCCCAACGCCGGGCAGACGAGCGTGGGCGTGCGCGGCAACACGCCGCCGGGCAGCGGTCTGATCGGCTACTACCAGACCTACTACCGCAACTCGGCTCCGGCGTTCTGTCCGCCCGAGACCTTCAACGTCACGAACGCCTTGCAGATCGCGTGGTGAGCGAGTGACGGACGCCGCGCGCGTTCCGCAGGCT
>JBGATX010000074.1:0-25505 GCA_044228975.1 Planctomycetota bacterium | reverse complement strand
CCCCTTCGCGCGCTTCACAGCACAGTAGATCGAGCAGCGCAATTCGAGCTGGACGGCGTGGCCCGTCGTCTACGCGCCGTCGAATGCGCGCGCTCCCACAGGGCCTTTCGGCGCCGTTCTCACGTCGACCGCGGATCTCGACGGCGACGGCTGCGGCGACTCCCTCCGCGGCCTCGGACTCGGCCTCGCGGTCATCGGAGCGCGAGCACGTGCCGGCGCATCGGCTCGCTCACGACCCTGCGTTCGCGGGCCAGAGCCAGGCGAACGCTCCCGCGGTCACCGCGGCGTAGAGCAGGCCGTCGAGCATGTAGACGAACGTGCTCGACCAGCGCTTGCCGATCCAGATCGAGTCCGATGGGATCGCCCACGCGTAGGCGAGCCACGCCGCGGCTCCGACGATCTGGAACACCTTCATGGGCTCGGCGCCGGGAGCGATCGTCGCGCGCGCGAGGTAACCGACGACCAGCGAGACCACGAGCGAGTACGCGAACCACTTGCCGAGGAACGGGCCGAGCTGCACGGCTCCGTTCTCGCGCACGTACATGACGACGTTCGGCCCTTCGGCGTACTTGCGTTGCATCTCGGGCGTGGCCATCTCCTTGCCGTCCTTGCAGAACGGCATCACGTACTTGCCGGGCACGGGCTTCGACTTGTTGATCGCCGCGCGCACTTCGTCCTCGTTGGGCAGCGTCTGGTACTCGGACTTGTGCCAACGGATGACCATGTGCACGAGCGAGCTGACGATGAAGACGAGCACCGCGGAGATGAGCGAGGGCAAGAGCAGCGCGGACCACGAGACCATGAGTTCCTCCTGGGGAGCGGGGGGGTGGCAAACAGGACAGCGCCTGTGTGGGCTGCGATCAGAATACGGTGCCGGAGCCATTCATCCCCACATCGCGCCGCGGACATGCAAGGGGCCGGTGCGATTCCTCGGGTTCGCGCGTTTGCGGTCACACTTCGTGACCGCAAACACATGCTTACGCCGATGCGGGTGCCCTGATGTCCGCTCGCGCGACTCGAGCTCGAGCGCAGGAGTGGCAGCGCCAGTTCCGTGGCCTCCGTCCGCGACGCAAACAACCGATTCGCTGCGCTTCGACCGAGGCGGAACGGGTCGCGCGCCGCTCGTTTGGCAAGCAGTGCGTCGCGCAGACCGCTGCACGACGGCTGCGAACGCGCCCGCGCGTTTGAGGTCACAATTTGTGACCTCAAAGAAGTCCTTGTGGAGCAGTGGCTTGTGGCAGATCGCCGAGCCTTTGGAGCTCCTCGCTCTGCGGCAGGACGCTCCGCGGCGGACCAGACGGTAGTTCGGGCGGTCTGCGAGCTGAAAGCCCCGATTCGGCGCTTTCGACTACGGCTCAATGTCTCGGCGGGGCTGCGAACCTGGCTCGGCTGCAACCCGGATGGGCTTCGGACGTCTGTCGTGTGGTCATGGCGCAGGACGAATCGCTCACGCACCTCGATCGGGACGCGCTCGAGAAGCGCATCTTGGTGGTGCGCGGCCATCGCGTGCTGCTCGATCGCCAGCTCGCACGCCTCTACGGCGTGAGCACCAAGGCGCTCAATCAGGCCGTTCGGCGCAACGCCTCACGGTTTCCGATCGACTTCATGTTTCGGCTCACGCCAGAGGAACAACTCGCCATCGGCGGACCGGGAGAACTCGATCCGGGAAGAGGCGGGGTTCGGTTCCTGGCCCACGCATTCACGGAGCAAGGAGTGGCGATGCTGTCGAGCGTCTTGCGCAGCCCAAGGGCGATCGCGGTCAACATCGAGATCATGCGCGTCTTCGTTCGTCTTCGACGCTGGGCTGTCGAACACCAAGAGTTGGCCCGCCGCATGTCCGAACTCGAGCACGAGTTCCATGATCGAAACCAGGAGCATGCTTCGCATATCGAGCGCATCTACGCACTGCTCGACGAACTCGTCGAACCCGCAGAGTCCGAGAAAACGGAATGGATCGGCTTTCGTCCGGCTCTGAGCGACAGCGTCGTCGACGAGTGATTCGACGACGGACCGAAAACCTGTCGAGCGCGCTTGCCGGCGGATCGTGATCGACCCGAGGCCACCGGCGTCAGTAGAGCTTCTTCACCGCATTCAACTTCGTCAGCGCCTCTTCGCAGTTGACGCCGATCAGCTGGAAGTACTCGCGCAGCGACGGCAGGCGCGGGCGGCCGAAGTCGGCGGCGCGGGCGAGGCCTTGTTCTCGAGTGAGGTGCTTCTCGCGGATCATGTTCGAGATCATGACCTCGTCCTCGGACCAGCCCGCGATCGTCTGGTAGATGAAGTTGTACCAGGCGGCCGAGCCGTCCCCGATGCGCCACGTGCTGTTCGTGTCGGTCGCCACTTCCCAGTCGTACTCGCGGCGGATCGTTCCGACGATCTCCTCCTCGGTCCACGGCAGATAATGGAAGAGGTAGAGGAAGTCGTCCTTCTGGACGAACGTGCAGTAGTAGGCCCAGAGCGTGTCCCACACCGACTCGTTCCAGTAGCCCGGGTTCTTCACGTAGTTCTTGAAGTAGTACCAGAGCAGCGCCATCTCGTTCCTGAACGAGAGTCCAGTGAGCGTCATGCCGTGGTCGTCCTCGAGGATGCCGCACAGACCCGTCTTGTAGGGCGTGTCCTCGATCATGTTGCCCGTGCAGAAGATCACGAGCTTGATGCCCGTCTCTTTCCGCAGTTCGCGCGCGTAGTGATAGAACTGCTTGTCGCCCGCGGTGAAGAGCGTGACCATCCCGAGCTCGGGCTGCTTGAGCCACGCTTCGACGTTCTTCCTGATGTAGCGGCGTTTCGCGGCGATGTCGGCGGAGCGGATGATGTGCTCCACGCCGAGCTTGCCGCACACGCGCGCCTGGTTGCGGCGCGCGAGGTCGGTGACCATGCCCCAGTCGTAGGTGAAGGCGACCGGGTTCATGCCGAGCACCTTCTTCGTGTAGTGCAGCCCGTAGCACGAATCGCGGCCGCCGCTGAACGCCACGATCACATCCGGTGAGCCGTCCTTCGAGCGATAGGGCTCGACGAGCTTCTCCAGCGCTTCCGGCCCCTTCACGCTGATCGGCCGCCAGCGCCGGCAGTAGGAGCACACGCCGTTCTCGTCGAAGCGCATGAACGGATAGCTCTCGGGCAGCACGCACTTGGTGCAGCGCCGCAGCTGGTCGGGCGTGCGCAGGTGGTTCTTGATCGCGAGCGGTTTCTCGCGTTTGTGCAGGGCGACCGTCGACTTCGCTCCGGCCTGCGGTTGCAGCGTGAAGAGCTGCGTCGAGAGATCGCGCAGCGACACGACCATGCCGCGGAACGCGGGCAGTTGCACGATGTGCACCTTGCCGATCGTCTGCTCGAGCTGCGCCTGCTCGACGAGCGTCTGCAGGATGAAGCGCTCGGAGGCGAAGGCGAAGAATGTGCGCCGCTCGTTCAGGATGTAGTGCAGGGAACCCGTGTTCGTCGCCAGCAGCAGGTTGTCGAGCTCGTCGAAGAGCACGCCGATCGACGCCGCTCCGCGGATGTCCTGGTAGGTCTGGATCGTCGCCGCGGCGAGGTCCTGCGAGCCGTCATAGTGCTTGCGCAGCAGGTTGACGAGCACTTCCGTGTCGACCTCGGACACGCGCACGAAGTCCTTGTTCTTCGCCCACAGTTCCGCGTCGTTGACGATGATGCCGTTGTGCACCGCGACGGTGCCGCGCGCGATCACGGGCTGGTTGTTGTCGGCGTTCGACTGGAAACCATTGGTGACGAGGCGCGTGTGGCCCGTCATCGCCAGTCCCGTGGGCGCGTTGTGCTGCAGGTTCCTCGCGTAGAGCTCAAGCGCGCGCCGGAAGATGAGCGCGAACGACTCGCTCGCGAGGAACTGCTCGACCGAGCCCGCCTGGCGCAGCACGTCGATGTTCTCGCCGTTGTGCACCGTCAGACCCGCGGCCTCGCTGCCGCGCGTCTTCGAGCACTGGTAGAGCTTCTCCATCACGCGACCGGCGAACTCCGCCGTGATCGCCGTGTCCTTGCCGATGACGACGCCGAAGATTCCGCACATGGATCGGGATGCAGTCTGGGTGAGAGCTCAGCGCGCGGGCGCAGACGGCCTCTGGCGCGCGAGCGGCGGAGAGATGGGAGTTCGCGGAACGAGCGAGACGTCGAGCACCACGGCCTGCAGCACGAACTGCACGCCGAGGATCACGGGCAGGGCGACGGCCATGACGTCACCGGCGGGCGCGGGAGGCGCGTCCGGGACACGTTGGATGTAGTAGACGAGCGCGTTGCCGATGCCGAAGAGGAGGAGCGGCACTCCGAAGAGCACGAAGACCGACAGCGCGGTGAAGTCGTGCACGAAGTAGCGCCAGATCAGGCGTCGCGCGAAACCCCACATCAGGCGCGGCGGGAACTCGATGAGCACCTTCGCGGGCGAGAGGTTCGAGACCTCGTCGCCGTAGCGCGCCGGGATCGGCACGTCGCGCACGACCGCGCGCCGGATGCCGAGCTCGACCAGGAAACCCGACTCGAAGTAGTAGCGTTTGGGCAGCCGCTCGAGCTCGATCTTCTCCAACACACTCGTGCGGATCGCGATGTAGCCGTTCGCCGGATCGAAGGTGTTCCAGTAGCCCGAGGCGAGCTTGACGAAGAACGTCAGCCCGGCGTTGCCGAGCACGCGCAGCAGCGGCATCTGCTGCAACGACTTCAACGACGCATAGCGGTTGCACTTCACCATGTCCGCTTCGTTCGCGAGCAGCGGCGCGAGGATCATCGGCAAGTGCGCCGGGTCCATCTGATCGTCGCCGTCCATCTTGACCACGACGTCGAGCTTGCGCCGGATGGCCTCGGCGAAGCCGGTGGCCATCGCTCCGCCGACGCCCTGGTTCTGCGCGTGGCGCAGGAGCGTGACGCGCGGGTCGGCGAGACGCTCGACGATGGCCGCGGTGTCGTCGGGACTCTTGTCGTCGACGACGAGGATCGTGCCGATCTCGCGCGGGATGCCGCGGATCACGTCCGCGATGTGCGACGCGACCTTGTACGCCGGAATCACGACGCCGACCGCGACACCGTGGAGGTCGAGGCTCGCGGACGGATCGAGATGGCTTTCGGGACTCGAGGAGCGCACGAAGGAGGGGGCGTCCCTGGGCGGTGTTGGTGAATCGAGGATCGGCACTGGACCGGTGCCGGCAGTCGGGCGGGGACTTTCGGTCGGCCCCGCAGTCTCCGGGGATTGGGTCCGACTCATGATCGGCCGTCGCTCATGATCGATCGGGGGGCAACTTCAAGCGGGGCGCCGCGCCGTCCGAATACGGCGCGCGGGCGTCCCACGTTAGGGCAGCAGCCCACGACGCGTCCAGGGAGCATGGATCGGTCGAGCAGGGCGGTCGGAACTTCTTTCCTCGCCCGCGTCACGCCCGACTCCGTTCGCGGTCCCGCGACGTGCCCTTCGCGATCACGCGAGATGAAAGAAGGGCGCCTCGTGCAGCTCCATCCACGGCTGCGGCTCGATGCCGAAGACCGACAGGATCGTCGGTGCGATGTCGGTCACGCTGATCACCTTGGAGCGCGCCTCGAGCTTCCTGCCCTTGCTCCAGGCGAGCACCCAGCCCGAGTCCTTGTGGTGCGCGGTCGACTGGTCGGCCGTGGGGTGCTCGTGGATGAAATGGTGGAAGTCGAGAGCGATCGAGGGCAGCGTCGCGTGGCGGATGGTCAGGCGCTCGTCCTTCTGGCTGCGCTTGGGCATGTTGAGCTCGAGGAAGAGCTGCTTGCCGGCGCGCTGCACGGTGAAGAGCTCCTCGCCGCGGTGCACCTCGAGCCCGCGCACGAGCGCGAACGCGCGCTCCGCGTCGGCCTCGTGGAAGAAGTTCACGGTGACATCCGGGTTCATCTGGTGCAGCACCGTGTAGCGCTCCAGGCCGATCGCGCCGAAGAGCTCGCGCTCGTTCACCAGGCGCACGACCGGGTTGTGGATCTCGCGCGTCGGATCGAAGGGCCGCTGGCCGAGCGCCGTGCCCACCATGAGCACCGTGCGCTCGTCGATCAGCTCGATCATGCGGCCGAGCACTTCGTCGGTGTAGCGGAAGCTCTTCTCGATCCAGCCCGAGAATTTCTCCTCGTACGTCTTGCGCGCGCTCACGTCCCCGAAGAAGCGCTGGTCGGTGAGCGAGAGCTTGTCCTCGAAACGCTCCGGTTCGGCTGCGCGCCAGTAGCGATGCTGCATGTAAGCGACGTGGTTCATGTGCACGGCGGCGTAGGCGGGACGGTGCGCGCTGTAGAGCTTCTCGAACGCGTCCCACACGAGGTAGGAGTGCAGCATCGCGCGCTCCGGCACCGCCGAAGGACCGCGCAGAACCTCGCTCGGCACCTGCGCGAGCGTCTTCCACACCGTCGAGAGGCGCACGCCCGATTGCGGCGTGCGCAGGAGCAGGCGCATCGCGGAGAGCGCCTTCAGGCTGAAGCTCTCCGAGTAGTTGCGCGCGCTGAAGACGCAGAACTCCTGCAGCGCGCGCGCCGCCTCGGGGAAGCAGCTCGGATCGTCGGCGAGCGACTCGGGGATGTAGTAGCGCGCGGCGCCGTGCGTGCGCGGCGGGTAGCTCATCAAGCAGCCGAGGATGCCCGTCGGAATGCCCTTCTCGTCCAGGACGTCCCACACGCAACGCCCACGGATCGCCGCGGGATCCTGTCCGAACGCGACGAGGCCGTGCTTTTCCGGGCTCATGCCCGTGTACACCGACGGCCAGATGATCCACGGGCTGATGTGACGCCAGGCCTTGTCGACGCCCGAGTCCCAGCTCGGCACGCGCGTGCGGCAGAACACTCCGCCGTCGAGCATGCGCGCGAAGTTGGGCAGCTTCCCCTGCGCGACGAACTTGTCGAGGAAGTACTTCTCCGCCTCGTTGACCTCGAGGAAGAGCACCGAAGTCTCGGGTCGCTGCGCCGTGGAAATCATGTCGCCGTTCGAAAAACGCTCGGGAGTCCGTCCGATGCTCCGCAGAGCATCGCCGCCCCCCGATCCAGGCCACTCTAACTTCGGCCAAAAACCCCCGCAATCGACACAGAAGAGCCAGACACCTTCCGGCCCGAGACTCGTGATTCGCCGCGCGCCGCCGCGGCGCGCGGCGAATCACGAGTGATCCCCGTTGCATTCATCGCCCTCGCGCTGCGACCCCAACGCCTCGCGGGTTCCATCGTCGCGGGTCATCGAGCACAGGGGCCCCATGGAACCCACCGAGAACCGCCCGCTACACTCGCCGCGTGACTTCGAGCACCGCGGCCGATTCCGGTTCCCGTCCGCCGCTCGACACGCGCCACGACCGTCTCTGGCTGCTCGCGCTCCTTTTTCTATGCGTCCTGGGCTCGTTGCTGCGCCACACCGGCATCGCCTTCGCGCTTCCGCACAGCATGGAATCCGACGGCGGCGTGATCGTGCGCCAGGTCGCGCTGCTCGAGGAAGGCTCCGACGATCCTTGGCGCGAGGACTCCTGGTCCTACTACCCGCACCTCGTCGCGCGCTGCACGGCGCTCTTCACGCGCGCGGAGCCGCTGCCGGCCAAGAGTGCGAGCCTGGAAGAGCACCTGCACGCCGCCAGCGCACCGCACATGCGCGTGCGCGGCACCGTGGCGGTGCTCTCGCTTCTCATCCTCCCGGCTACCTGGTTCCTCGCGCGGCGCGCGCTCTCGAACCGCGGCACCTTCTTCGCGACGCTGCTGGTCACGTTCAGCCAGCTCGACCTCTGCTTCTCGCAGGAGGCGCGCGCCCACGCTCCGGCCGCGGCGTTCGCGGCGCTGACGGTCGTCGCTTGCCTGCGACTGCGCGAGCGACCGGGCGTGAGCTCCTACCTGCTCGCCGGTCTCGCCGCCGCGCTCGCGATCGGCACGCTGCAGAGCGGCATCGCGGTGCTCTTCCCGCTCGCCGCCGCGCACTTCCTGCGCGAGCGCGACACTTCGCCGCGCGGAGTCTCGCTCCTCGCGTCGATCGCCGGAGCGCTCGCTCTCATCGCGCTCGCGGTGATCGTGCTCTATCCGTTCACGTTCACGTCGAAGCCGACGGCGGACACTCCTGAGTTCTACGTGCGACCCGACGGCAACGTGCAGTTCTTCGGGCACACGCTCTTCCTCGATCAGTTCGACGGCAAGGGCTTCGCGCACGTGTGGGGGACGCTCGTCTCGTTCGAGCCCGTGCTGCTCGCGCTCGCGCTGTGCGGCGTGGTCCTCTGGCTCGTGCGAGGCATCGAGAGCTCGACGAGCCGCTTTCCGCGCGGGCTCCTCGTCGCGCTCGCCTACGTCGTTCCGTATCTCGTCGTCATCGGCCTCTACGAGCGCACGTACGAGCGTTTCGTGCTCCAACTGCTGCCGTTCCTCGCGTTCGCCGCCGGATGGCTCGTCGAGGAGCTCGCGCGCACGCGCCCGACGTTCACGCGCGTGCTGCGCCTGGCGGTTCTCGTGTTCGTGACCCTTGCCGCGAACGCGCTGATCCGTCTGCGCCATGCGCCGGATACCGGAACGCGGGCCGCGGAGTGGATCACGGCGAACGTAGCGCCGAACGAGAGCG
The DNA here is from genome assembly GCA_044228975.1 of Planctomycetota bacterium. Classification (GTDB taxonomy): domain Bacteria; phylum Planctomycetota; class UBA1135; order UBA1135; genus JADJNY01. The sequence goes on along the minus strand of JBGATX010000074.1, from coordinate 16,999 downwards.
TCGCGCTCCTGCCCTACGCCGACGTGCCGCTCGTGCGCACCGACGCGGCACTCGACGATGCGCAAGGGCTCGGCGACACGCCCAAGCTCCAAGTCCTGTCGCCGTGGATGAACTACCAGTGCCGCCGGCGCGCGCTGCTCCCCGCGGCGCCGCGTTTCGATCTGCGCACGCCGAGGCTCGCGCGCAAGCACGACCGCGATCTCGCCGCGGCGGATCCGATCGAGTACTTCCGCGCGCAAGGCTCACGCTGGGTCGTCGTGCCCGTCGCGGCGGCGTACAGCGGCTGGGAGATCCTCGCGCACGTGCACGCGGCGTTGCGCGAGCGCGCGAAGCTCGCCGTGAGCATCCCGAAGAGCTCCGACGAGTCGCCGAATGGCGAGCTGCCGCTGGACGTCGGCGACAGCTCCGCCTGGTGGCGCCGCAACTGGACGTGGAGCTTGCTCAGCGGGCATGCGACGATCGGCGACGTGCTCGAGATCTACCGTGTGGATTGAAGCGGCATGACGCGACGCGCGCTTCCCGAAGCGACGCACCTGAGCGCGCGACGGCTCGGCCCCGCGTGCGCGATCCTCGCGACGCTGCTCGCGCTCGCGCTGCGGCTTCCCGGGATCGGGTTCGGGCTGCCCGCGGCGATCGAGGACGACAGCGGCGTGCTCGTGCGCCAGGTCGAGATGGTGCGCGATGCGACGCCGGCGGCGGAGCGCGATGAGAACTGGGGTCTCTATCCGCACTTCATCGCGGAGCTCGCGGGTCGTTGCGCGCCGAGCGAGCGCGCTCCTTCGGCCGACGCGACGCTCGACGAGCTGCTCGCGAACGCGAGCGCGACGCACCGCTTCGTTCGCGGCGCGATCCTGCTGCTCGCGTTGTTCGCCGTGCCGCTCACGTGGAGCCTCGCGCGGCGCTTCGTGTCACCGCATGGCGCATGTCTCGCCGTCCTGCTCGTCGCAACGAGCTTGCTCTTCCAGTGCTTCTCGCAAGAAGCGCGACCGCACGCGGCCGCGGCGGCGACGGCGCTCGCGGCACTCGTCGCGTCCCTGCGACTCGTCGAGCGCGGCGATCGCAGCTCGTTCCTGCTCGCGGGTCTCGCCGGCGCGATCGCGCTCGGAACCTTGCAGAGCAACGTGCTCGTGCTCGTGCCGATCCTCGCCGCGTGCGGACTGCGCAAGTGCGGCGCGGCGCACGGCGCGTGGACGATCGTCACGCTGGCGCTGATCGCGCTCGGCTGGTGGCTCTTCTATCCGCATGCCACGGACACGGGCGGCGAGAGCGGCATCCTCAAGTTCGATGCGGCCACGCGCTCCTTGCGCTTCTTCGGCCACAACGTCATCATCGGCGAGTTCGACGGACGCGGCTTCGCGACCGCGTTCTGGAGCTTGTGGTCGTTCGAGACGCTCGCGAGCGCGCTCGCCGTGATCGCGATCGTGTGGTGGCTCGCGCGCGAGCGCTTCCGCATCAGCACCTACGACTGGCTCGGCCATCCGCGCCTCTTCGTCGTCGGCTCGTACGCGCTCGTGCACCTCGTCGCGATCGGCATGTACGCGCGCTCCTACGAGCGCTTCTGCCTGCAGCTCGTGCCTGTTCTCGCCGTCACGGCGGCATGGGGCGCGGAACGCATGCTCGGTTCGTTGCCGATCGTCGCCGGTCGTGCGATTGCGCTGGTCGCGTGGGTCGTGCTCGCGCTCGTGCCCGCGGTGCGTTTCACCGCGTTGCGCACGCAGCCGCTGGCGCAGCAGGAGGCTGGCGCTTGGATTCGAGCCCACGTGCAACACGACGAGCGCATCGCGCTGCACCCCGTCGTCGACGTGCCACTCCTGCGCACGAGCGCCGCGCTCGCCGCCGATCCGCGCTCGTTCAAGACTCCGTGGCGCGGTTTCACGCAGTGGAGGCGCTACCAGTCGACCGTCGACGACACGACGCTCTCGAACGAGCGCTGGGACATCCGTCCGCTGCCGCTGACGAAAGCCGCGGCGCAACACGCCTTCGAGCTCGACCCGCGCGCATGGCTCGCCCAACGCGAGGCGCGCTACTTCGTCCTGCCGCTGCAGGCGACGCGCGAAGGCTCGGAGCTCTTCCGCACGCTGCGCGCGACCCTGCGCGAGCACGCCGAGCTCGCCGCGCGCTTCCCAGCCCGCGCCGATGGCGAGACCGACTTCGTCCTCGGCTTCGAAGACCGCATCGAGTCCGCGCGCCCGCACTGGATGTGGAGCCTGCTCACGCGCCTTCCGCTCTCGGTCGAAGTGATCGAGATCTGGCGCTGGCGGTGACCACCAGCGCGCGTTCAGAGGCGCAACGGCGTGCGCGCGCGCACGAGTGCCTTGAGCACGAACACCGACAAGAACATCGAGTTCGCCGTCGAGATCGCGGCACCGGGCAGACCCCACAGCGGGATCAGGATCCAGTTGCCGATGACGTTGAACAGGACCGTGAGCACCATGTAGAGCGTGTGCCACGCCGGCTGGTTCGCCATGAGCAGCGTTTGCGCGAACGGGATGTAGCCCGACGCGAGCCAGATGCCGAGCATCAGCCACGCGAACGGCGCCCAGCTCTGCGAGTAGTCGAGTGCGTTCGCCGCGCCGCCGTCGCCCATCATGATCCGCACGACGTGCGGATAGAGGAGCACCGCGACCGCTCCCACGCCGAGCATCGCCGCGTACGTGCGCACGCGCGCCTTGCGGATCGTCGCCAGCAGCTCGTCGAAGCGCTTCGCCGCGAGCTCGCGCGCGAGGATCGGGTTGTACATGTTCTGGAGCACGATCAGGAGCTGGTACACGCCCTCCGCGATCATCGCCGCGACGGTGTAGATGCCGACGAAGGCATCGCTCATGAAGTGGCCGATCATGAGCACGTCGACGCGCGCGTTGAGCTCGAGCAAGACGCCCGACGCCATGCTCTTGGCGCCGTACGAGAGATGCGAGCGCACCCACTCGCGCCAGGCCGGCGCGATCGGCCGCGCGATCTGGCGCAGGACCTCGACCGTGAGGAAGAGGAACAGGACGCCTTCGGAGAAGCTGAACACGAAAGCGAGCTGCGCTCCGTGACGGCGCTCGGTGTCGAAGAGCAGGAACCCGAGCAGCGCGACGAGGATCAGGAAGTAGCGCAGCGCCGTGTACACCGCGAACGCGCGCATGCGCTGCACGCCGTTGACGACGCTCAGGCCGATCTTGTTCAGCGCGAAGAAGAAGAGGCCCGGCGCGGAGGCGACGATGCCCGTGGCCGTGTCCGGGCTGTCGAGCCAGCTCGCGACGAGACCGCTCGCGAGCCAATAGAACAGCGTCGTCCCCGCCGCGAGGCACGCCGTCAGGACGACCCCGCCGACGATGACGCTCGTCACGCGCTCGCGATCCTCGCGCCGCTCCGCGATCGCGCGCAGCACGGAGGAGTTCACGCCGCCGACGGCGAGCTGGGAGAAGAAGATGTACGCCGCGAGCGCCTGGTTGAAGACGCCCAGCGTCGCTTCGTCGTACAGGCGTCCGATGAGGACGTTGAGCAGGATGCCCGAGACGCCGAGCACCACGAGGCTGCCGACGTTCCAGACGAGCGCCTGGTCGAAGCGGCGCTTGTCCCCGTCGGCGTGATCGCCCGCTCGCGCGTTCTGCGCTGCGCTCTCCGTCTCGGTCATGCGTGGAAGGCGCGCATCGTACGCACCATCCACGTGAGGTGCTCGCAGGGCGTGAAGCGCGCGTCACCCGCCTCGCCGCGCGCGCGCACGTCGGGCATCGCGCGGTGGCGTTCGAGGCGCTCGATCAACGGCTGCGCGCCGAGCGTGTCGGCCCAGCGCAGCAAGCCGCCGCGGAAGGGCGCGAAGCCCATGCCGAAGACCGTGGCGAGGTCGAGCTCGCGCGGACCGGCGACGACGCGTTCGTCGATCGCGCGCGCGGCCTCGTTGAGCATCGCGAGCACGCAACGCTCGGCGATCTCTTCGGACGTGTTCAACGGCGGCCGCGTCGAGCCCGCGACGACGAAGCGCGCGAGGTCGCCCATGAGCTCGGGTTTCTTCTTCTTGTCCTCGGCGCTCGCCGTGTGGTCGTAGAAGCCGCGCCCGGTCTTCTTGCCCAGGCGCTGCTCGCGCACGAAGGGCTCGAGAGCGCTCGAGGGCGTCATGCGCGGGCCGTACGCGGCGTGCAGCGATTGCGCGGCGTGCGCGGCGATGTCGAAGCCGACCTCGTCGAGCAGCGCGAGCGGCCCCATCGGCATGCCGAAATCGAGCAGTGCGTCGTCGATCGCGCGCGCATCGAGGCCGCCGGCGAACAGGCGCAGCGCTTCGTCGAGGTACGGGCCGAGCAGGCGGTTGACGAGGAAGCCCGCGACGTCGCTGACGACGACCGGCGTCTTGCCGAGCTGCACGCACAGCGCCGCGCAGCGCGCGACGACCTCGTCGGAGGTCTTGGGTCCGCGCACGATCTCGACCAGCGGCATCTTCTTCACGGGGTTGAAGAAGTGCAGGCCGACGAAACGCTCGGGGTACGGCAATCCGTCGGCGATCGCCGCGACGGAGAGCGAAGACGTGTTCGTGGCGAGAATCGTGTCGGTGCGCACGCGCGCCGCGAGCTGGTTGAAGACGTCGCGCTTCACCGCGAGCTTCTCCGCCACGGCCTCGACGACGATGTCGCAGCGCTCGAAGCCGACCAACGCACGCGTCGCATCGAGCCGGTCGACGGCCTCGGCCTCCTGCGTCGTGTCGATGCGGCGCTTCCTGCGCTTCTCGACGAGCTCGCCGCGATGCTCGATCAGTGCCGTATCGAGCGCGGCCGGCGCGACGTCGAAGAGCCGCGTCCAGATTCCGCGCTCGGCGAGCGACGAGGCGATGCTGCGGCCCATGACACCGGCGCCGAGCACTCCCGCGCGCTCCGTCGCCCGCGCCGGACGTCCATCGGCGCCGTTGCGCAGCTTCTTCGTGTCCTCCGACATGCGGAAGATCGCGATCAGGTTCTTGCACACCGGACCGACGGCGAGCTCGGCCAGCGCGCGCTGCTCGTCCTCGAGGCCCTTCTCGATCGACGTGTGCGGCGCGCGCGCGGCGATCTCGAGCGCGGCGAGCGGTGCCGGGTACTTGCCGCGCGTCTTCTCGAGCACCTGCTTGCGCGCCTGGCTCGCGATGAAGCTCGTCGCGAACGGATCGCGGTCGACGAGCAGGCCCTTCAAGCCGCGCGAGCGGCGTTCGATCGTCGTGCGCTGCGCGGCGACGTCGGTCGCGATGCGCACGAGATCCTCGGGGAACGCGAGGCGATCGACGAGGCCGAGGCGCAACGCATCGCGCGCGCTGTACAAGCGACCGGTGAGGATCGCATCGAGCGCGACGGGCACGCCGACGCGGCGCGGCAGACGATTCGTGCCGCCCCAGCCGGGAAGGATGCCGAGCTGCGTCTCCGGCAGGCCGATGCGCGTGCTCGGATGGTTCGCGAGCACGATCCACTGGCACGCGAGCGACATTTCATAGGCTCCGCCGGGCACCGGACCGCCGACGGCGGCGACGGTGACGACGTGACGCGCCTCGGCGAGTTGCGCGATGCGCTGGAAGAGCTTCTGTCCGATGTCGACCAGACGCCGGATCAGTGCCGCGTCGCGCAGCTCCGCCAGCGCGTCGATGTCCGCCCCCGCGGCGAAGCTCGTGGGCGTGCGGCCCGTGATCACCAGGCCCGTCAGGCTGCGATCGCCCTCGAGTTCCTCGAGCGCGAGATCGAGATCGCGCAGGAGCGGCAGATCGAAGACGGCGAGCTTGCGATGCGGCGGATCGAGCACGAGGCGCGCGATACCGGCTTCCGGCCGCTCGATGCGCACGCAGGCGCGCGGCGCCGGCGCATCGCTCGGCCAGGGCATTCCACCGACGTCGATCACGACTCGATCCTCTCGAGCAGCACCGCGCCGCCTTGTCCACCGCCGATGCACAAGGTCGCGAGCGTGTAACGATGGTTGCCGCGCGCGAGCTCGTGCGCCGCGGTGAGCACGATGCGCGCTCCGGTCGCGCCGACGGGATGACCGAGCGCGATGCCGCCGCCGTTGGGGTTCAAGCGCGCGGGATCGATCGCGCCGAGCGCTTCGGAGCGTCCGAGCTGCTCGCGCGCGAACGCGTCGCTCTCGAAGGCCTTCGTGCACGCGATCACCTGCGCCGCGAAGGCCTCGTTGATCTCGATCGCGCCGATCGAAGCGAGCGGGAGCTCGACTTCCTCGAGCAGCTTCGACGTGGCGAACACGGGCCCCAGGCCCATGCGCGCGGGATCGCAACCGGCCCAGGCCCAGCCGCGCAAACGCGCGAGCGGCTTCAAGCCGAGCTCCTTGGCGCGCGTCGCGCTCGTGACGAGCAGCGCGCACGCAGCGTCGGTGATGCCGCACGAGTTGCCGACCGTCACGCGTCCGTCGGGCTTCTCGAAGTACGGCTTGAGCTTCGCCAGCGCCTCGACCGTCTGTCCGTCGCGGATGCCGTCGTCGTGCTCGAGAGCGCGCGCTCCCGCGGGAGCGCCGAGCGGCAGATGCGGCAGGATTTCCGGCGCGAATCGACCGGCGTCGCGCGCACGCTGCGCGCGCGCGTGGCTCTCGGCCGAGTATCGATCGGCGTCCTCGCGCGTGATCGCGAACTCGCGCGCGAGGAGCTCCGCCGTCTTGCCCATGATCAGGCCGCTGATCGGATCGGTCAGGCCTTCCATGATCGCGATGCGCGGCTTGAGCATCTGCGGGCGGAAGCTCGCCAGCGCCGCGACGCGCTGTCCGGTCGATTTCGCGCGCGAAAGCGCGTCGAAGAGGCGCGTCATCTTCTCCGACACGATCAACGGGAAGCGGCTCATCACCTCGACGCCGACGGCGAGGTACGCGTCGCCGATGCCGGCCTCGATGCACGTCGCGGCGCTCGTGAGCGCTTCCATGCCGCTCGCGCAGTTGCGCGCGACCGTGCGCGCGGGCGTCGAGCGCGGCAAGCCGGCGCGCAGCCCGAGCACGCGAGCGACGTTGGCCTGGTCGTGCGGCGGTCCGGCGCAACCGGCGATGACCTCGTCGATCACGCGCGGATCGACCGCGGCGCGCGCGAGCATCTCACGCGCGACGGTGGCGGCGAGGTGCGCGGCGTCCTCGCGCGCGAACGCTCCGCCCGCCTTGGCTTGCGGCGTGCGCAGGCCGGCGGCGATCACGATCGGCGTCTTGGGGACGGGCATCGGCGGAGATCCTGGGGTCTGTCGACCGGCGCGCGGGACGCCTGGAGAAGTAGCAGATCGGAGGGCGCGGAAGAACGATGTCGCGCTCCCAAGTTCGGATCGGGGGAGCGCGGATGTGTACGCACTCGGTGGCGAGCACGCCGGGCTCCGAACGTCAGGTGCCGGCGGCCGGCGAGCGCAGGCGTCCGCGGAACGGCAGCCAGTAGAGCGCGGCGAGGACGAGCATGACGACGATACCGGAGGCGCAGTTGTGCGAGGGGAAGTGCGCGCCGCGGATGACTTGCGAGATGCCGAGCAACGTGCCGAACGCGAGGCCGCCGAGGAGCGAGAACCAGGCGAGCACGAGGTCGCGCTCGCGGAAGACGAAGTAGAAGGCCATCAGCGTGAAACCGCCGGCGGAATGCGCTCCGGGGAAGCACTGGCCCAGCTTCACGCCCGGCGGGAAATGGGCCCAGGGTGCGAGGTGGGGAACCGCGCCGCCGTAGCGAGTGCTGTCCCAGGCGGAGGGGACGGGGCTCAGATCCTTGAGGATGCCGACGGTGCCGGCGGCGAGGCCCATCGCGAGCACGACGAAGAGGAGCGCGCGGCGGTGGGGGCGGAGGGATTGGCGGAAGTTGCCTGCGAGGAAGCCGAGCGCGCAGGTGCTGCCGATGACGATCAGGAGCCAGCGTGCGCCGTCGTGGAGGATGACGCGGTGGAGGAAGTCGCGCTTGTGGGGCCACGTCGCGCTCGAGAAATCGAAGAAGGAGTCGGTGATGCGGTCGTCGAGGCCGGTCGTGACGAGGAGGAAGTAGGCGAGGGTGAGGAGGAGGATCGGGCCGAGGGTGGCCAACCACGGTTCGTGGCGGGTGCTCACGCGGGGTGGCGGGTTGGTTGCGGGTGGGGCGGGGGAAGGATCCCGACTGCCTCGCAGCGCGTCTACTTCGGCCGCAGATCGAGGAAGCGCTTCTCCTTCATCTCGGTCTCCATGCCGAGGAGCTCGAGCATCTCGCGCGTCGTGTGGAACTCGATGCGGCTCGGCGCGATCTCGACGGCTTCGACCATGTCGTGCTTGACCTGTGTCTCGAAGTTCGCCGATTCGACTCCGTTCTTGACCGAGACGCGCAGCACGAACTCGTCGAGCTCGTAGGGGTCGTCGTTCTTCTTCTTGAGCACGACCTGCCACTCCTCGACCTCGCGCCGATCGGAGAGGAACGAACCGACGGCCGAGAGGTCGACGAGCGTGCCCTTGATCTTCGTCAGGCTCATCGCCTTCTGCTCGCTCGAGCGGCGCAGCTCCGAGGCCACGCGCGGCACGTTGCGCTTGCACCACGGGCACGGCTCCCACGTGATGCCGCCGACGGCGACGTCGCCGGTGCGGTAGCGCGCGATCGTCGTGCCGTGGCCTTCGAGCGGGGTGTAGACGAGCTCGCCCGTCTCGCCTTCGCCGAGCACTTTGTCGCTCGCCGGATCGACGACCTCGAACACGCCGAGATCGGGATAGAGGTGATAGCCGGGCGACTCGGCGTGCGACGCGGGACATTCGCCGAACGCGGTGCGCGCTTCCGTGAAGCCGTACGTGCCGCTGATGATCACGTCCTTCGAGCCGCAGATCGCGAGGCACTCGGCCATCTTGGCCTTCAAGCCGGGCGTGACCTTCTCGGCGCCGAGGATCACGAGCTTCACCTGCGTGATCGACGCCTTGCGCTCCGCGGCTTCGCGCAGCACGTGGTAGACGAACCCGGGGATGCCGATGAGCGCCGTGGGCTGGATGCGCTCGGCGAACTTGATCGTCGCGGCGCTGCCCATGACCTTGCCGCCGCCCGTCGAGAGCATGAATCGTCCGGTGCGCAAGCCGCCGAAGACCGTCTGCCAGAAGGCGAGGTGCGGCGCATACGGGAACACGTTGAGGATGCGCGACGCGGGATCGTGGATCGCGTGCACGTCGAGCAGTCGCGCGCCGCATTCGCCGAGCAGCTCGATGTCGTAGGGCGTGTAGTAGAAGGCCACCGGATCGCTCGAGCGTCCTGACGTGAACGTCGCGAAGTTCGGCGTGTAGTCGTAGCGCAGCTTCTCGCGCGCGTCCGCCCCGCCGAAGAGCAGGCCGAGCTTCTTGCCCAGCGGCCAATGCTCGCGGATCGCTTCCGGCGACGGCCGCAGCACGAAATCGAGGCGCGTCTTCGTATCGCTCTGCGCCGCGAGCAGGTCCTGCTTGGTCGTGAACGGCAGCCGCGCGAGATCGGCGACGCAGCGCACATCCGCTCCGCGCACGCCGTGGGCATCGAGGCTGCGCTTGTAGAAGGCGGAGAAGGGGTAGACCTCCTCGCGCATGCGGCGAGCGAGCGTGTCGTCCTGCAGACGGCGCAGCTCGGTCTTCGTCGCGCGCGCGAGCTGCGACCAGGGGATGCGGCGGGTCAAGCGCGGACTCCGAACGCGAAGGGAGCGCAGGTCAGGTGTTCGAGCGTCATCGCGCTCCACACTGCCTTCGCGCGGCCCGTGCCTCAAGGATTCGTTGCGGAGTGTCCCTGCAGCGAGGCTCGCGCGCGAACGGTGTCATGCTCGCTCGGCCGGAACGACCGAGCGCGCCACCAGTTTCGAGAAGGCTCCGGCCACGCGCTTGGAGCCGCGCTCCTCCCGGCGGCGGGTGAGCCACGCGTCCGTTATCATTCCGCGCCGCTCGCGCAGTTCCCCGCGCGTCAGGACCGTCTCGCATGCAGCCCATCCCTTCCGCGGGCGCGGACGCGCGCGCACATGGCGCGCGCCCAGGCCTTGGCACCTGGTCCGCGATACGCACGCGTCACGCGCTGCGGCACCGCTCGCCGACCTCGATGGCTTGGGATCTCCGATGAGAGCGCGCCGCGTCTTCATCAGCCACAGCGCCAAGCTTCCGGCAGAAGAGGCCGTGCTCGGACGACTGCGCGACGAGCTGAAAGCGAAGGGCTGGGTCGTCCTCCTCGACCGCGACGAGCTGAAACTCGGCGTCGGTTGGCGTCACACGCTCAACCTGTGGATCGGCGCGTGCGATGCGGCGGTGGTGCTGCTGTCCGAAAGCGCACTCGAGTCGACCTTCGTCGCGTACGAGTCGTCGATCCTCTCGTACCGCCGCAGGTTCGACCCGTCGTTCGAGCTCGTGCCCTTCCTTCTGGCGCCAGTCGATCGCGCCCGCGTCGGTGCGAGCCGCTTCGCTCCGGCGCAATTGGAAGAGATTCAGTGGGTAGGGGAGCGCATCGACGCCGATGCCGGCATCGCGGCCATCGTCCAGCGTCTCGATGCCGCCGTGCCCAAGGAGACGCCCATCGACGCGGTGGCGAAGCTGGTCGCGTCACTGCTCGAGAGCACGCCGCCGCCGATCGTTGAACAGGAGCTCGCGCGTCTGCGGGCCGATGTCGACGTCTGGCTGCCGGACGAGCAGAAGCCCAAGCGCCTCGCCTACGCCTTGCTGGAAGCCGGCCTGCAACGCGGCCACGAGACCTTCATGGTGCTCGCCAGCTGGTTGCCCGAGCCGTCGATGACGAGCGTGCGTGACCTGATCGAATTCGTCGGCGCTTCGTGGCTCGACGGCAGCCTGTTCGCGCGCATTCCCGACGCGATGAAATCCCAGCATGCGCTGGCCATGAGCGGGACGAAGTCGGAGACGGCGCGCATGTGCCTCGTGCGCGCATGCGCGAGGCGTCCGAGCAAGCTGTGGTACTTCACCAGCGTCGACGGCGTCGTCGGCGAGCGCACCTTGGAGGAACTGCTGGTGCTCGTGCGAGCGGCGCTGTGCGACCTGCTGCCGTGCAAGGAGCACGAGCTCGACGGCGAGCTGCGCGACCTGGCCGCCCTGCCCGAGCCCGTGTTCGTCTCGCTGCCGTCCCGCGGACTCGACGCGAGGACCTTGCGCGGGCTGCGCGATCGCCTGCCCGGAGTCACCTTCTTCCTGCTCACTGGCCATCCGCCACCGCTCCCCGCCGAGCTCTCGGCGGCGGCCGTGACGTACCTCGATCCCGACTTCGACTCGCAGGTCGAGGGCTATCACGTCGCTCAGTACAAGGCGAAGTTGCGCCTCTTGCTCCAGGAACGATCCCCATGAAGAAGACCGCATCCCCGCCGGTCGAGGGCGAGCGCCCGTTCGCCCCGCTCACCGTTCAGCCCCCGAAGCTCGCGCGCGGCGCCGGCAAGCCTCAAGACGTGGGCGACCAGCGCAGCGCGCCGGTGTACGTCTACCACCCGTCGATCGTACTGGCGGTCAACGTCGCGCTCGCGACCGGCCGGCCGTTGCTCGTGCGCGGTGGAAGCGGCGCGGGCAAGTCGACCTTGGCGCGCAATGCGGCGGATGTGCTCGGCTGGCGCTACTACGAAGAGGTGATCACCTCGCGGACGCAGGCGCGCGATCTCCTTTGGCGCGTCGATCTCGTGCGCCGGCTGCACGAGGCGCAGCGCAGGGGCGGCCGACTGGACGAGGACTACACGCCCTTCATCGAGCCGGGCGTGTTGTGGTGGTCGTTCCAGCCTCAGAGCGCCAAGCGCCGCGGCGCAGAGAAGAAGCGCGACAAGATCAAGCCGCCGGCGCACAAGGTCGGCGGCAAGGCGGACGCCGCGCGCGCGGTCGTGCTGCTCGACGAGATCGACAAGGCCGATCCCGACGTGCCGAACAACCTGCTCGTGCCGTTGGGCTCGCTGCGTTTCCAGGTCGACGAGACCGGCGCGCGCGTGCAGGCCGAGCGCAAGCACGCGCCGCTGGTGATCATCACCACCAACGGCGAGCGCGAGCTCCCCGTCGCCTTCCTGCGGCGCTGCGTCTCGATCGAGCTGCCCGCGGCGGGGCTCGCGCGGCTCACCGACATCGTCGCGGCGCATTTCCCCGAGCTCACGCGTCCGCAGGCCCAGGCGCACGTCGAAGCGGTGCTCGCCTGCTTCCCCGAGAGCAAGAAACGCCTCGATGACGAGAGAGCTCGTGCCGCGAAGGACGGCGACGCCGAGCGCGAAGTCGATCTCGCGCTCAGCCCGGCCGAGGTGATCGACGCCGTGCGCGCGGCGCGCACGTTGAACATCGCGCTCGACGGAGCGGAATGGCAAGCGATCGTCGCGGCCTGCACGAGCGGCAAGCGGGAGCGGGCGAGATGAGCGCTCGCGGGCGTCGACGGCGCGCTGCGCGGCCTGCGCCGCAGGTCCCGCAAGCATCGGCGGGAGGCGATCTCGGCGACGTCTTGCGCGCTGTGCGCGCGCTCGCGCCGCGCGGGGTGCACGAGCAGGTCCTGGTCGCGCGCATGCTCGGCTTCGGCCCGCTCGAGGTGTTCACGACGCGAGGCGCGGCTCTGCCTTCGACATCGAAGCCGCTCGGCGCGCGCGAGTCCGAGGTTCGCGCGCCGAGCGCCTCGCGTTCGACCGCCGTCGATCCCGCCGTTCCCCGCGGAGCAAGGCCGCTCACCTCGCGCTACGAGCACCACGCCGCGCCGCCGAGTGAACTCCCGGCGGAGTTGCGCGACATCGAGCCGCTGGAATCGAGCGCGCACGATCGCGAGCGCGGCCCGCCACCGACTTCGTCGCTCTTCGACGCGTCGCGTTGGCGTGCGGTCGTCTCGAGCGCGCTGTGCACCTGGCCGCGCGGCGGTGAGCCGGATGTCGAAGCCACCGTCGAACGTATCGCCAGCGGCGCGACGTTGAGCGAGCTCCCCCGTCGCGCGCTGGCCCGCGTCGCGCCGAGTGTTCAGTTGCTGCTCGATCGCAGCGCGGCGATGCTGCCTTTCCACGAGGACCTCGCCGATCTCGAGCAGCGCGTGCGCCTGCTCGTGCACGAGCCCGTGCTCTCGGTCCTCGGCTTCGATTCGATGCCCTTGCGCGCGAGCGGCGCGGCTTCGCGACGCACGTGGCGCGCGTATCGCGAGGCGCACGCGCCGACGAGCGGCACTCTGGTTCTCGTGGCGAGTGATCTCGGCATCGGCGTCGCGCCCGAAGGCAGCGCTCCGGGAAGCGTCGCCGAATGGCTCGAGTTCCACGACTTCGTGCGGGCGGCGAACGCGACTCTGCGCGTGCTCGTGCCGTACGGCCGCGAGCGCTGGCCGGTGGGGTTGCGTCGCCTGCCGGCGCTCGAGTGGGATCGCTCGCTGCCCGTCGCGGAGCTCGTGCGACTGGTGCGACGCGCGCGCGGAGGTCCGGTTCGATGACGCAGACACTGGACGAACTCTCGCGGCGCGATCCGCGCGCTCGCCGGCTCGCCGCGCTCGTCGCGGGCGCCGTGCGCGTCGAGCCGGCGCTGGTGCGCGCCGCGCGGCTGAAGTTCCTGCCCGACAGCGACCCCGGACTGGAAGCGGACGTGTGGCTCTCCGACATCGTCGAGCACCGCGGGCCCTCGGGCCTCGTGTTGGATGCGACTGCGGCCTCGCAGCTGCGTGCGGAGCTCGCGCGAGACGATCCGTCGCTCTACGAAGCAGCGCGCGCTCTCGTCGTCGAGATGCACGCGCACTTGCCGCGCGAGCTGCGGCTCGAGGAGGAAGTGGCGTATCTCGAGCACTGCGCGCTGCCCGATCGTCGGGAGCTCATCGACGGGCTCCTGAAGCGGGCCATCGCCGCGCTGCGCGATCCCGCGCGCGAGGGACTCGCACGCTGGGCGGCGCGCGCGCTGCCGCGCTTCTCCAACGAGATCCTCGCGCGCCACGACGCGCGTCTGCTCGCCGAAGGCTCGCGCGCGCGCCTGCGCGGCTCGCTCTCGGGCGAAGGTGATCGCGAAGGCGAGCTCTCGCCGTGGATCGCGCACGTCGTGCCGGACGACTTGCCGAAGGTGCCGGTCGTCGCGCGCCTCTTCCCGGGGATGCTCGAGCTCGTCGTGGGGGAGTCGCGTGAGGGCGGCGTGACGCTCGACGTGCCCGCTACGGATCCGATCGTGCTCGAGCTACGTTCGTTCCCGCTGCGCGGCGTCGATCGCGCCGTGCCGGGCCCTCGCCGCATCCAGCTCCCGCTGCGCGGCTCGCGCGTGCTCGCGGTCGAACGCGGCCGCGTCGAACTGCGCACGCTGCTCGGCGAACGTCACGTGCTGCGGCCGGAGCCGGAGGTCTTTCTTTCGTACGCATTCGCCGACGAGGAATGGGCGACGCGCATCGCTCAAGCGCTCAGGGCCCGAGGCGTGCGCGTCGAGCCGGAGACGCCAGCCTTCGAGATGGAAGGAGAGCGCCTGCTCGCGAACACAGCCCGACTGATCGAGCGTGCGGGGGCGTTCGTCACGATCATCTCAGCAGAGGCTCGGCACAGCGAGTGGACCTCGGCGGTCGATTGGCCGCGGATCCTCGAGCGATCGAAGCGTGACGGGGCGCCGATCTTCGCCTTGCCGACGGAGGTGCCTTTGCGACTCGCTCCGAGGCACTCCGATCCATTTCCGGACGGAAACGTCATCGATGCGTTGCAGCTGTCGAGCCTGCAAGGCTTGCCGGAGGATCGCAGGGAGCCATGGCTTGCGGAATTGACGGAGCGGATCGCGGCGACGCTGTTCGACGAGCCGGAGCGAACTGCGGCCTCGTCCCGCCTCGTCGTCGACGTGTCGCGACTGCCAGATCCCGTCGAACGGTTCTATGGCCGCGACGCCGAGTTGGGCGAGCTCGACCGTGCATGGAACGAGAATCAACAACGAGTGGTCGCGTTGCTGGGCCCTGGCGGCTCCGGCAAGACGGCGCTGCTACGCGAATGGCTCCGTCGCTTAGAGGGGGATGGTTGGCGGGAGGCAGATTTCGTATTCGCATGGACGTTCGAAGAGCCGAGCGTCCAAGCATTCGTGGAATCCGCGACGCATGCGCTCGGAATCGAAAGCTCCACACAGGACGAGCTGTTCACGCATCTCACGACGCTTCGCTGGCTGGTGGTTCTCGACGTCGAACCGGGCCGTGGCATCGATCATCCAAGCTTCCTGAGTCTGATCGAACGCCTCGCTGCGTTGAAGAAGGGGATGATCATTCTCAGCGCGCGTTACACGGAGCCGTCGGTGCCGCTGTTCGTCGTGAGGGTGGTCGAGAACCTCGCCGCTCAGAAAATAGTGCTAGGCGCGCTCCGAGAGGCCGACGCGTTGTCGCTCGTCCTCACGCATGCGCACCGTTTCGCGCCGGAAAGCGTGCGCGACGTTCGCACGGCCGTCGGTGCCGACACTGCGCTGCTCGTCGCGATCGCCCCGGAGCTTGAGGATGCGAAACCCTGGGACGTCCACGTCCGACTGGAACGGGCGCTCGCCGCGTGTTGGCCCGACTACGCGGCGCGTTTCGGGCTCGGAGAAGAGTTCGTCTTCCAGGGCTGGAACCTCGATCACCTGAGCGGGCTCCTCGCGCTATTCCGTGGTCCGGTCTCGATGAAGCAGCTCGCGGAGCTCGCTCAGCGTGACGTGGTGGCTCCGTGGACGCAGGAGCGAATCGAAGGGCTGCGTGTGCGCGAGATCCCCGCCGCCTTGAGCGCAGGCTGGCTCACCCACGACGCAGCGACCGACACGATCGAGCTGCACCCGGTGTTGCGCGCCGCATTGCGCTCCCGGTTGCGTGCCCGTGCCTCGGCCGCCTGGGTCGAAACGCAGACTCGAGTTGCGCACTGGATCCTCGACTCTCCGCTTGTCGCCCAGCGGGGCGAAGTCGGGATGGCGGCGTTGCTGACCGCCGTCCTTCACCTGCGTGACGCCGGCGACATCGGGGGCGCGCGATCTCTGTACGAAGCTCGAGTTGCGCTCGAGCCCGCGCATTGGATCCCCGCGCGTCGATTGCAGTCGCTGTATGAACTCGGGGCGCTTGCATTGCCCGATGGCGCGAACGCGGCGCACGAATCCGACGGAGCGTTGTATGCGGAGGAGGCGTTGTTACTCGAAACATCGGGGTTCATGGCTGACGCTTCGTTCGCATGGTTGGAGGCTCGAAAGTACGCCGGAAGTTCTGCTCTTGATGTTCGAACCGCGACCGCGCTCCTCGCCGCTGGAAAGATCGACGAGGCATTGAAATACATGGGAACTGCGGTGTGGATCTTCAGCGTCGCGGCGCGTGTTGGAAACGGCAAGCGGATCAACTGGCTCCCGACGTATGCCTCAGCGGTGCTTAGAGGTGATTCGTCGGCCCGCACCCAGTTCGAGCAAAAGCTCAAGGAGGTCGAACTGTCAGCCGGCGTCGCGGGCCTGACGGGCTCCGAACACGGAGACCGTCTCGAGTCGATCCCGATCCTCGCGATCGATGCGTTGATCAACGCGGGCGCTCACGATGCCGCGGCGGCGCTTCTCCACGATCTGCGCGGACGCGCCGAACGCTTGCGAGCCGAAACTGACGGGGATCAGCGCCCGCAGGTGTTCGCGTGAGCGAACCCGCGGATGACCGCATGAGTGATGCGCCCGAGTGGGCGTCCTCGAACCCGCGCCTCGCGCGCGCTTGGCGTCGCACATTCGAGCTCGATCATCCGCTCGACCAGCTCGAGCCGCGACTCGACTTGCTCCAAGGACGCCTGTTCGCTGCGCGGCAGCGCTTCGACGAAGCCCGCTCGGTTCTGGAAGAGGCGGCCGCGGAGTTCGCGCGTGTCCTTGACCACGACGGACTGTGTCTCGCGAAGCTCTCGCTCTCCGGCGTTCATCTCGCTGTTGCGAGGCCGAGCGAGGCAGACGAGAGCGCGCGCGAGGCCCTCGACGTTGCCACGAGACGCAATCTCAAGCTACGCGAGGCCGACGCATGGCTCGCACTCGCGCAGACGTCGAAGGCGCTCGGCAAGCGAGACGAGCTCATGCGCTGCCTCGATCGTGCAGAGGCGATCGTCGACGAGACGGGTTACGGTCGGCTCGCGCCCGCGATCACCGCGTTGCGATCGGCGTTCGCGCCGCCGGAGTCGAACACTTCCGGCTCGATCGCGCCGGAAAATGAGCCGCCAGAGTCGCAGTCGCTCTCCTGAGCGAGCCG
>JBGATX010000073.1:0-25744 GCA_044228975.1 Planctomycetota bacterium | reverse complement strand
AGGTGCTGACGGCGAACAACGGGGCCGCGGCGCTGGAGATCGTCGCCGCGCGCACGCCGCACATCGTGATCACCGACTGGATGATGCCGGGCATGACGGGCATCGAGCTCTGCGCGACCCTGCGCCGGCTCGAATCGTCGCGTCGCACCTACATCCTGCTGCTCACCGCGCGCGAGGACGAGGACCGCATCGTCGACGCGTTCGACGCCGGGGCGGACGACTACATCACCAAGCCCTTCAACCCGCGCATCCTGCTCGCTCGCGTCCAGGCGGCGCAGCGCCTCGTCGATCTCCAGGCACAGATCCAGACCGACAAGGCGCTGCGCGAGCACCAGGTCTCGGAGCTCGGCCTGCTCTCGCGCAAGTTGCGCGCGGCGGCGCACACCGACGTCCTGACGGAGCTGCCCAACCGTCGCTACGCGATCACGCGCCTCGAGCAGGAGTGGGAGATCGCGGCGCGCTACGACCGGCCGCTCTCCGTGGTCATGGTCGACATCGACCACTTCAAGCCGATCAACGACAACTACGGACACGACGTCGGCGACCAGGTGCTCAAGGCGACCGCGGCCACGCTGCGCGCGTTCACGCGCCGCGGCGACGTCGTGTGCCGTCTGGGCGGCGAGGAATTCCTGATCATCAACGTGAACAGCGACGCCCAAGGCGCGTGGATGTGCGCGCACCGCCTGCGCCGCGCCGTCGAAGCGAGCGAGATCGCCGCCGAGGGCTTCCAGGGCCACATCACCGTCAGCCTGGGCGTCGCCGAGCGCGATCGGTCGATGAGCGACGTCGACGCCCTGCTCAAGTCCGCCGACCAGGCCGTCTACGCCGCGAAGGCGGCCGGACGAAACACCGTCTGGCTCAGCGAGGTGCCGCTGCGCCGCGCGGATTCGGCCTGAAATCCGCTCCTTCCGCCCCCACGCCAACCGAGGACTCACGATGCAGACGATCGCCACGCTCTGGGCTCGACTCGCGACCTGGTTCGTCCGCCGTGACGCGCGCACACCGGTGCGCGTGAGGGCGAGCATCGGACGCCGCGTCCCCGGACGCGGACGCCGGGGATGAAGCTCACGCGGATCGGTCGCTTCGCGCTGGGCTTCGTCGCGCTGGCGCTGCTCGTCTGGCTGTGCGTCGTGTCGCAACCGGTCGACGGCGCGCGCGTCGACGCGCTGCGCGGTGCGCTGAGCGAAGTGCAGGATCTCGAGGTCGAGTGGGACGCGGCGTTGTGGCGCCGGACGCAGACCGAGCGCGCGCAGCCGGTCGACGCGCTCGCGAGCCTCGAACGCGTCGATCAGGCCTTCTCCGCGCTGCGCGCGCGGCCGGCGTGGTCGCTCGTGTCCGGCGATCCGGCCGTCGAGGTCGCCGCGACGGACTACGTGGCGACCGTGGCCGAGAAACGGCGCGCGGCGCAGGAGCTGCGCGACGTGCAGTTGCACCTCGACCAGACGCGTCGCGCCGTGCTCGCCGCCGCGCGGCCGCCCAAGCACGCGCGCGGCGACGGCCGTCTCTCGAGCGCGGACGCGACCCTCGTGAGCAGCGTCGAGGCGCAGCTCTCCGCCGAGGAACGCGAGCGCGTGGTCGCGTCGCTGCTCGGCGAGCGCGGCGACGACGACGAAGCGCGCAGGCCGAACCTGGCGCTGCGCCAGGCGCTCGAGGAGCTCGCGGACGAGGACGCGCGGCGCGCCGAGCTGCTCGCGACGCTGACCAGCTCCAGCCCGTGGTCGCGTCGCTGCTCGGCGAGCGCGGCGACGACGACGAGGCGCGCAGGCCGAACCTGGCGCTGCGCCAGGCGCTCGAGGAGCTCGCGGACGTGGACGCGCGGCGCGCCGAGCTGCTCGCGACGCTGACCAGCTCCAGCCTGCGCACGGGCAGCCGCGCGGTCGCGGAAGCCTGCGACGCGTTCGTGCGCGAGCGCCAGGCGCAGAGCGACCGGCACCGCTGGCTGCTCTACGGCTACGCGCTGCTCCTGCTCGTGCAGCTCTTCCACAGCTTCCGCGAGCGCGAAGCCGCAGTGCGCCAGCTCGACCAGACGCGCGCGTCGCTCGAGGAGCGCGTGCGCGAGCGCACCGAGGAGCTCTCGCGCAAGAACGACGAGCTCGCGGGCGAGATCCGCGAGCGCCAGACCGCCGAGCACAAGTTGCGGCTCGCGCGCCGCTCGGCGGATGCGGCGAACCGCACGAAGAGCGAGTTCCTGGCCAACATGAGCCACGAGATCCGCACGCCGATGACCTCGATCCTCGGCTACGCGGAGCGCCTCGACGACGACGACCTCTCGCTCGACGAGCGCCGCGACGCCGTCGCGACCGTGCGTCGCAGCGGCGAGTACCTGCTGCAGCTGCTCAACGACATCCTCGACATCTCGAAGATCGAAGCGGGCAAGCTGCAGCTCGAGCGCATCGAATGCTCGCCGGCGCAGATCCTGTTCGACGTGCAGGACGCGATGGAGGTGCGCGCGACGGCGAAGGGACTCTCCTTCAAGCTCGACTTGCCCGAAGCGCTGCCCGAGACGATCCACACCGACCCCATGCGCTTGAAGCAGGTGCTCATCAACCTGCTCGGCAATGCGATCAAGTTCACCGAGACCGGCGGCATCGTGCTGCGTGTCGGCTTCGACGTGCGCGAGGACGCGAGCGGCAGCGCGGGCCTGGTCTTCGCCGTGACCGACACGGGCATCGGCATGGATCCGGCACAGATCGAGTGCCTCTTCCGGCCGTTCACGCAGGCCGAGAGCTCGACCTCGCGCCGGTTCGGCGGCACGGGACTGGGCCTCTCGATCTGCAAGACGCTGGTCGAGATGATGGGCGGCAAGATCAGCGTGAACAGCGTTCCGGGCGAGGGCAGCACGTTCACCTTCCGCGTCGACACCGGGCCGACCAAGGGCGTGAAGCTGCTCTCGGCGGAGAACGTGCTCGGCCTGCGCGAGGGCCGCGACGCCGAGCGCATCCGCCACGGCGGCGTGCACCTCGATTGTCCGGTGCTGCTGGCCGAGGACGGCATCGACAACCAGCGCCTGCTCGTGCACTTCCTGCGCAAGGCCGGCGCCGAGGTCGACGTCGCGGGCGACGGACACCAGGCGGTGGAGCGCGCGCTCGCCGCGCAGGCCGACGGCCGTCCGTACCACGTCGTGATCATGGACATGCAGATGCCGCGCTTGAACGGCTACGACGCGACCGCGCGTCTGCGCGCGGCCGGATACAAGCTCCCGATCGTCGCGCTCACGGCCAACGCGATGGTGCACGAGCGCACGCGCTGCATCGACGCCGGTTGCGACGACTACTGCACGAAGCCGATCGACAAGTACCGCTTCCTCTCGGCGGTCGCGCGCTGGGCGAGCAAGGTGCAGCGCTCGACCTCGCCGACGGTCGCGGCCGCGGATCGCTCGTCGATGATCCAGACGACGTTCCGCACGCTGGTGAAGGCGTCGTCGAACGACATCGAACCGTTCGCTTTTCGTTCCGCGCCCGCGCGCGAGACGCCGCCGGTTGCGCCGGCGAAGGTCGAAGCGCAACCCGTCGCGCGCGAGCCGGAACCGGAGAACGATCCGGAGATGCTCGAGCTCGTGCGCCTCTTCGTCGCCGACCTCTCGCGCGATCTCACGCAGATGACCGAGGCCGTCGAGACGAACGATTTCGAGCGTCTGGCGTTCCTCGCGCACCAATTGAAGGGCAGCGCGGGCAGCTACGGCTTCCCGCAGCTCACCGAGCAGGCCGCGCGCCTCGAGCGCTGCGCTCGCGGCGACGCGCAGGACTCGCACGTCGAGATCGAGCTCGAGACCTTCGCGCGCCTGTGCCGCGAGCTCGAGACGCCGGCGGGTTGAGCTGCGCGACGCGCGCTGGTCGATTCCGCTCGGCGGGTTCGGAACTCGAAGCGTTGCGGAAGTCCGTGCGAATGAGAGCATGACGGAGCTCCGCCGCTCGTCGACCGACGTTCCCCGGCCGGCGTGCATGCGGGTGATGGCGCCGAGGGACGATCCGACGTCGCTACTCCTGCGCGCGCGACTCGAAACCCGACTGTGAGTTCCCGCACGATGTCCAGACGCCTGCTCCTGCTCGCCATCGCTCTCGCCATGCTGCTCGCGTGGCTTGCGTTCCGGCAGCACACGGCCACGACGCGTGAGCGTGCTTCGCGCGTGCCGGAGCCGGTGGACGACCGCGTAGATGAGCCGCCGCTGACATCGAACGCGCCGGCATCTCTCGCGGGCGCAAGCGAGCGTGAGGCCGCAGTCGAGATCCTGCCCACGCGAATCGCGCTGCGAGGCAGCGTGAGCATCACCGACGATCGTGGCCGGCCACTGCCGTGTCCAATCGGCACGTTGACGTGGGAGCTCTCGCTTCCCGACGGCACCCGCAACGAGGCCGGCTCGACGATCGTCGACGATCAGTGGACGCTCGATGTTCCTCTGGCGGCGGTGCTGCGGCCCGCGACGCTGATCTGCGGGCGCGGTGAGCTGGCGCAGATCGCTCGAGTCGCGGAGGAGGTGATCCCGGCGCGCGAGGCTCAGGGCCACATCGTGCACGCCGTGGTCGCGAGTGGTGTGCGCTTGCACGTGATCGATGCCGTGACGCTAGCGGAGCTCGAGGACGTGCAGCTCGTCATCGCGCCGCAGCGCACGAGCGTTTCGCTCGCCTCAGCCGTGCCCGCGCTGGCGCTGCTTTCTGGAGCGGACGACCGGCCGCTGAAGTCGCCGATCGCGCTTCCGCCCACCGACCGGACGCGCATCGGCTGGGTGCGCGCCCCCGAACGTGCGTGGACGCGCTTCGCTTTCACGGGAACGGAAGGCGAGCTCACGGTCGCGCTGTCGCCTGGCGCGGAGGCGAGCGTGCTCGTGACGCATCTGCCGGAGGACGCCGTCGCCCCGGTGTTTCGCGTGTACGCCGACATCGACAGCGGATCGTCGATGGATCTCGAGCCGCTCCTCGAGCGACGCATCGCCGACGGCGTGCGCTACGACCTGCGTGGACTTCGACCTGGACGCGCGGTATTCGTCGTGGCGCCGTTCCCGGCAGCGACGTTCATCGGTCCGCGTCTCGGCGCGGTCGAGACGACGCTCGTCGCGGGCGAGCGTCGCGACGTGACGCTCGATCTCGAATCGGCGGAGATGCGCCGTTCCTCGGGCACCTTGCGGGTCACGGTGGTTCCCGCGGTCGATGGACCGCGAGTCGACGGCCGGATGCGTGTCGAGATCGAGCGTGCGGACGGGATCCAGACGAAGAATATCGAGGAGTACGTCGCGCGCTTCGAAGCGACGGTCGCCGGCGCGTTCACCAAGGATTGCGAGCACCTCGCTCCGGGAGACTACCTCGTCACGCTCGTGCCCTCGGCTGTCGCGCGGCGCGTCAGCGTTGTGGGCGGCGCGGTCACGGATGTGGAGCTCGCGCTCGACGGCCTGACGACGGTGACCGTGAAGGTGCTCGACGCGGCGGATGGTCGAGCGCTGCTCGACGACGAGCTCCTCTACCGCCCCGCGAGCTCGCGTCGCGTGACGTCGTGGTCGGAGGTGCATGCGCGACGAGAGGACGGCTGCTATCGCTTTCGTTGCGCACCGGGAAGGATCAGGATCGCAGCCGATCCGACTGGTTATGTGACCATCGCGCGCGAGCTCGACGTGGGCAGCGAGCCGGTCGAATGCGAGCTGCGACTCGAGCGCGAGCGCTTGATCTCCATCGATCTGCGCGCGATGCAAGGCCAGACGGCGGTGCCGCTCCCGAGCGATTTCTGGACAGCGGTGCGCGTCGTGCCTGTGGCACCGACATCCGGAATGTGCGAAGGAGTTCAGCCGCGACCCAACGCGGCCCGCGGACACGACCCGGAGCTCGACACGGCCGGCGCTCAATACTCGGTCACCTCCGCCGGGCGCTACCGGATCGAGTTCCCCGCCCTGGACAGGATTCGATGCGGCCCGCCGCTCGAGATCGAGGTTTCGCCGGGCGGCCTGCGCCAGGATTTCGAGGTCGAGTTGCGCTGAACGCCGACTTCGGTTGAAACATCTCCTGCGCGCCGGCGTAGCGCGGCCGCCTGCGCGGCCGGAAGCCGTGCGTGCGAGGTTCACGATGCACTCGACCCAAGAGCTCGCTCAGATCCTGCTCGGCCTGATCGCCGGACTCGGCCTTTCCGCCGCGTGCGGCTTTCGCGTCTTCGTCCCGATGCTCGTCGTCTCGATCGGCCTCCACGCCGGGGCGATCCACGTCGCGCCTTCCTTCGCCTGGATCGGCTCGACGCCGGCACTGATCGCGTTCAGCGCGGCGACGGCCTTCGAGATCGGGGGGTACTACATCCCCGGCGTCGACCACTTCCTCGACATCGTCGCCACGCCGTCGGCGGCGGTCGCGGGAGCTCTGCTCTCGACCGCGTTCATCACCGACATCGATCCGTGGCTGCGCTGGTCGCTCGCGGCGATGCTCGGCGGCGGCGTGGCGGGTCTGGTGCAGATCGCGACCGTCGCGACTCGCGCCGTGTCGGGGATCACGACCTTGGGTCTCGCCAACCCGATCGTCGCGACGGGTGAGCTCATCGGCTCGACCGCCGTCGCTGTCGCGGCGATCGTCGCGCCCGTCCTGGCGCTGATCGTCGTCGCGCTCGCGATGGTCTGGCTCGTCCGCCGCTGGCTGCGCCGCCGCGAGCGCTCGAGCTCGTCTGCGCACTGGGTCGCAGCCCCCTGACCCGCGCGCGGGTCCGAACACCGCAGCCGGAGCACGCGCGCCGGCGGCGCTCGTTTTCCGGCCGCGAAACGAGCGTCCGCGCGCACTCGTCTCGCACGCGCGCGACGCTATGCTGGCGCGCTCGACATCCAACCCGCACGCCGCGCCGAGGCCATCCATGGACAGCAAGCAGCTCTACGAATTCGTCGACCGCACCTGGAACACGTCGATCGTCCCGACGATCACCGACTACATCAAGATCCCGAACAAGTCGCCCTTCTTCGATCCCAACTGGGTCAAGAACGGCCACATGGATCGCGCCGTCGCGCTCGTCGAAGGCTGGTGCAAGAAGCGCGAGATCCAGGGTCTCAAGGTCGAGGTCGTGCGCCTGCCGAATCGCACGCCGCTGATCTACATGGAGATCCCCGGCACGATCGCGTCGAGCGAGACGGTGCTGCTCTACGGCCACCTCGACAAGCAGCCCGAGTTCACCGGTTGGGAAGCGGGCCTCGATCCGTGGACTCCCGTGATGCGCGGCGACCGGCTGTACGGTCGCGGGGGAGCGGATGACGGATACGCCGCATTCGCGTCGTTGACGGCGCTCGAAGCGTTGAAGAAGCACAAGCTCGACCACGCCCGCTGTGTCGTGCTCATCGAAGCCTGCGAGGAGAGCGGCAGCTACGACCTGCCCGCCTACATCGATCACCTCGAGAAGCGCATCGGCGACGTTTCGCTCGTCGTGTGCCTCGACTCGGGCTGCGGCAACTACGATCAGCTGTGGAGCACGACCTCGCTGCGCGGCCTGATCGCCGGCGATCTGACGGTCGAAGTGCTGCGCGAAGGCGTCCACTCGGGCGACGCGAGCGGCATCATCCCCTCGAGCTTCCGCATCCTGCGCTCGTTGCTCTCGCGCCTCGAGAACGAGGACACGGGCGAGATCCTGCTCAAGGATCTGCACGTCAAGATCCCGGCGCAGCGCATGGAGCAGGCGAAGGGCACGGCCAAGGTGCTCAAGAACGACGTGTGGTCGAAGTTCCCGCTGCTCGACGGCCTGAAGCCGATGGGCAAGGACAACGTCGAGAAGATCCTGAATCGCACGTGGAAGCCGACGCTCTCGATCACCGGCGTCGACGGCATCCCCGCGCTGTCGAACGCGGGCAACGTGCTGCGTCCGAAGACCACGTTCAAGTTGAGCGTGCGCGTGCCGCCGACCTGCGACGCGGCGAAGGCTTCGGCGAAGCTCAAGGAGACGCTCGAGAAGAAGCCGCCGTACGGCGCCAAGGTCACGTTCAACGCCGAGAAGGGTGCGGCCGGCTGGAATGCGCCCGAGCTCGCGTCGTGGCTCGAGAAGAGCGTCGACAGCGCCTCGAAGACGTACTTCGGCAAGGGCGCGTGCTACATGGGCGAAGGCGGCTCGATCCCGTTCATGGGCATGCTCGGCAAGAAGTTCCCCAGGGCGCAGTTCCTGATCACCGGCGTGCTCGGCCCGCACTCGAACGCGCACGGACCCAACGAGTTCCTGCACGTGCCGACGGGCAAGAAGCTGACGGCGTGCGTCGCGCAGGTCGTGCACGAGCATTCGCAGCGCAACCTCGCCGCTCCCGCGCCGACCAAGGGCGGTGAAGCGAAGAACGGCAAGGCGTCGAAGCCGGCCGCGGCGCCGAAGAAGCGCGAGCTCGCTCCCTCGTCGCGCTGAGCGGAGTCCGCATTTCGGAGAGGGCGGCGTGGATGCGTGAAGCTTCCATGCCGCCACCTCGCGAGCTCAGCGTCCGGCCGCGGCCACCCGCTCGGGCGCACGGGTCGCGGCACTCGCCCCGTTCGAGCGCGCGGAACTTCTCGTCGCGGGCTCGCGCGCGGCGAGAGCGAGCTTGCGCGCCTGCAGCTCTTGCCCGAGCTCGAGCAAGCGCGGCTTGCCGAGGAGCTTGTTGGCGCGCGGGAACATTTCGTCCTCTTCCTCTTCGGCATGGTGCTCGACGAGGTCTTTCAGCACCTTGCACTTCGCGCCGTAGACCTCGCTCGAGGGATCCTCGTCATGGAGTGCGGCGATGACGCCGTCGACGAGCCCGTGCTCCTCGGTCGCTTCGAAGAAGAGCTTCGAGTCCTGCTGGGACTTCGCCGCGGCGTGGTAGGCGGGATAGAAGATCTCTTCCTCGATCGTCGTGTGCACGAAGATCTCGTGCGCGATCTTGGCGAGGAGCTGCGCACGTTTCTGCGCGCTCCTCGAGGTCGTCTTCTCGAGTTGGGAGAGCAGCTCCTTGACGGTGGCGTGGTCCTTCTTCAGCAGCTCGATGGCGCCGGGCGTAGTGGACTTCGCGTTCTTGGACTTCTTGTTCACGTGGTTTCCCTGGTTGCAGATTGCAGAAAGGACGGGCGCCGATGCGCGGGCGGCTCTCCGCGTCTGCCGGCGAGACGCGCCCGGCCCGCAGATCGCAATTCAGGTGCCGCTGCACCGCGCGGTGTCGCGGTGCTGTGCGAGATGGATGAGCTCACGCCCGTCGGCGTCCTCGACGCGGCGCAGCCGAAGGATCCGAATCGGGCCGTCAGCGCACCCGCGAACGCTTGTACGAGCGCGACGACGAGGACGGCGAACGAGTTCACGCTTCCACGGCCCGCGATCGGGCTCGACCCGAGTAGTCGCGCGTGGACCCGCCAGTCACAGCGCGATCGCGGGCGCGCCGGGCCGCTACGATGCGCGGATGGAGCTCGACCCCGACTCGCTCGCGCCGCGCGAGCGCTACAAGCTGCTCATCGGCTGCATCGTCCCGCGTCCGATCGCGTTCGTCTCGACGATCTCGCCCGACGGCCGCGCGAACCTCGCGCCGTTCTCGTTCTTCAACGGCATCGGTTCGGATCCGATGACCGTGCTCTTCTGCCCGGCGAACAAGCCCGACGGCAGCGAGAAGGACACGCTGCGCAACTGCAAGCCGGTGAACGAGGGCGGGACGGGCCAGTTCGTCGTCAACGCGTCGACCGAAGCCTATGCGCGCGAGGTCGCGATCGCCGCCGAGCCGCTGCCGTACGGCGAGAGCGAGTTCGAGCTCGCGCGCCTCGCGAGCGCGCCGAGCACGCGCGTGCGGCCGCCGCGCGTCGCGCGCGCGCCGTGGGCGTTCGAGTGCGAGACGCTGCAGATCGTGCGCACGAATCCCGGCCGCGCGCTCGGCGGAAACGTCGTCATCGGACGCGTCGTGCACGTGCACCTCGACGATTCGATCGTCGATGCGCGCCTGCACATCGACCCGGACGTGCTCGCCGCGATCGGGCGCATGGGCGGATTGGGCTACACGCGCACGCGCGAGCGATTCGAGATGCCGATGGGCAGGGAGTCGCTCGGGAAGGGCTCGCCGTTCGACGGGAGTTGAGCGCGCGTTCCGCGCTGGAAGTCGAGCGGGTGCTGAAGCGAGCCGGAGGCCTGCGCAGACTCGTGCCCAGGGCGATCGATGCGCCGGAGCCGAGACCGAACCCGTGCATCGCCTGATACTCTCATGCGGCCATGCCCGCTCGCCTCGCGTGCGGTGCGCGTCTCATCTGCGACAAGACTCGCTCGAAGGTTCGCCAGCGAAGTGGCCGTGGTCAGGGCGTTCGATGAACCTCGTCGACGAGCTGCTCGCGCTCGCCGCCGCCCTGGATGCGGCCGCGGTGGACTACTGTGTCTGCGGTGGCGTGGCCGTGGCCATCCACGGCCACCCGCGATTCACGAAGGACATCGACGTGCTGGTTCTTCCCTCGGATCTGGAATCGGTGCGCACCGCTGTCCGAGCTTGCGGATTCTCGCTCGAAGGAGGACGCCTTGTTTTCGGGGCGGGGACCTCGCGGGAGCGCGAAGTGCATCGGGTCGCGAAGGCCGAGGGCGCGGATGTTCTCACTCTCGAACTGCTGATCGTCGGCCCCTCCACTCTCGACGCCTGGAACTCTCGTCAACGGTTCGCCTGGCTTGACCGGTCGTTGTGGGTCGTCTCGCGCGAAGGACTCATGTCGATGAAGCGGCTGGCGGGCCGACCGCAAGATCTGGCCGACATCGATCATCTGTCCAGGCCAGTCGAGGGGGGCGCCGATGGCTGAGGACCGGTCGCCGCCGCCGACGGCGGAACAAGTCGAGCAACGGCTCAGGGATCTCAAGCAGCTTTACGAGCTCGGCCAGGCGCTGCGAGAGGTTCGATTCGGATCGTCCGTCGAGGCCGATCGCGTGCGCGAGGGCCGCGGACCGGAAGAGTCGACCGCTCGCAATTCTCCGCCCGTTCGAGAGTGAGCGCTGCACGAATCGAGGTACTCGAGTCGTTAGGTGGGTTCGATGGCGCGCTGCGTGTCTCGGAGTCGCGCTCGGCGCCGGACGCGCCGGCGAGCGCACGCGAGCGCGGACATCGAATGACCGCGCGTCCGCAGTGCTCGACGTCGCGTCCACCCGGTGCGCGACGGTTGACGCGGCGTCCGCGCGCGCTGCTCGCGCGTCCGGCGCGAGCTCGCGATGCGCTCAGATGCGGCTCAGACCGTCGTACGCCGCGCGCTTGTAGAGCACCGAGAGCGTCGGGAAGTTGAGCACGACGCGCGCGAAGTAGTCGATCGTCCCGCCGAGCTCCATCACCGCCTGGCCCAGGTGCACGAGCTCGGTCGCCTTCTCGCCGACGATGTGCACGCCGAGCAGCTTCTTCGTCTGGCGTTCGAAGACGAGCTTCAAGAGGCCCGACACGTCGCCGACGATCTGTCCGCGCGCGTTCTCGCGGTACCACGCGCGCCCGACGGCGAAGTCGAGCTGCTTCTCCTTCGCCTCGTCCTCCGTCAGGCCCATCGTGCCGACCTCGGGGATCGTGTAGAGGCCGTAGGGCAGCACCTGCTCGAGCTGCGCGTTGTCGCACAAGCCGAGCGCGCAACGGATCGCGAGGCGCCCCTGCTCCATGCCCGTCGAAGCGAGTCCGGGGAAGCCGAGCACGTCGCCGACCGCGAGGATGTGATGCACGTTCGTGCGGAAACGGTCATCGACGACGAGGCGCTTCTTCGCGTCGATCACGACGCCGATCTCCTCGAGACCCAGACCGGTGACGTTGCCTTCGCGTCCCGCGGCGACGAGCAGCTTGCCCGCGCGGAACTTCAAGCCCTTGCGCGTCACGACGCCGACGCCGGGGCCGGGCTCGTCGATCACGCGCTCCACCGCGTCCTCGAACACGAAGCGCACGCCCAGGCGCTCCATGCGTTCGCGCAGGAGGCGCGTGATCTCGTCGTCGAGGAAGCCGAGGATCTCGCTCTTGCCTTCGAGCAGCGTGACGCTCACGCCGAGCGCGGCGAAGATCGACGCGTACTCGCAGCCGATGACGCCGCCGCCGACGACCGTGAGCGAGTCGGGGATGCGATCGAGCTTGAGGATGTTGTCCGAGTCGACGACGTCGGGATCGTCGAACGGAAACCCGCTCGGATGTCGCGGCGTGCTGCCGGTCGCGATGACGACGATCGAGGCGCTGACGCGCTCGCGCGAGCCGTCGGAGCAGGTGATTTCGAGCGTGTGAGCATCGACGAAGCGCCCGCTGCCGTGCCGCACCTGGATCGCGAGGCCGGAGAGCTCGCGCCGCAGCATCTCGCTCTCGGAGCTCAGCACCTGCTCCTTGCGCACCATCAAGCGCTCGACCTCGATGCGCTCGCGCGCCATCGAGAAGTTCACGCCGTACAGGCCGCGCTGCAGGAAGCCCGAGTAGTAGAGCGCCGTCTCGCGCAGCGTCTTCGACGGGATCGTGCCCGTGATCAGCCCCGCGCCGCCGAGCTCTCGTTCCCGTTCGACGATGCACACGCGGCGCCCCAGGCGCGCGGCCTCGACCGCCGCTCGCAACCCCGCGGGTCCGGCGCCGAGGATCAGGACGTCGTAGTCGTTTCGCACGCGTGTCGCGGGAGGATACGTCGCGCGGGCCGCGGGGGTGAACCTGAACCGGAGTGCGTACCGATATATGGGGACGAGACGCACACGACCCACCCCGCTAGGCTCCGCCACATGTCCACACGCAGCTCCTTCGCGTTCCTCGTCCTGCTCCCCCTCGGTTCCATGGCCGCCTGCTCGGCGCCGCAGATCCGCGCCACGCCCGAGCTCGCCTTCACGAAGCTGAGCGGCGACTTCGCCGCGTCGAGCGGCGCGGTGTCGGCGAGCAACGACTTCTCCGACCTCGGCATCACCGATCGCGAGAGCGACTTCGGCGCGCGCGTCGACCTGAAGTGGGGCTCGCCGCACCTGACCTTCTCCTTCGCGCAAGCGGACCTCTCGGGGGACGGCACGACGACGGCGCAGCTCGAGAACGACGGCGTCATCATCGCCGCCGGAGCGAACGTGGCGACGGATGTGAAGCTGACGCACGGCCAGGCCGTCGTGACCTTCGACGTGCTCCCGACGGATGCCTTCGAGCTCGGCCTCGGCCTGGGCATCGAAGCGTTGCACATCAAGGGCGACATCACCGAGTCGGGCACGGGCAACTCGATCGACACGGACGAGACCGCGCCGATCCCGGTCGTGGCGGCGCGCGCGGGCGTCGGCCTGGGGCCGGTCGACGTGTCGCTCCTCGCCACGGGCATGCAGCTGAAGATCAACGACGACGACGTGACCTTCCTCGATCTCGACCTGCAGGCGAGCGTGGGAGTCTTCTCGCACGGCGAACTCGTCGTCGGCTACCGGCGCTGGAAGGCCGACGTCGAATACAAGGACGGCAGCGACCAGATCGAGGCCGACCTGACGCTCGACGGCCCGTACATCGGATTCTCGTTCTCGTTCTGAGCCCGGCGTTACGCTGGCGGGCGCCATGGCCAAGCTCGAGCGGCTGAGCGAGCGCTACCGCGTCCACGACGGCGCGCATTTCCGCCTCGCGGACTTCAGCGCGGACGATCAGCCCGCGTCGGCGAACAAGGAGCGCGCGGCGACGCGCATGGAGGAGCTCGGCGCGCGGCTCAGCGAGCTGCAGGACAAGCTCTTCGCGCAGGATCGCTGGTCGATGCTGATCGTGTTCCAGGCTCTCGACGCGGCGGGCAAGGACGGCGCCATTAAACACGTGATGAGCGGCGTCAACCCGCAGGGTTGCGAGGTGCAGGCCTTCAAGGTGCCGTCGGAGGAGGAGCTCGATCACGACTTCCTGTGGCGTTGCGCGCGGCGCCTGCCCGAACGCGGGCGCATCGGCGTCTTCAACCGCAGCTACTACGAGGAAGTGCTCGTCGTGCGCGTGCATCCCGAGCTGCTCCAGCGCCAGCGCATTCCCGCCGAGCTGCTCACCAAGGACGTCTGGAAGGAGCGCCTCGACGACATCGCCGGCTTCGAGCGCCATCTCGCGCGCAGCGGCACGCGCATCCTCAAGTTCTTCCTGCACGTCTCGAAGGAAGAGCAGAAGAAGCGCTTCCTCGAGCGCCTCGACGAGCCGGAGAAGAACTGGAAGTTCTCCGCGCGCGACGTCGACGAGCGCGCGTACTGGAAGGAGTACATGCAGGCCTACGAGGACGCGATCGCGCGCACGGCTGCGGAGCACGCGCCCTGGTTCGTCGTGCCCGCCGATCGCAAGTGGCTCGCGCGCTGGGTGATCTCGGACGCGATCGTGTCGGCGCTCGAGGACCTGCACCTCGAGTACCCCAAGCTCGATCCCGCCGAGCGCGCGGAGCTCGACGCGGCGCGCCGCAAGCTCGCCGCCGAGGGCTGAACGCACGGTCGACGCGCGCGCGCCACCGCCGCGCGCGGCGCGCGCGCAGTACCATCGGCCTTCCGCGAGGAACCCCATGCAGCACGCCGTGAACCTGGACGAGAAGCTCGCCGCTATCCGCGAGCACTGGTCGCCGCGCATCGTCGCGCGCATGAACGACACCGACTTCAAGCTGGTCAAGTTCCAGGGGGAGTTCGTCTGGCACGACCACGCGCACACCGACGAGGTCTTCCTGGTGATGCGCGGCGCGATGACGGTCCATTTCCGCGACCGCGACGTGCGCGTGGGAGCCGGGGAGCTCTTCGTCGTGCCGCGCGGCGTCGAGCACAAGACCTCGGCGCAGGGCGAATGCAGCGCGCTGATCGTCGAGCTCGCGGGCACCGTGAACACCGGAGCGGCGGGCGGCGAGCAGACGGCTCCGGCCGACGCGTGGATCTGACGTCCACGGGAGCGCGCGCGAAATAGCGCGCGATTGCGGCCGAATCGCGGCCCGAATCCCGCGTAGGCGTCGCGCTTCGCGAGCGGTGCGTCGTGCGGCGAGGCGCACCGAATCGACAGTTCAGCCGTCCCGGTATAGCTTCAGGTCTGCGGTTCTTTCGCAACGCACGCGCGTCGACGGATGCGGCTCCTTCGCGGGCCTCGTCCATCGCGAGCGTGCCTCGTGACCCCCCGAAGCTTGAACTGGAACTCCTGGGAGGGAGAGCGCCATGTTCATTCATCCACAACTCATCGAGATCATCGCCTTCTTCGTCCTCATCGGCGCCTTCGAGGTCTGGGAACGTCTCCGGCCCGCGCGCGCCGTGAACCGCCGTGCGAACTGGCGTCTCGACGTCGCGTGCTTCGTGCTCGCGATCCTGATCAACCGCGCGTGCACGAGCTGGATCGACACGCTGCTCGTGCGCCTCGCGCCCGGCGCCGCGCTCGCGGGCCTCGAAGCGCTGCGCGCGCAGCCGGGCTGGCTCAAGATCCTGCTCGCGCTGATCGTGGTCGACTTCGTCCTGTACTGGCTGCACCGCGCGCAGCACGTGTGGGAGCCCTTGTGGCGCACGCACGCCTTCCACCACTCGGTCGATCAGCTGTGGTGGTTCTCGGGGTTCCGCACGAGCTTCCTCCACAGCCTGCTCTACAACGTGCCGCAGGCGGCCGTGCCGATGCTCGTGTTCCATCTCTCGCCGCTCGAGACGGGCGCGGCGTACGCGATCGGCGTGCTCGTGCAGCTGTGGGAGCACGGCAACGTCGACGTCGACCTCGGTCCGCTGCGCTACGTGGTCGTCTCGCCGAAGTACCACCGCATCCACCACGCCGCGGTCGAGCCGCGCAACAAGAACTTCGCGCCGATCTTCGCGGTGTGGGACCTCGTGTTCGGCACGTGGGTCGATCCGCGCTCGATGCCGCGCGACTTCCCGCTCGGCCTGGGCGAGCCGGTGCGCTTGAAACGGCTGCCGCGCATGATCGCCGGCGTGTGACGGTCGCGGCGCGCGCGAGTAGAGTGGCGCGCGCCGTGAACGACGCACCTTCGAAGCCGCGGACGCGCGCGCTGCTCGTCTTCACGCTGCTCGCCTGCGGCTCGCTCGCCGCCTGCGGGAGAGAGCCGGAGAGCGCGAAGTCGAGCTCGGCCGTCGCGCCCGTTGAGCACGGGCCGCTCTACACCGCCGAGACGAGCTGTGTCGAGTGCCACGCGAGCGAAGTGAGCGCGTGGAAGTCCTCGCAACACGCCGTCGCGATCCAGGAGGCGAACGACGCGACCGTCGAGGCCGATTTCCACGCCCCGCCGTTCACGAGCCACGGCCGCACGACGACGTTCTCGCGGCGCGACGGACGCTTCTTCGTCGAGACCGAAGGACGCGACGGCAAGCGCGCGGAGTTCGCCGTGCGCTACACGTTCGGCGTCGCGCCGCTGCAGCAGTACCTGGTCGAGCTCGAGCACGGCCGCGTCGCATGCCTGACCGTCGCCTGGGACGTCGAGCGCAAGCGCTGGTTCGATCTCTATCCCGGCGAGGACCTCGCTCCCGGCGACGAGCTGCACTGGACCGGCCGCTACCAGAACTGGAATGCGATGTGCGCGCAGTGCCACTCGACCGACCTGCGCAAGGGCTACGACGCGGCGAGCGACGGCTACCGCACGAGCTGGAGCGAGTTCACGGTCGCGTGCCAGGCGTGTCACGGTCCCGCGAGCGGACATCTCGAGCTCGCGCGCGCGGGCAAGTCGACTCCAGCCCAGAGCGGCTTCGCGTCGAATCTGCGCCACGGCGAGCAGCGCGCGCAACTCGACGCTTGCGCGCCGTGCCACGCGATGCGCAGTCCGTTGACGGAGCGCTGGGTTCACGGCGAGCCCATGCTCGACCACTTCCTGCCCGAGCTCCTGCGCGAAGGCTCGTACGCCGCCGACGGACAGATGCAGGGCGAGGTGTACGTCTGGGGCTCCTTCGCGCAGAGCCGCATGGCGCGTTCGGGCGTCGCGTGCAGCGATTGCCACGAGCCGCACACGCTCGCGTTGCGAGGCAGCGGCAACCAGGTCTGCCTGCAGTGCCATCAGCTCGCGCCGCCCGTGAACCGCTTCGCGACGTTGAAGCCGAAGGTCTACGACTCGCCCGAGCACACGCACCACGCCGCCGGATCGACGGGCGCGCAGTGCGTCGCGTGCCACATGCCCGCGACGACCTTCATGCAGATCGATGCGCGCCACGACCACGCCTTCCGCATCCCGCGACCCGATGAATCGGCAGCTCTCGGCGTGCGCAACGCCTGCAACGACTGCCATGCGGACAAGGACGCGCGCTGGGCGAGCGAGGCCGCGTCGAAGTGGTGGCCGAAGCTCGGCGAGCATCCGAGCTTCACCTCCGCGTTCGCGCGAGGTCGCGCGGGCGAGCGCGCGGCGATCGACGAGCTCGAGCGCATCGCCGGCGACGTCGAGCGCGCGCCCATCGTGCGCGCCAGCGCCCTGGAGCTCGCCGGCTCGCTCGGTTCGGCGCGAGTCGCCTCGCGCGCGCTCGGCGACGCCGATCCGCTCGTGCGCCTGGGCGCGTTGCACGGACTGGAGAACGCGAACCCGCCCGGCTGGCGCGAGAGCGTGCGCTCGCTGCTCGCCGACCCGACGCGCGCCCTGCGCGTCGAGGCGGCGCGGTGTTTCGCGGTCTTCGACCCGGCGCGCTTCGACGCCCCGCTGAAGCGCGACTTCGAGCGCGCGCACGCCGAATTCGTCGCCGCTCAAGCAGCGCAAGGCGACTTCCCCGGCTCGCACCTGAACCTCGCCGTCGTGCACGAGCAGCGCGGCGAGCTCGCGCGCGCGCAATCGGAGTACGACCGCGCGCTCGAGCTCGATCCGGCCTTCCTGCCGGCGCGCTTCAACCTCGCGTCGCTCCTGCAGCGCACGCAGCGCGGCGCGCAGGCCGAAACGGTGCTGCGCGAAGGCCTGCGACGTTTCCCCGACGAAGGCGAGCTGCACCATTCGCTTGGCCTGCTGCTCGCGGAGCTCGGACGGCGCGAGGAGGCCGCGGATGCGCTGGCGCGCGCGGCGCAGCACCTGCCGAACGCCGCGCGCGTCCATTACGAGAGCGGTCTCGCGCACGAGGCCGCGCGCCGCGCGCGCGAGGCGGGGGCGGCGTTGTTGCGCGCGGCGACGCTCGAGCCCGAGTCGGTCGAGGTCCAGGTCGCGCTCGTGCAGCACTTCGTGAGCCTGGGCGACTGGAGCGCGGCCCTGCCCTTCGCCGAGCGGCTGGCACGCCTCGCGCCCGGCGATCGCGGCGCGATGGAGCTCGTCGAACGCGTGCGCTCCGAGGCTGCCGCGAAGCGTTGACCGCCCGACGCCGGAGTCGCGCGCGCGCGCGGCGCATGACGCAGGTAGAATCCGCGGCGTTCCCCGGCCACTCCCCACTCCCTCGGAGTCCAGAGATGTCACGCCTGCTTGCTCGTTTCGTCGCCTTCGTCGCGCTCACGACCTTCGCCTTCGCCTTCCAGGAACCGAGCGAGGTCACGAAACTCAACCGTGAAGGCGTCGCCGCGCTGAACGCCGGCAACTTCGACGAGTCCGCGGCGAAGTTCGAGAAGGTCCTGACCCTCCTGCCCGAGGATCGCGGCACGGCGTACAACCTCGCTTGCGTCCAATCCCGCAAGGGCGACGTCGACAAGGCGCACGAGTGGGCGACGAAGTCGCTCGACTGGGGCTGGGGCGCGGGCTGGGGCTCGATCGCGGGCCAGGAGGCGAAGGAGCTGACGGAGATCGAGATGCTCCAGCAGGACGCCGACCTCGAGAACCTGCGCAAGGACGCGCGCTTCGCGGCCTTGATCGAGCGCGCGAACGCCGCGCGCAAGGCGGTCGACGAAGCGCGCTCGAACGCGGCCGTCTACGTTCCCGAGAAGGTTGCGGCGCTGGCGGAGAAGCCGGTGCTGATCGTGCTGCACGACAACGGCTCGACGAAGGAGTCCGTCGTCTCCGGACGCTGGAAGGCGATCGCCGACGAGCTCGGTTGCGCGCTCATCGCGCCGAGCGGCCGCTACCTCGCGCCGCGCTCGAAGACGGCCAAGGACGGCATGTACTGGATCTTCAATGCGCAGGCGTACCAGCAGAAGCCCTGGGCCGACGAGCGCCCGGTGCAGGACGCGTACTCCGCGTTCTCGAAGACGAACAAGGTCGACAAGACGCGCATCCTCGTCGCCGGCGAAGGTTACGGCGGCACGATCGCGATCAACGTCGCGGCCGCGTCGCCCTACCTCTACAAGGGCGCGCTCTCGATCGGCGGCGTCATGCTGTCGCCCGTCGTGAGCGCGAAGGCAGCCAACGCTTCGAAGGCGGGGCTGCGCGTCGAAGTGCTTCTCGAGCAGAAGGCGGCGCTCGACGCGCTGGGCTCGGCGGAGAGCGTGGAGCGCGTCATGAAGTCGATGAACGCCGACCTGACGCGCTGGTCGATCGGCGGTTCGGCGAAGACCTACGCGCGCGACGAGAAGGACGCGGATCAGGAGCGCAAGCTGATCGTCGAGCGTCTCAAGGCGCTCGCCGAGGCTCCGCGCGCGACCGAAGCGGGCGCCCCCGCGAAGTGATCGCCACGGACCGGCGGCTCGCGTGCTCGCGCGCGGCGGCTGGCGCCCGCGCGCCAGCTCGCGCGTGCGCAGACGGTCGCGCATGAGCTCCCGCGTGCGCGTGCTGTGCGCCGTCCTCGCGGCTCTCGCCGCGACGAGCTCGTTCGCCAGCGGTGCGTGGAGCCCGGGATTGCGCGTCGGTCTCGGAGGGTTCGCGTTGCTCGTCGCCGCGAGCCAGTGGTTCGCTCCGTCGCGCGCGCGTTGGCTCGCGTTGCGGCGGCGCGCGCTCGTGCTGTGGAGCGTGTGGCTCGCCTGGACCGTGCCCGCGTTCGGCGCGTGGATCGTCGCGGTGCAGCCCGTATGGGGGAAGGCGCTCGCGCTCGGCGATCTCGCGGCGTTGAGCGCCATCGCGGTGCTCGCGCTCGCGCCCTTCGGAGTCTCGCGCGACGCGGCAGCGGCGAGCGCTGCGTCGCCGGGCGGCAACGGAGCGCGCGCCCTGCTCGCGCTGACCAGCTTCTGCGCCGCGTTCTTCGCCGTCGAGCTCGCGCTGCGCATGTTCTGCGTGCAACCCGACGGTTTCGCCGTGACGGCGATGCACCGCGCGTGGATGGAGCTCCATTGGAAACCGATCAACTCGCTGCGCTACCGCGATCGCGAGCCGATCGCCGAGCCGGCGGTGCGCCGCGTGCTCGTCGTGGGGGACTCCTTCGCGGCCGGGCACGGCATCGAGGAGCTCGACGACAGCTTCCCGTTCGTGCTCGAGCGCGAGCTCGGCAGCGGCTGGCGCGTCAACGTCGCCGCGCGTCCGGGCTGGTCGAGCGACGCGGAGTACGCGGCGCTCGCGAAGTACCCGTTCAAGCCCGACGTGGTCGTGCTCTCGTACTACGTCAACGACATGAGCTACCTGCTCGGGAAGCAGGAGCAGGCCGTGAGCGCGCCGCCGCGCGGGCTCGAGTGGCTCGCGACGGGCTTCTTCTCGACGAGCTATCTCTATTGGCACGTGCTCGGCGGCGGGCTCGACACCGCGCAGGAGCGTTACGCAGAGCGCCAGACGTCGATGTACGACGATCGCGAGCTGTGGTCGCGGCACGCGGCCGACCTCGCGCGTTTCGTCGAGCTCGCGCGCGCGAACTCGATCGAGCTCTGCGTCCTGGTGTGGCCGCGGCTCGACGACGTCGCGAGCTCGCGCGCGGCGACGGCGAAGGTCAGCGCGCTCTTGCGCGAGCAGGGCGCGCGCGTGCTCGACCTGACCCCGGAGCTCGCCGCTCGTCCGGCGCGCGAGCTCGTGTCGAGCCGCATCGACGCACACCCCAACCGCGCGCTGCACGCCGAGGTCGGACGCAAGCTTGCGCCGCTGGTGCGAGGCCCCTGACGCGCTCGCGCGCGGTCGCGTTCACCACGCGCTCGGCTGGCTCGCGCCCGCGCCGGGACCGTAGACGATCGCGTTCGAGAGCAGGCGCATCGTGCCGCGGCACCAGTTGCGGAAGTCGGGCGGGCTCGCGAAGAGGATCACTTGTCCCGCTCCCTTGCGCTCGACGATCGCGTAGCCGCTGTCGGCGATGCGCTCGCGCGCTTCGGGCCACAAGAGGCCCGAGAGGCGCAGGCGCTCCGCCGCGGCGAAGCGCACGGCGGTGCTCGCGGGACGCTGCGAGAGGAAGACGTCGGATCCCGCGTAGAGCACGGGCAATTCCTCGCCGCAGCCGTACGTCAACCACGCGTCGGAGTCGACCTCGCCGCGCAGGATCACACCCTGCGGCGAGAACGTGCGCTGGAACGCGTCGCGGCGCGCCTTGTCCTCCTTGCTCGCGAGCGACTCGTCCTTGGCGTCGGCCTTCTTCTCGCCGTCCTTCGCGTCGCCTTCCTTCTTCTCGCCTTCCTTCTTGTCGTCGGCCGGCTTCGGCGTCGGCTTGCCGTCCCACAGCAAGCTCTCGTCGATCGCCGTGTGCCCCGCTTCGCGCTCGCGCTGCACGGCGAGCGTGAACTCGTCGAGCTTGTCGAGCGCGTCCTGGCGCAGTCGCGTGCTCGTGAAGCCGAGCTCCTTGCCGCACAGCTCCGCGGCGCTGCCTCCGCTCGCGATCAACGTCCCTCCGCCGCGCACCCA
This sequence comes from Planctomycetota bacterium, assembly GCA_044228975.1. GTDB lineage: Bacteria > Planctomycetota > UBA1135 > UBA1135 > JADJNY01. Next base: position 4,343 of record JBGATX010000073.1, on the reverse strand, counting down.
GGTCGTGAGTTCCTCGGCGTGGTCGTGCACGATCGATCCGAGGCCGCCGTCGGGCAACACGAGGACGTTGTAGCGCCGCAGGTCGTAGCCGCCGAGGCGTTGCGCGTCGACGAGCGTCATCGGCAGGCCGAGCACGTTGTCGACGAGGTGCCAGGTCGCGCCGAAGTCGCTGCTCGAGACGGGCGTGTTCGAGAGCACCGCTACGCGCGGCCGCGCGAGCAGCGTGAAGTGCTGGCCGCCGAGATCGGGCGTGTCGTCGGTGCTGCGCGCGGTCCCGACGGCGTACACCGTGGCGCGCGCGGCCGACGCGGCCTGCGCGACCTTCTCCGCGACGCCTTCGGCGTTCTCGACGCGCCGCACGAGCACGCTGCCGCGCGGAAAACGCCGTCCGTGCGCCTGAAACGGCTCGTCGGAGACGTTGAGCTGCACGCCGAGCTCCATCGCGCGCGCGGCGAACGCGACCGCCGCATCGTTCTCGCCGTCGACGGCCCAGCCGTAGATCGGATCGCTCGCGCGCTCGAGCGCGACGACGCTCGGCGGCGCTGTTTCGAGATCGCTCACGCGCGTGCGCGCGACGTCGACGGCGTCGCACCAGAACGCATCGAGATCCCACGCGTGCGCCGGCGACCACGCCGTGACGTCGTAGGCCTTGCTCTGCTGCTTGCGCTCGAGCTCCTTGCGCTCGCGCGCGAGCGACGCCTTGTCGTAGCGCGGATCGAAGGCCAGGAACGCCTTGACCATCGGCGCGAGCGGCTGGCGCGCGGGGACGAGCACGCTGCCCGCCGCGAACTTGCGCTCCCCAGCGCGGCCGGCGAGCGTCGTGTCGACGTTCTTGCCCTCGAACTCGGCCTGCGTCGTGAAGCACTCGATGCCTTGCGCCGCGAGCATGCGCACGAGCGCTGCTTCGCGTTCCGGCCGGCGACCGCGCGCGAGCACGAACATGCGCTCGTTGCCCGGCGTCTCGGCCGCGACGTTGCGCTTCTTCGCGCCGTAGTAGTCGCGCAGCATCTCGACGCGGTTCTGCGCCAGCGTGCGCAGGTTCGCGAGCGAGCCCGTCGCCTGTCGCGCGACGGCGTCGCGGTACGTCGCGATCTCGCCCGACGCGCGCCGCACCGCTTGTCCGGCGTAGCGCGCCTGCTCGTAGAGGATCCCGACGGCGCCGACGAACGTGCCCCACGAATCGGTGTAGCCCGGATACCACGAGTCGGCCCACTCGCGCGTGTAGTAGCTCCAGCCGTGCGCGTCGAAGGCGCGCGCCTGATCGGCGCCGAAACGCTGCCACCACTTGAGCGTGTGCTCGGGGAAGAACGGCGTGTACGGATCCGTCGCCGGGTAGAAGAGGAACGTGTCGCTCGAGCCCATCTCGTGCGCGTCGACGAGCAGCTGCGGATGGAACGACTGGATCGCCGCCCAGCGCGCGCGCGTCTCCGGTTGCGTGCCCCAGATCCAGTCGCGGTTCATGTCGAAGAGGTAGTGGTTGCCGCGCCCATACGGCCAGCGGCCGCGGCTCATCGAATCGGAGTCGAGGTTCGGCACGTAGCCCATCGACTGCTCGAACATCGAGAGCACGCGCTCGCGACCGTCGGGATTCTGCGAGGGATCGATGACGACGACGAGGTTCTTCAGGAGCTCCATGACGTCCGCGCTCGTGCCCGCCGCGAGGTGGTACGCGACCGCCATCGACGCGTCGGAGCCCGAGGTCTCGTCGCCGTGGATCGAGTAGCCGAGCCAGGCGAAGGCCGGCGTGTCCTTGACGAGCTCCTCGACCTCCGCGTCGTTCGTCGTGCGCGGGTCCGCGAGCTTGCCGATGCGGGCGCGCAGCTCGTCGAGCCGCCGCAAGTTCTCGGGCAGGCCGATCACGGCGTAGACGAGTTCTCGACCTTCGTGCGTGCGGCCCATCGTCGCGAGATGAACGCGCGAGCTCGCGCTCTCGAGCTTGCGCAGGTAGGCGAGGATCTCCGCGTGATGCGCGGTGAACGTGCCGAGCGGCTGGCGCAAGCTGCTGTCGGGCGTCGGGATCGAAGCGTCGTACGTCGTGTCGGGAAAGATCGGCAGCAGCACGCTCGGCGTCGCCGAATCGCCGAAGCGCAGCGAGCTCGGTGCGTCCGCGCTCGCCGCGGGCGCGATCCGTGCCGGAGCTGCGAGCGGCGCGGGCTGGCGAGCATTCTCCTGCTCCGCGCGATCGTCGCGCGCGTTCGGAGCCGGTGCACGCGGCTGCGCCGGGTGCGCGTCTCCCGCATTCCGTTCCGGTGCCGACGTGCAAGCGAGCGAGAAGACGAGGAGCGAAGCGGACGCCAGGACGCGAAGTCGGAGCATGGTTCGAGAAGCGCTGGGGGGACGAAAGCGAACGCGCGACGAAGTCGGAACTCGCAGCTTAGCACGTTGGCCACGCCGCTCCGTTGCGCTAGCATCGCGCGCGCGGGCCTCTAGCTCAGTTGGTTAGAGCAGGCGACTCATAATCGCTTGGTCGCAGGTTCGAGTCCTGCGGGGCCCACCATTCACAACTCGCTTGACGTGTGCGCGTTGCGCATCGGCAGCGGTTGCGTCGCGAGCATCACGCTCGCGGGCTGTTCCAGGTTTGTTCCAGGGAAATAGCCCCAAAACGACGGTCGGTTGCTCCGTGAACGCACGCGGCGCAGGCAGGGGCGCAGCATCTCGCAACGCCGAGCGCGCATCTTCCGTGCTCAAGAAAACGTAGTGCTTCATCGTCACGCGGATGTCGCTGTGACCGAGCAGGTACTGAACGACCTGCGGTGGAACTCCCTGGCGAGCCCAACGCGAACCGCACGTCGTGCGCAGGGCGTGAACGTCGAGGGAGCGGGAGCCTGCATCGACCTGCCGCGCGATGCCTGCGACGCGCAGGAGCGCGTAGAACCTGCGCAGCGCGTTCGCTGAACCACCGCCTGCCAACGTCTGGCCGTTCGGCGTCAGGAAGACGGAAGCCCAGGGGCCGGGGCGAGTACCGAGGATCTCGGCATGCTTGGCGTGGAGCTCGACGAGCGTCGTCGTGAGATCCGCGGGGATCGGGATCTCGCGGCTCTTGCCGCTCTTGGCGACCTCGGCGCGGATGCGGAGGACGCTTCGCGCCGGATCGACGTCGCCCCATCGGAGCGTGACGGCCTCGTTCCAACGGATTCCGCTCGCCAGCAGCGTGTTCCACAGCGGCGATTGCGGGATGATCCCGCGGCGCTCGCGTTCAGCGTACGCGCGTCCCTTCGTGGCGCCAGCGATCGTGGTTTCCGCCGCCGCGTGGCGCGCGCGTGCTGCATCGTCGGTCTCTACTGCATGTCGGAAGGCGGCGATCTCCTCGTCGGTCATCGGCCGGCGTTTCTTCCTTTGGGTCGCTTCTCCGGCCGGGAGCGGCTTGAGTCCGGCGAGTGGGTTCGTCCCGACGATGCCCGCCGAGAGTCCCCAACGGAGGCAGGTATGGATCGCCCCCGTGTCGAGATTCACGGTCCGGTTGCTCGCCCCCGCAGCCATGCGTTTGGTTCGAAAGGCGAGAACACGCTCGCGAGTAAGCGAACGCACCGGGATCGGGCCGAGATGGGCCAGCACCCGCGCGATCGACTCGCCCACACGGCGAGCGTACGTCTCGCTTCGTCGGCCCCGAAGATCCGCGAGGTAGGCCTCCACCAAGGATCCCAGGGGCGCGTCCTGGCCCTCTTCCGGTCCGAGCCCCTGGAGGGCTAGATCGCGCTTGCGAACGATGTCGACGAGGCGCCGTGCGGCCACGCGGTGATCGGGCCCCAGGCTGGCCTCACGATACCGGCCGCTGGCGTCCGTCCAACGGCCGATCCACACGAGCTCGCCCTTGCGGTTTCGAGCGTGCTTCAGGGATCCGGTGCCGAGCGGTCGACCTCTCATGGGTGCTGCTGCGAGACAGGGTACGTCACGAGTCGGAATGTGGGGGGCGGATGCACGACGCGGAGATGCGAAGTGCGCTCGCGACAGGTCGGGAGGTCAACCGACAAGGGCATCCAGGTCATTGATCCCCCCCACCCACCGCGCACGCTTGACAGGCGCGAGGCACAACTAAAGTACGGGCAGCGACTGCTAGTCATTGGTGTCAGTCCGGAAGCATCTGGGAAGCAATGGACTGGCTCGATCTGGAAACTACTGTCAGCGGCCCTGGTGTGCGCGGGCCTAGCGCTTATTGTCGTGCGGCGACCCAGCAAAGTGCTTCCGTCAGTCAGCAATCCCCTCGAAATAGAGTGCGGTGTCTCGTCTACTCAATCGAGCATCAACGCACAAGACAATGGCGTCCCGCGTTAGCACAGCGCAGACCGAGATGCACGGTGCGGATAGACCCAGTCTACGAGGGCTACCAACCATACCCAATCGGT
>JBGATX010000072.1:0-26046 GCA_044228975.1 Planctomycetota bacterium | reverse complement strand
CCGCGTTCGCCGCCGGACGCAGGCGCGAGCCGTCGCAGCTCTTGCACGTCTGCACGGAGAGGTAGCGCTCGACGTGCTTCTTGTGCAGCCCGCCCTTGCTCGCCTTCTCGACCGCCGCGAGCACGCCGGGGAAACGGCGCTTCCACTTCACAGAGCCCGAGTACTTCGCGCCCTTCCAGCTCGCCTCGTCGTCGAAGCGCTCCTCGCCGCTGCCGTGGAGCAGCACCTGGCGCGCGCTCTTGCTCAACTTCTCCCAGGGCGTGTCGAGATCGAAGCCGTGCGCCTCGCCGACCTGCTCGAGGAAGCCGAAGTCGACGCGCGGGAAGAGCAGCGCGCCGCCCGACGCGCGCGTCACGGCGAGCGCGCCCTGGCGGATCGAGAGCGTCGGGTCCTTCACGACGGAGCTCGCCGACGGGCGCTTCTTCGAGCCGAGACCTTCGCATTCCGGACACGCGCCGTGCGGCGAGTTCGCCGAGAAGAGACGCGGCTCGAGCGGCGGCGTCTCGCTCCCGCAGCCCGGGCACGTGCGGCTGGTCGAGAAACCCTTCTCGGCCCCCCTTGAATCGGCCCCCACCGCGATCACGTCGCCGTGCGAGAGCTCGAGCGCCTGCTCCAAGGCTTCGCGCAGACGTCCGGCCTTGTCGGCCTCGGGCTTCAAGCGGTCGACGACGACCTCGATCGTGTGGCGGACGTAGCGCTCGAGCTCGCCGACCTCCTCGAGGCGCTTGACCTCGCCGTCGACTCGCGCGCGCACGAAACCCTTCTTGCGCAGGTCGTCGAGCAGCTCTCGATGGTGGCCCTTGCGATCGCGGATCAACGGCGAGAGCAGCAGGATCGACTGTCCGCCGAATTCGGTCAGCACCTGCTGCGCGATCTCCTCGGGCGTCTGCGAGCGGATCGGCAGGCCGCACGACGGGCAGTGCGGTCTACCGGCGCGCGCGAAGAGCACGCGCAGGTGGTCGGTGATCTCCGTCAGCGTGCCGACCGTCGAACGCGCGCCGCGCGAGACCGAGCTCTGGTCGACGGCGATCGCCGGCGAGAGGCCTTCGATCGACTCGACGTCGGGCTTCTCCATGCGCCCGAGGAATTGGCGCGCGTAGGCGGACAACGTCTCGAGGAAGCGTCGTTGACCTTCACGGAAGAGCGTGTCGAAGGCGAGCGAGCTCTTGCCCGAACCCGAGACGCCCGTGATCGCGACGAGGCGCTGGCGCGGGATGTCGACGTCCACGCCCGCCAGGTTGTTCTGGCGGGCCTTGCGGATGCGGATGCTCCCCGCGCTCATCCTGCGCCTGCGCTCATGGTCGGCTTGGGCTCCTCGCTCGGTGGTGCAAGGTCCCTCCCGGCAAGCGCTTGTGACGGACGGCCGCGCGGATGGCAGGCGCTCGCGGAGAGCCTGACGGGTAGAGACGAGCCCCGCCATTCTATCGAGGGCGCGCGATCCGGAAAGGGTGGCGTCGAGCGCGACAGAGGCCTTGCGCGGGATCGCTCAGCGAGCGTGCGGCGACGCGAAGACGCCCACGCGGCGCAACGCCACGGAGCAGCGCCCCGGAGCGCCGCGGGCGTCGAGGATCTCGATGCGCAGGGCGCTCGCCTCCGTGCGCGGCACGGCGAGGATGCGCCGCGCGCCGATCGTCGTGCCGCGCGCGAGCTCGCGCCAGGCGCCGTGCTCCTCGGCGTCGACGCGGAACGCGCGCACGCGCTGGCCGAGATCGATCGGCTCCTCGAGACGCAGGCGATCGAAGCTCACGGCCAACGGCCAGCGCAGCTCGAGCGTCGCGTGCGGCGCGTCGTCGGCGCTCGCCCAAAGCGTCGCCGCATCGCCGTCGATCGCGCGGCGCGCGTCGAAGGCGGGCGAGCGTTCGCTCGTCGCGCTCGCGCTCGCGGCACGCGCGAGATCGTCCGAGTACGTCGCGTCGAGGCGCGCGCGCAGCTCGCGCAGCACCTCTGCTTCGCGCTCGGGGATCAACCCGCGCGCATCGGCCGGCACGTTGAGCAGCAGGTTCGCGTTGCGCCCGACGGAGACGAGCCACAGACGCTCGAGCTCGTCGAGCGATTTCACCGTGTCGTCCTCGCTCGCGCGCCAGTACCAGCCCTTGCGGATGGAGACGTCGCACTCGGGCGGCACCCAGTGCGTGCCGTCCTCCTGTCCCGGACCGAGAGGATCGGAATTCGGCGTGCCCGGATAGAACTCGTCGCGGCGCAAGATCGACCAGCACGTCTCGCTCGCCTCGCCGCGCTCGTTGCCGACCCAGCGCACGTCGGGTCCGGCGTCGCTGAAGATCACGGCCTGCGGTTGCAGCTCGCGCACGACCGCGACGAAGCTCGGCCAGTCGTAGACCTGCTTCCTCCCGTTCGGTCCCTCGCCGCACGCGCCGTCGAACCAGACCTCGAAGACCGGGCCGTAGTTCGTGAGCACCTCGCGCAGCTGCTCGCGGAAGACCGCGTTGTAACGCTCCGAATCGCCGTAGGCCGGATGGTTGCGGTCCCACGGAGAGAGGTAGACGCCGAACTTCAGCCCGAACTCGCGACAGGCGTCGGAGAGCTCGCGCAGCACGTCGCCCTTCCCGTCGCGCCAGGTCGAATGCGCGAGCGTGTGCTCGGTGGTCTTCGACGGCCACAGGCAGAAACCGTCGTGGTGCTTGGCGGTCAGGATCACGCCCTTCATCCCCGCGTCGGCGAACACGCGCGCCCATTGACGGCAGTCGAGCGCGCTCGGCGCGAAGCGCTGCGGATCCTCGCGGCCTTCGCCCCACTCGAGACCGGTGAACGTGTCCATGTTGAAGTGCACGAAGGCGTAGTACGCGAGCTCCTGCCACGCGAGCTGCGCGGGCGTGGGCAGCGGCGCGAGCGGCGCGGGAGCGGACGGCGTCTCTCTCGCGCGCTCCGCGCCTTCGCGCGCGGACGAACACGACGCGTGCGTGACCAGCGCCGCGCAGCACGCGAGCGCGAGAGCTCGCGCCTTCATCGCGGTTCCCGAGCGCGGTCCCCGGGCGCTTCCGTGCGTTCCTCGGCCGAGGGCTCGCCGTCGCCGACGGGCACGTCGTGGCCGAGCGCCTCGCGCGCGAGCGGGAGCAGCGCGTCGCCCGCGAGCCCCGCGCGCAGCGTGAGATCCGCTCCGCCGGTCTTGTTGAACCACTCGACGGCGAGCTTGTGCGCGCCGCGCGCGAGCGCGACGTCGGCCTGCTTCTCGACGGAACCGTGCAGACCGTCGTTGTCGATCACGCAGTCCTCGTCGATGTACAGCTTCGAGCCGTCGTCGGAACGCAGCGCGAAGCGCCACACGCCCGCGCGCGGCAGCTCGACCAGACCCTCGAAGCGACGCGCGACGTTCTCCTCCACCGGGCCGGGCGGCAGCGCGAGCTCGCGAACCATGTAGCGCGCCGCGGGCTCGAGCGTCTTGAAGTCCGGCAGCACGTCGAAGCTGCCGGGATAACGTGCGACGATCAACCCCGGCCGCCGGCCGAGCGGCGCGAACGCGGCCTTGGGCTCGACCTTCTTGAAGCTGCGCTCGCGGATCGCCGACATCGCGCGCGAACCCTCGAAGCTGCGCGCGCGCAGCGTGCAATCCTCGGCGACGAGGAACGGCCCGGTGTACGCCGGGGAGCTCGCGCGCGGCTCGCTGCCGTCGAGCGTGTAGCGCAAGACGGCGCGCCCGACGTTCCCGATCAAGCGCACCTGCAGCGGCTCGACGAAGATGTCCGAGGACGCTTCGATCACCGGCGCGCGGTGCACTTGCGGCCGCCCGGAGATCTCGAGCGCGATCACGGGAGTCTCGCCCGCGGGCAGCGAGCCGAGCTCGATCGCGACGCCGCCCTGGCTGCGCTCCGCGCGCAGCTTTCGAGCGGGCTCTCCCAGCCATGCGGCCGAGCGCACGTCGTTGGCGAGGCCGTCGAGCTCGATGCGGCCGTTCGCGCTGGGCGCGGGCGGATCGAAGACCATCAGGTAGAGCGTCGTCGAGTCGCCGTGGACTCGCGTGGTGCAGCGGCCGAAGGAAAGCGTCTCGAACGGGCTCGCGCTCGTGCCGCGGATCGACTCGCCGTTCTGCTTCATCCACGCGCCGAGGTCCGCGAGCCGCTCGAGCGCCTGCGGCGGGAATTCCCCCAGCGCCGTCGGCCCCACGTTGAGCAGGAAGTTGCCGCCCTTCGAGGCGATGTCGCACAGGTTGCGCACGAGCTCGCGCGACGACTTCCAGTTCGGGTCGGCGGCATTCCAACCCCAGTGGTCGTTCATCGTCATGCAGGTCTCCCAGTCGACGCCGGGCAGGCCGGTCGCCGGGATCTCCTGCTCCGGCGTGGCGAAGTCGCCGCGCGTCTCGGGATCGCGCGAGAATCCGCCCATGCCCGAGCGGTTCACGTCGACGCGGTTGTTGACGATCATGCGCGCATCGAGCTTGCGGCACAGATCGAAGAGCCGCACGCCGCGCTCGTGCGTCCACGTGCTCTCCCACTCGCCGTCGAACCACATCACGGCCGGGTGGTAGCGCTCGACGATCTCGCTCACCTGTCCGTGCAGGTAGATCTCGTAGCGCTCGAAACGCGCGTCGCCGACCGGCCGCTTCTCCCACGGGCGGCGCGGCAGGTAGTCGGGATGGTGCCAGTCCATGATCGAGTGGTAGGTGCAGAACCGCAGATCGTGGCGCGCGCAGGCGTCGGCGAGCTCGCGCAGGATGTCGCGCCGGAACGGAGTGCTCGCTACGTCCCACGTGGTCAGGTTCGAGTCGTAGAGCGCGAACCCGTCGTGATGCTTGCTCGTGATCACGACGTAGCGCATGCCCGCCGCCTGCGCGGCGCTGGCCCACGCCTCGGCGTCGAACTTCACGGGATCGAAGCGCGCGAGCAGCGGCTCGTACTCGGGGAGCTCGATCTGCGCCGAATCACGGATCCACTCGCCGTGATCGGTACGCCCGCCCCACTTGCCGGCGGGGATCGAGTACAGCCCCCAGTGGATGAAGAGGCCGAAGCGCGCGTCTCGCCACCACTCCATGCGCTCGTCCTGCGTGACGCGCGCGGAAGACACGGGAGACGCTGGAGCGCGCTCCGCCGGCCCCGTGCCGTCCGATTTCGACGCGCGACATGCAACGATCAGCAGCGACGCAGCAAGGAGACGGCGGGAGCTCGAAGGCATGGACAAGGGCAGAGTTCTTTCGCGCAGGCTGGGGAGCGGTCAGCGGCCGGGGTGCGCGCGATGCTCGGTCAGCTCGCGCGTGCGATCAAGGCTCCCATTGGGGTTCGATGCCGGCGCGCAGGGACCCGCGCGTCCGGACGAGGAACGCCCGGCACGGCTGGCGGAGCCCACCTCGATCGTGCAGTCTCGTTGGGGTCCCACGCGGCGCCGGGAAGCGCGCCAACTCCTCCCGTCCAGCCGCTTCGTCGGCGCGGAGCTCGTTCCATGAAGTCTTTCGTCGATCGCGGTCTCGCCACCGTCGTCGCCTGTCTGGCGCTCACGGCCGCCGCCGGCGCGGGAGTGAAGATCGTCAACTCCGCGGGTCCGGGCGACTTCGCCGACCTGCCGCCCGCAGTCGCGGCCGCGAACGACGGCGACGTGCTGCTCGTGAAGAGCGGCAACTACAGCGGCTTCCAGGTCGCGAACAAGGCCCTCGACATCGTGGCCAACACGACGGGCAGCGTCGTCGTCCAAGGGACCGTGAGCGTGAGTGGTCTCGCCGTGACGCGCTGCACGACGCTCTCCGGCTTGACGATCCAGTCGGCGCCGTTGACGGAGGGCCTCACGCTCCGGAACTGCGCCGGTGCCGTGCGCGTGCAAGGCTGCGTCGTGCAACCGCAGCGCGCGCCCGATTGCATCGTCTCGGGTGCCACGCACCACGCGCTCGTCGTCCTGAACTGCACCGACGTCTGCATCGCGCGCTGCACGATCGAAGGCGCGCAAGGGAACGAGACCGCCACGGGCGTCTGGTATGGTGGGATCGCGCTGTGGCTCGAGGCCTCGCGCTGCGCGCTCTACGAATGCACGGTGCTCGGCGGCCGCGGCGGAGACCTCAACGCCGCCTGTGGCCCCGTCGTCTACGGCTATGCGGGCTACGGCGGCCCCGGACTGTGGTCGCAGAACGCGCCGCTCGTCTTCGCCTCCGGCTGCCTCGTCCGCGGTGGCGACGGCGGCGACGTGCACAGCTTTCCCGGCGAAGCCGGCTGTGGATACGAAGGCTGGGTCACGAACAACTTCTTGGGGGGCACCTTCATCGGACGCCGGCTCGACACGGTCGTCGGCGGCGGAGCACGAGGCTTGCCGCCCATCGTCTTTTGCCACGACGTCGCGCCGCCCTTCCTCGGACCGCCGCCGACCGTCGTGGCCGGACCGGCGCGCGAGTTGAGCGCGGCGCGCGTCGTGCGCGAGCACGCCGATCTGCGCTTCACGGTGCACGGCCTGCCGGGCGAGAACGTCGAGCTCGTCATCGGCGAGCGGACGGACTTCACGTTCTCCGACGCCTGGCACGGAGTGCGGCTGCTGCCGTGGAAGCCCGCGCCGCTCGCGGTTCTGCCACTCGGTCTTCTGCCCGGCACCGGCGAGCTGCAAGTCGCCATTCCGCTGGGCGAGCTCGGACCCGGGATCGCGTCGCGACGCTTGTTCCTGCAGGCCAAGCACGACGGCAACGGCTCGGGGATCTACCTCGGCGCACCCGCGACCGTCGTCGTGCTCGACTCGGCCTACTGAAACGGGCGCGTGCTCAATCGAAGTCGAGGCCGAGCTCGCGCGCGACGCCGCGCAGGTCGTCGACGACGGGCAGCACGAGCGGAATGCCGTCGCGCGCGCGCGCGGCTTCGCACTCTCGCTCGGGATCGCCGGGGAGCAGCGGACCGTCCGTTCCCGGCGCCTTGCGCGTCGCGCGGAACGTGCGCACGAGGTCGTCGATCTGCCGTTTGAACTCGGACGGTTCCACGAAGCCATCGATGCGCAGCGCGCCGAAGAAGTGGCCGATGCCCTGGCCTACCGAACGCGCCGGAACCTCCTGGCGTAGTGCGAACGGCGGCGTGAACGGGCCCCAGTTCGCGCCGCTGAGCACGGCGGAGAGCACGTCGACCATCAACGCGAGGGAGTAACCCTTGTGCCCGCCGTGCTCGCGATCGGAACCGAGCGGCAGGAGCGCGCCACCGTCGATCATCGCTTGCGGATCGCTCGTGAGCGCGCCGTCGCGATCGATCGCCCAGCCCGACGGAATCGTCCCGCCACGCCGCCTGGCGATCTCGATCTTGCCGTAGGCCGCGGCGCAGGTCGCCATGTCGATCACGATCGGCGGCTCCTCGAGCCCGGGGAACGCGATCGCGATCGGGTTCGTGCCGAGCATGCGCTCCGCGCCCCACAGCGGCGCGACGAGCTTCGTGGAGTTCGTCATCGCCCAGCCGATGAGGTCGCGCTCGAGCGCGCGCAGCACGTACCAGCCGGCGATTCCGTAGTGATTGGTGTTGCGCACGCTGACCCAGCCGGAGCCCGCCTGTTCCGCCTTCTCCATCGCGCGCTCGTTCGCCCACGGACCGACGACCAGGCCGAGCCCGTTGTCGCCGTCGACCGTCGCCGTGCTCGCGGTCTCGCGCACGATGCGCGGTCGCGCGCGCGGGTTGATGCGGCCGAGCTGGAGCATGTCGACGTACGTGCGCAGCCGCGCGACGCCGTGCGAATCGATTCCGCGCAGATCGGCGCGGAGCAGGACGTCGGCTGCGGTGCGCGCGTCGGCTGCGGGCACGCGCAAGTGCTCGAACGTGCGTTCGCAGAGCGCGCGCAGCGCTGCTTCGGGGTACGTGCGGGTCTCGATCGGCGAATTCATGCGAGCACCTCCCCCACCCGCTCCGCGAGCGCCTCGCCGATCGCGAGCGACGCCGTCGCCGCCGGCGAGGGCGCGTTGAGCACGTGGATCAACGGACCCTGGCGCTGGATCAGGAAATCGTCGACGAGCGCTCCGTCGCGCGCCAGCGCTTGCGCGCGCACGCCCGCGGGCGCGGGGACGAGCTCGTTCTCCTGGATCTCCGGCAGCAAGCGTTGCAGCGCGCGCACGAACGCGCGCTTCGAGAGCGAACGTACGAGCTCGCCGCAGCCCGCGCGCCAGTGTCGCGCCGCGAGGCGCCAGAAGCCGGAGTAGCTCAGCGCATCCCACGCGTCGGCCGCGACGAAGCTCGTCTTGCGATAGCCCTCGCGCGCGAGCGCGAGCACCGCGTTCGGTCCGCACTCGACACCGCCGAGAACCATGCGCGTGAAGTGCACGCCGAGGAACGGGAACGCCGGGTCGGGCACGGGGTAGATCAAGTTGCGGCAGAGATCACGCGCGGAGGCGACGAGCTCGAAGTACTCGCCTCGAAACGGGACGATGCGCGCCTCGCGCCTCCCACCGGCGAGCGTGACGAGACGATCCGAGTGCAATCCGGCGCAGTTCACGACGCAGCGCGCGGAGAGCTCGACGTCGCCCGCGGCGACCTCGACGCGTCCGGCGCCGGCCGCGAGGCGCTCGACGCGCGCGCCGAGATGAAGCTCGCCGTCCGCGGCGCGGATGCGGCGCGCGAGGGCCGCGCAGACTCCCGCATAGTCGACGATGCCGGTCTCGGGCACGTGCAACGCGCCCGCGCCGCGCGCGTGCGGCTCGAGCTCGCGCAAGCGCTCCGTGCCGATGCGCTCGCACGCGACGCCGTTCGCCCGCGCGCGCTCCTCGATACGCGCGAGCATCGGCAGCTCGCGCTCCTCCACGGCGACCACGACCTTGCCGCAGCGCTCGTGCGCGACGCTCTCGGCGGCGCAGAACTCCTCGAGCAGTCGCTTGCCGCGCCGGCAGGTCGACGCCTTGAGCGAGCCCGGCTTGTAGTAGAGACCCGAGTGGATCACGCCTGAGTTGCGTCCGGTCTGGTGCAGCGCGAGCTCGCGCTCCTTCTCGAAGAGCGCGATCGAGAGGCCGGTGAAGCGCCGCGCGAGCTCGTGGGCCGTCGCCAGGCCGAGAACTCCACCGCCGATCACCGCGACATCGATCGAACGCATCGCGCGACTCGATTCACGCGCCTTGCACGACGCGCTGGCGCTGCTCGCCCAGGCCCTCGATCGAGAGGCGCATCGTCTGCCCGGCCTTCAGGTAGATGGGCTCGGGCTTCTGCCCGAGGCCGACGCCCGGTGGCGTGCCGGTCGAGATCACGTCGCCCGGATGCAGGCTCATGAACTGCGACAGGTAGCTCACGAGGCGCGCCACGCCGAAGACCATCGTGCGCGTGTTGCCGTTCTGGTAGCGCCGCGCGTCGACCTCGAGCCACAGCGCGAGCTGCTGCGGATCGGCGACCTCGTCGCGCGTCACGAGCCACGGTCCGATCGGACCGAAGGTGTCGCAACCCTTGCCCTTGTCCCACTGGCCGCCGCGCTCGAGCTGGTAGGCGCGCTCGGAGAGATCGTTGACGACGCAGTAGCCCGCGACGTGCTCGAGCGCGCGCTCGATGCCGACGTACTTCGCGTGCGAGCCGATGACGACGCCGAGCTCGACCTCCCAGTCGACCTTCTGCGCGCCGCGCGGGATCTCGACGTCGTCGTACGGACCGCTGATCGCGCTCGTGGCCTTCATGAAGATCACGGGCTCGCTCGGCACCTGCGCGCCGGTCTCGGCGGCGTGATCGGCGTAGTTCAGGCCGATGCAGACGAACTTGCCGACTCGTCCGACGCACGCACCGGTGCGCGTGCCGTCGGGAATGCGCGGGAGACGCGCGAGGTCGACCTGCGCGAGGCGCGCGAGCCCCGTCGGCGTCAACACGTCGCCCGCGATGTCGTCGACGACGCCTTCGAGCGAGAGCGCGATCCCGCGCCGCGCGTCGAAGATGCCCGGCTTCTCCTTGCCCCTCGGTCCGAAACGCAAGAGCTTCACGCGCGCCTCCTCAATTGCTCCAGCCGCCGTCGATGACGTGAATCGCGCCGGTCGTGTACGCCGATTCGTCGCTCGCGAGGTGCACGACGAGCGCCGCGATCTCCTCCACCGTCCCCAGGCGTCCGATCGGCTGGCGCGCGACGAAGGCCTTGCGCGCCTCGATCGGATCGCCCAGACGCGCGATGCGCTCGTCGAGCGACGGCGTCGCGACGGTGCCGGGACAGACGGCGTTGCAGCGGATGCCGCGCGTCACGAAGTCCGCCGCGACGGACTTCGTCAAGCCGATCACCGCGGCCTTCGTCGCACCGTAGGCGCAGCGGTTCGGCGCGCCCTTCACGCTCGAAGCGACCGACGACATGTTCACGATGCTGCCCCGCCCGGCCGCGAGCATGCCCGGCAGCACCGCGCGGATCGTGCGGAACATCGAGGTGACGTTGAGGTCGAACGACGCCTCCCATTCCTCGAGCGTTCCGTCGAGGATCGTGCCGTGGTGCACGTAGCCCGCGCAATTGAAGAGCACGTCGAACGGACCGTGCGCCGCGACGACGGACTCGACGCCTTCGTCGTCGCGCACGTCGAGCTCCGCCGTGGCGATGCGCGCATCGAGCGCGTGCACCGCCGCGAGCGCGCTGGTCGAGATGTCCGTCGCGAGCACGCGCGCGCCCTCGCGCGCGAACGCGAGCGCGCTCGCGCGGCCGATGCCTTGTCCCGCGGCCGTGATCAGCACGCGTTTCCCCGCCAGACGTCCGCTCATTTCGTCCGTCCTCCGCTCCGCGTGACCGTCTTCTTGCGCGAACGAGCCCGCGCCTTGCGCCGCGCGCTCCACACCGGCCCGTCCGGCCAGGCGAAGGCCTCGAGCGAGAGCGGCTTCAACTCGACGCCGTAGCCCGGCGCACGCGGCACGGTGTACGCGGCGTTCGAGATCTCGCAGGGATGCACGAAGTGCTCGTGCAGGTGATCGACGTACTCGGCGACGCGATCCTCGAGCGACGCGGAGACCGTGATGTAGTCGATGAACGCGAGGTGGTTCACGTGCTCGCACAGGCCGACACCGCCCGCGTGCGGACACACGGGCACGCCGAACTTCGCCGCCATCAGCATCACCGCGAGGTTCTCGTTCACGCCCCCGAGACGGCACGCATCGATCTGGCAGAACGAGATCGCTTCGGCCTGCATCAGCTGCTTGAAGATCACGCGGTTGGCGCACTGCTCCCCGGTGGCGACGCGCACGGGAGCGATCGCGCCGGCGATCGTCGCGTGCCCGAGCACGTCGTCGGGCGACGTCGGCTCCTCGATCCACCACGGATCGAAACGCGCGAGCTCGCGCACGCGCTCGATCGCCTCGGGCACGGACCAGCGCTGGTTCGCGTCCATCATCAGGCGTCGCTCGGGGCCGAGCTCGGCACGCAAGAGCTTCGCGCGGCGCACGTCGTCGATCCGCGACGCGCCGACCTTCATCTTGAAGTGCGTCCAGCCCTCGCGCATGCCGCGGCGCGCGAGCGTGCGCAGCTGCTCGTCACCGTAGCCGAGCCAGCCGGCGGAGGTCGTGTACGCGGGATAACCGTTCGCGATGAGCTCGCGCTCGCGTTTCGCCTTCGTGCGCGCATTGCGCTGCAGGATCTCGAGCGCCTCCTCGGGCGCGAGCGCGTCCTCGATGTAGCGGAAGTCGATCGCGCTCACGAGCTCCTTGGGCGAGAGATCGCAGACGAGCTTCCACAACGGCTTGCGCGCGAGCTTCGCCTCGAGATCCCAGAGCGCGTTGACGATCGCCGCGAGCGCGAGATGGAGGACTCCTTTCTCCGGCCCGACCCAGCGCAGCTGCGAATCGTTGGCGAGCTGACGCCAGAAGCCCGCCCAGTCGGCGCGGATGTCCGCGAGCTTCCAGCCCACGACGAGCGGCGCGAGCGAGAGCAGTGCCGCGACGCACAGCTCGTTGCCGCGCCCGATCGTGAACGCGAGACCGTGGCCGCTCGCGCCACCGTCCGTGCGCAGCACGACGTACGCGGCCGAGTAGTCCGGATCCGTGTGCACGGCATCCGAACCGTCGAGCGCGTCCGAGGTCGGGAACCGCACGTCGCTCGCTTCCAGGGACACGATCCGCGCTCGCTTCATGCGTTGCCTTTCTCTCCGTCACCGAGTCCGTAGACGCGCACCGCGTTGCCGCCGAGGATCCCCGCACGCTCCCGCTCCGCGAGCGGGCGCAGGAGCTCGAGCGTCGCTTCCCACCACGCGCAATAGCCGCCTCGAAGCTCCACGACCGGCCAGTCGCTGCCCCAGAGCAAGCGCTCCGGCCCGAAGGCCTCGAGCGCGACGTCGACGTAGGGACGCAGGTCGTCGATGCACCAGCTCGCCGCGGCCTCGGTCGCCAGGCCCGAGAGCTTGCAGCTCGCGCGCGTGTGCCGCGCGAGGCCGCGCAAGTGGTCGCGCCACGCGTCGAAGTGCGTCCAGCGTTCGCCGAAAGGCACGACACACGGCTTCGCGAGGTGATCGACGACGAGCGTGAGCCCGGGATGGCGCGCGGCGAGCTCGCGCAAGTGACCCAGGTGCTCGCTGCGCACGAGCGCATCGAGTCGCAGGCCGCGCACGCTCATCTCGCGCCACACCGGATCGAGCTCGCGCCGCAGCATCCAGCGCGGATCGCCGAGGTCCTGCAGCATCGGTCGCAGCCCGACGAGCCGCGGCTCGTCGCAGAGCTCCTCGATCGTCTCGACCGCGTCGTTCGCGCTGAAGTCGATCCAGCCGATCACCGCGGCGACGCTCGGGTGCGCGCGCGCGATCTCGAGCAGGAACCGCGTCTCCGCCAGCGTGTCGGCCGCTTGCACGAGCACGCTGCGCGCGATGCCGCAGCGCGCCAGATGCGGCGCGAGCTGCTTGGGCTCGTAGTCGCGCCAGAGGAGGCCGAGCTCCGGCCGCAACCAACGGTAGTCGCCGCGAGAGAGACGCCAGAAGTGCTGGTGCGCGTCGATGCGCGCCGGCACGGCGCTCATCGCGAGCCTCCGTTCGGCCGCGGCGCTGGCTTCGGCGCGGGCACCGGATCGAAGGGGAGGCGTGTGCCGCGCGATGCATCCGACGCGTACAAGGCCTCGATGACCTGCATCGTGCGCCAACTGTCCTCCACCGACGTCCACAGGTTCGCGTCCTCGCCGGCGACGAACCGCTGCAGGTTCGACATCGGTCCGCGAAACGCGTCGGGGAACCAGTTGCCCGCGAGCGGCACGTCGAGCCAGGTCTCGCTCCGCTCGAGCGCGAGCTCCAGCGCATCCGGCCGTCCGCGCGGGTAGTCGAGGTTGACGCCCATGCGACCGACGAGCGCGCCGCGCGTGCCTTCGATGCGGATCTCGGAGGCCTGGTGACGCGGGCCGTGCTCGTGATGATGGTTGATGGAGAGCGCGCAGCGCACGTCGTCGCCGTACTCGAGGATCAAGGTCGAACGCGAGCTCGCGAGCTGCGGCGCGCTGGGGTGCTTCACCGTGCGCCCCCACACGCCGCGCGGTTCGCCGAGCAGCGAGCGGATCGCGTCCAGGTAGTGGATCGAATGCAGCGGGAGCTCCATGCGCTCGAGCGACGCGAGGAACGGCCACAGCTCCCACGGCATGCGGCAGTTCACGCGCACCTCGAGCTCGACGATGCGCCCGAGCACGTCGCGCTGCTTCAGCTCGCGGATCGCGAGGAAGAGCGGGCTGAAGCGCAGCTGGAGATTGACCGCGGCACTGAGATCGCGCGCGCGACACTGCGCGCGGATCGCGGTCGCCTGCGCGAGATCGAGACCGAGCGGTTTCTGGATGAGAACGGGCGCGCCGCGCGGGAGAGCGCGAACGAGCTCGAGGATCGCCTGCGGCGGCACGGCCATGTCGAATACGGCGTCGGGCACGAGGAGCGCCTGCTCGAGCGTGTCGTAGACCTGCGCGAGCTGCCAGCGCTCCGCCGTCGCGCGCGCTCGGTCCCGATCGAGATCGAAGCAGCCGCGCACGTCGAAGCCGCACGCGCGGTAGGCCGGCAGGTGCGCGTCGTTGACGATGCCGCCCGCGCCGAGCAGCACGATCGGGCGCGGCCGCGAGGGCAACGGCCAGCGTTGCTCCAGCGCGACGTCGTAGCGCGCGAGCTCGCTCACGCGCCGGCCTCGCGGTCGCCGCGCGCCGGACTCTTCGAGTTTTCCCGCGGCGTCTCTTCCTCGGGCTCGAGGCGCCGCGCGATCGATCGAGCCGTCTGCAACAGAGCTCCGCGCGCTTGCGCCAGCGTGCGCGAGCGTCCGAGGTCGAGGCGCCGGATGAACGGCATCGTCAGCGCCGCGACGGCCTTGCCACGAGGATCGAGCACCGGCGCGGAGAGATCGTGCACGCCGTCGACACGCGTGCTCTCCATCTCCTCGTAGCCACGGCCGCGCACGAGCGCGAGCGTCCTGCGCAGCGCTTCGACCTCGCGGCGTTCGTCGCGCGTCAAACGCTCGAGGTCGACACCTTCGAAGGCGAGCAGCACGCGTCCCGAGCAGCTCGTCATCAAGTTCATCGTCGAGCCGACGCGCACCGCGAAGCCCATCTCGCCCGGCGCGTCGACCTGCGCGAGCACGATGCCGCGCGCGCCTTCGGGCACGGTCAGATGACAGGACTGATGCACCGCGCGCGCGAGGTCCTTCATCAAAGGCAGCGCATCGCCGAGCAAGCGATCCATCGGCGTGTAGCGGTGCGCGAGCTCGAAAAGCTTCAACGTCAGCAGATAGCGATCTCCCGGCCTGCGGATCGCGACGTAGCCGCGCTCGACGAGGCGCGCGAGCATGCGGAAGATCTCTCCCACGGAGCGCTCGAGCTGGCGCGCGATCTCGGCCTGCGTGAGACCGCCGGGGTGGCGCGAGAGGAGCTCGATGATCTCGAGGCCCTTGTCGAGCGCCGGCGCCCGATAGCGCTCGCCGGATCTGTCGTTGCCGCGCGCGCGACCCGCCATGCGCGGGAGTTTCACTTGTGAGCCTGTGCTTGTGCAAGTAAAACGGCACGCGCGTGTGGCCCATGGGACACCGAGCTTCGAACGGGTCGTCGAGTGTCCTCGGCGTGCTCCGCGCGTTGGCCCTCGCGTCCGGCGCGCTCCTCTCTTCCTGCGCACGCGACGCCGGCGCCGACGCGAGCGCGCGGGGCGCGTCGCGCATCGTCGTGATCCCCAAGGGGACGACGCACGTCTTCTGGAAGTCGGTCGAGGCCGGCGCGCGCGAAGCGGCGACGAAGCTCGGCGTCGAGCTCGTGTGGAAGGGGCCGCTGCTCGAGAACGATCGCGCGCAGCAGATCCAGCTCGTGCAGCAATTCGTGAGCGAGAAGCCGGCGGGCCTCGCGCTCGCGCCGCTCGACCATGGAGCCCTCGTGCCCGCCGTCGCCAGCGCGCGCGCGGCGGGGATTCCGGTCGTGATCTTCGACTCGGCGCTCGATGGATCGGCGCCGAAGGACTTCGACAGCTTCATCGCGACCGACAACGAGGCCGGTGGGCGCATCGCGGGCGCGGAGCTCGCGCGGCTGCTCGGCGACCAGGGCTCGGTCGTGCTCCTGCGCTATCAGGTCGGCAGCGCGAGCACGGAAGCGCGCGAGGCGGGTTTTCTCGCGAGCGTGAAGACGAAGTCCGGCTTGAGCGTGAGCGTCGACAATCGCTACGCCGGCGCGACCGCCGGAGAGGCGAAGACGGCCGCGCTCAACCTCGCGAGCGAGCTCGCGAGCGCGCAAGGCGTCTTCGCATCGAACGAATCGGCGACGAACGGGATGCTGCTCGCGCTGCGACAGCTCGGGCTCGCCGGCAAGGTCACATTCGTCGGCTTCGATGCGTCGCCGCCGCTCGTCGAAGCGCTGAAATCCGGCGAGATCACGGCCTTGGTCGTTCAGAACCCCCACCGCATGGGTTACCTGGCCGTCGAGACGCTCGTGAAGCGCATCCACGGCGAGAACGTGAGCGCGAGCATCGACACGGGGGCGCTGCTCGTCACGCGCGAGAACCTGGAACAACCGGAGGTCGCGGCGCTCTTGCGCTGACGCGCGACCTCGCACGGATCACGCGCCTCCGACGCGACATTTCGGAGTCCCCCCCGGGCGGAGGTGAGTCCTCGGACTCATCTCCGCCTTTTCGTTTCGCACCGCATGGGCGCGCTGCGTGCGACGCCGTGCTCGCAACGCGACGTCTCGGACGCTCGAATGGCGCGCGATGAGCTCGCTCGTCACGCGCTCGCAGCTTCGACGTTCACTCGGCCCCGCGTTCGGGTTGATCGGAGCATGGATCCTGTTCGCGCTGCTCGCGGGCGCGCACTTCGTCGCGTGGGAGAACCAGCGGTTGATGCTCTTGCAGACCGCGGTGATCGGCACGGCGGCGGTCGGAGCGACGTGGATCGTCGCGCTCGGAGGTCTCGATCTCTCGGTGGGATCGACGATCGCCCTCGGAACCGTCGCGGGCGCGCTCGCGTTGCGCGGGGAGCCGTCGTTCGTCGGCGCGGTGCTCGCGGCGATCGCAACGGCCGCGTTGTGCGGAGCGTTGATCGGCGGGCTCGTCATCGGCGCGCTCGCACGTGTCATCGCCGTCGCGGGTGCGCTCGCGATCGGTTGGACGGTCGCGGGAAAGCACGGAATCGCGTCGGGAGTCGGCGCGGGAGTGCTTTTCGCTCTCGTCGTCGGACTCGGCGTCGCGCGCTTCGTCCCGCGCGTGCCGTTGTCGCCGTTCATCGTCACACTCGGTGCGTGGGGAGCGTTGCGCGGCGTCGCGAAGGGGCTCGGGGACAATCAACCGGTGTATCCGAGCTCGATGGGCTGGATCAGCGACTTGATGCAGCCCAAGTCGAGTGGCGTGTTCGCGTTCTTGCCGCCGAGCGTGTGGATCCTGCTCGCGCTCGCGCTCGTCGGCGTACTGGTGCTGCGCTGCACCGTGCTCGGCGCGAACTTGCTCGCGATCGGATCGAACGAATCGGCGGCGCGCTTGTCGGGTGTGCCGGTCGAGCGCACGAAGCTCGTCGTGTACACGCTTGGCATCGCGTGCGCGGGAATCGCCGCGCTGCTCCAGCTCTCGTATCTCTCGATGGGCGATCCCACGACGGCGCAGGGTGCGGAGCTCAAGGTCATCGCCGCCGTCGTCATCGGGGGCGCGAGCTTGTCCGGCGGCTCGGGCTCGATCCTCGGCACGCTGCTCGGCGCGCTCTTGATGACCGTCGTCGACAACGGCTGCACGAAGATCGGCCTCGACAACTGGGTGCAGGAGTGCGTGACCGGCGGCATCATCGTGGCCGCGGTCGTGATCGATCGACTGCGACGGGGCGTGACGAATGAATGACGACACCGTCGACGACGCGGCGACTCCGAGCGAGTTCTCGCGGCGCGACTTCCTCACGATCGGCCCGGCAGCCGTGCTCTCGGTCGCTGCGACGCGCGTCGCTATCGCTCAGACGCAGCAGGAGCGCGCCGCGCGCGACGACACGAAGTTGCTCGATCTGGGACCGTTCCTTGGCGCGTGCGCCCCAGGAGAATTGCGCCTGTGGATGCGCCATCCCACCGGCACGCAGCTGCGCTTGCGGGTCAACGGCCCGGAAACGGAGCAGGCGCGCGATTACAGCCTCGTGGCGGCCTGCGACGGCTGCGCGAGCGCCGTGTTCGACAGCCTTCCCGCAGCTGCGAGTCGAACGGAGGCGTACGTGACGTGGATTTCCGACGACCGCCGGAACGAACGCCAGCCGCGGCTGCCTTTCGCGATTCCCCGCGCGTGCTATCCGACCGACAAGCTGCGACTCGCGCTCGGTTCGTGCGCAAACGAAAAGACCGGTCAGGCGAATCCGGCGTGGAACGCGATCTTCCGATCCGACGCTGACGCACTCCTGCTCCTCGGAGACACGCCGTACATCGACACGACGGACCTCGAGGTCCAGCGGCGTCGCTATCGCGAGTTCTACGCGAACGCCGAGCTCGCCAACTTGATGCAGCTGACGCCGACGTGGGCAACCTGGGACGACCACGACTTCGCCGGCGACGGCGCGGACGGCACGGCGAAGGGCAAGGAGGACTCGCGGCGCGCCTTCCTCGAGTACCACGCGCTCGCGAGCTACGGCGAGAAGGACCAGGGCATCTACACGCGCTTCCAACTCGGCGCCGCGGACGTCTTCGTGCTCGACACGCGCTGGTTCTCGGGCACTGAGCCTTCGTTCGCCGACGCGACGAAGAAGACGCTGCTCGGGAAGCAACAGTGGGAGTGGCTCACGCGCGGCCTCAAGGAGTCGACCGCGCCGTTCAAGCTCCTCGCCTGCGGCATGGTCTGGAACGGCGCAGTGCGCCCGGGCAAGCCCGACTACTGGATGGCCTATCCGCACGAGCGCGCGGCACTGTTCGAGTTCCTCGCGCGCGAGAAGATCGCCGGCGTCGTGCTGATCGGCGGCGACATCCATCGCTCGCGCATCCACGCCTTCCCGCCGGAAGACACGGGCGTGTCGTATCCGCTGCACGAGCTCGTCACTTCGCCGCTCGGCGATCACCCGATGGCGGCGGCGAACGTGCCCTCACCGGATTTGCTCTTCGACTGCGGCGAGAAGCACCAGTTCCTGCTGCTCGACATCGAAGCGTCGCGACTCACCGCGCGCTTCCACACCGCCGAGAAGGGTGAAGTTCGAACGATGGAGCTCCAGGCCGACGATCTCTTCCCCCACTCCGCGATCGCGTCGACGCCGCGCAACCAGGACGGCAGCCAACCGCGCACGCAGCTCGTCATGGAGCGCGCGAAGCTCGCGCAAGCCGACATCCTGTTCCTCGGCGACTCGATCACCGAAGGCTGGGAAGGCGAAGGAGCTTCGATCTGGCGCGAAAAGCTGCTCCCGCTCGGCGCGGTCAACCTCGGCGTCGGCGGCGAGCGCACGGAGAACCTGATCTGGCGTCTCGATCACGGCCAGGTCGACGGCTTCGCGAAGAACGAGAAGCCGCCGCGCGTCGGCGTGCTCCTCATCGGCACGAACAACTTCGGCTACGGCGCGCCGTCGAATCCCGAGGAGGTCGTGCAAGGCCTCCGCGCGATCGTCGCGCGGCTGCAACGCAAGTTGCCGGCGATGAAGATCCTCCTCGTCTCGATCTTCCCGCGCTCGGACGGCGCGAACGTGCCGCCCGTGTCGATCGCGCGCACGAACGAAGTCCTCGCCAAGCTCGCCGACGGCGAGCGCGTCACCTTCCTCGACCTCTCGAGGACCTTCCTCGGCGCCGACGGCACGATCGATCCCAAGCTCTCGCCCGATCGGCTGCACTTGAACGCCGCGGGATACGAGCGCTGGTTCGCCGCGCTGCAGCCCGAGATCGCGCGTCTGCTCGCGCGCTGAAACGCCGCACTCGGCAACGAACCGCGTGCGTCAGTCGTGGTGGAAGACCTCGCTCATCGCCGACCACCACTCGCCCGGAGCACGAGTGGCGAGCGGGTCCTGCAGAGGCTCGCAGACGTCCCACCAGCGTCGCGTGAGCGGATCGGCGCCCAGGCGCGCGCTGTCGGCGGCGAAATCGTCGCCGTGGTACTCGAAGTACGCGAACAGGTGCTCGCGTCCGTCGTCGAGCACGCGCAGGAAGATCGAGTAGTTGCGGATGTGCGCGCGCGCGAGCGCCTCGAGGACACCGGGCCAGACGTCGGCGTGCAGGCGCGTGTACTCTTCGCGCGCGCCAGGCTGGAGTCGCAGGACGTAGGCGTGACGCTGCATGAGCGCGCTCCTGTGGTTCCTCAGCGCGCGAAGAGACTGTCCATCTGCTCGGAGACGGTGCGCAGGCGCGCGGCGTCACCGCCAGCGACTTCGGCGGAGGCCCAGCCGGTGTAGCCGATCTTGTCGAGCGCGCTCATCGCGGCGGGCCAGTTGACGTCGCCTTGGCCGAGCTCGACGTCGAAGCCTTTCCAGCGGCCTTGTTCGTCGAGCTTCTTGCGCGAGTAGTCCTTGATGTGCAGGCGCTGGATGCGTTTGCCGAGCGTCGTGATCCATTGTTCGGGCCAGCCGTAGAGGACGATGTTGCCGAGGTCCATGTGCCAGCCGACCCAGGGGCTCTCGAATTGGTCGACGTAGCGGGCGGCTTCCATTGGCGAGAGGAGGAAGTTGTTCCAGACGTTTTCGATGGCGATGTGGACTTTGAGCTCGGCGGCGAGGGGCAGGACCTTCTTGATTTCGGCGGTCGAGCGCTCCCAGGCTTCGGTGTAGGTGACTTTGGAGTTGACGATGGCGGGGACGAGGAGGACGGAGTCGGTGTTGTAGTGATGGGCGTCGCGCAGGGCGGTCTCGAGTGCGGTGCGGCCGGCTTCGCGGGTGGCGGCGTCGGGGTCGGAGAGGGGTTTGGACCAGTGGAGGGAGTCGACGATGTCGGCGACTTGCATGTTGGTCTTGTTCAGCGCGTCGAGGGCTTCGTCGGGGGTGTAGGCGGTTGTCGGACTGTCGAGCTCGACGCCTTGGAAGCCGGCGGCTTTGGCGAGTTGGAGTTTTTCGAGGATCGTCTTGCCGGGTTCGATCATGCCCCACATCAGGGACTTTTTGAGGGAGCGCGCGGGGATGGGTGGTCGGCGCGAGAGGTTGGCGGTGAGCGCGGCGGTTCCGCCGAGGATGAGGAGTTGGCGTCGGTCGAGCATGGGGCGTTTGTCGGAGGAGAGAGTGTCGGTCGGGACGCGAATGCCGGAACCGGCCAAAGGCAGAGTGAGGAGCAACGCGCCACACAAGCGTGCTTCGCATCGCTGACCCCGCGCAGCGTCGGGCCGCCGCGGCGGCGGCCCAACGCAACGCGGGGTTCAATTGGGCAGAGGGAGTTGTGACGGGGTCAGTTTGTTGGTGGGGCCGGCTGTGTGCACACGATGCGGAAGCCGACGAAGCCGCCGTCGATGAGCCACCATTTGGATTTGGGGATTTGGGGGTCGTGGAGGTTCCAGGCGGGGGTCGGGAGCTCGCGCGTGGAGAAGCGGGCTTCCTCGGGTGGTGATTTGAACGTGCCTCCGCGCATGACGGGTGAGCCGTCGGGGGCGGTGCACCATTCGCCGGCGTTGCCGATCGTGTCGTAGAGGCCAAAGGCGTTGGGGGCTTTGGAGCGGATCGAGTGGGTGCGCTCTTGTGAGTTCGGAGCGAGCCATGCGATGTCGGTCAGTTGAGCGGGCGGGGCTGCTTCATCGGTTGTTTGTCCCGCGCGCGCGGCGAGCTCCCATTCGGCTTCCGTCGGGAGGCGGAATAGTGCGCCGGTGTGCGTGCTCAGCCACTCGCAGAAGGCTTGTGCGTTCTTGGCCGACATCGAGATTGCGGGGTAGCCGTTGTGGCCGAAGCCGCGGTCCATCGGGTTGTAGGGCTGGCTCGGGCGCGTGAGCGCGTCGATGCGATCGTTCGAGAGGCCTTCCAGCAGGTCCTTCTTGTAGACGAACGCGTCGAACACCTCCCACGGCACTTCGGTCGTGCTGATCCAGAATGGCGGGTTCGCATCGATGCGCACGAACTCGAGCGTGCTCGTGCAGGCGGGCACCGCTTGTTCGAAGCGCGCGGGGGCGCTCGAGCGAGCTTGCGAGCCTTGCGTCACGTCGTCGAGGAGCGGCGGTGGCGCGGACGGCTTGCGCTTCGTCGCGCAGGCGGCAGTGATCCAGGCGAGCGCGGAAGGCAGACACACGGAGCGCAGTCGCATCAGCTTCGTCTCCTCGCGCGGCTTGCGCGGCGGTGAATCGTCGGCGTGAACGTGGAGCGAGCGTCCGGCGTGCGAGAGTTCGTTCGCCGGCGCATGTCACCACCGGTCCGTACGCGCCACGGCGCGCGCGGCGGCGATGGGATCACCGCGCGGTGTGCATTCGAGGCCGACCCAGCCGCGAAAGCCGAGGTCCCAGGCTTCGCGCAGCACGCGCGAGTACTCGACCTCGCCCGTGCCCGGCTCGTGGCGGCCGGGATGATCGGCGACTTGCAGGTAGGCGACCTCGGCGATGCCGTCGCGCAGGTGACCACAGAGGTCACCCTCGCTGATCTGCATGTGGTAAAGGTCCCAGAGGATCTTCACGCGCGGCGAATTCACGGCGCGCACGATCTTCAACGCGTCGGCGCTGCCGTACAGGCAATGACCGGGATGATCGACGCGGCCGTTCATCGGCTCGAGCATCAGCGTCACGCCCGCCTTCTCGGCGAGCGGCGCGACGCGCTTCAATCCCGTGATCACGTTCGCGTGCATCTGCTCGAGAGTCAGGTCCTTCTGCAGATTGCCCGCGACGACGCACAGGTGCTCGTTGCCGAGCAGCTTGGACTGCGCGAGCGCGTCGACGATCGCCTTCTCGAACGCGTCGTGGTTGCGCGCGTCGCACAAGCCGGGCTCGAAGCCCCAGGCGGTGAACTGCGTGAGCGAAATCTTGCGCTCACGCGCGAGCGCCGCGAGCGCCGGCAGGTCCTTCGAGCGCCAATCCCAGAACTCGACGCCGGGGAAACCCAGATCCGCCGCGCGCTTCACGCGCTCGAGGAGCGGCAGATCGCGCCACCACATCTCGACGTTGATCGCGAAACGCGTGTGCGGCGTGCGACCGATCGTCGCGAGCTCCGTTTCGTCTTGCTGCGCGGAAGGTCGCCCGCTCGCGGCGCGCGCGAATCGCGGCGCGAGCGCGAACGCGCCCAGGGCCGTGATCAAGCTCCGGCGATCGGCTGCGGACATCGCGCGCTCCGCGTCAGATGAACTGCGTGCGTCCGGGGACCGGCGACTTGCGCTTGGGCAAGTCCCCCATCGCGTAGCTCGGCAAGGAGAGATCTTCCTTCGAGTTGAGCGCCTGCTCCCACGTCACGACCTGCCCCGTGTACGCCGCCATGCGCACCATGAGCGCGAGCAACGTGCTGTGCGTCATGCGCAGCCCGTCGTTCAGCGCCTTGCCGCCGCGGATCGAGGCGATGAGCTCGTCGTGCTCGGCCTGGTACATGTCGTTCTGCGGCGTGCTGCACACCCACGGCTTCTCGCCTTCGATCGCCTGGTACGGCTCCCAGCCGCGCACGGTCGCCTTGCCCTTCGTGCCGAAGGCGTAGTCGTGGTTCTCGTTGGCGCAGCCTTCCCACTGACGGCTCATGTGGAAGCCCTTGCGTCCGTCGCCGTAATCGAAGGTCGCGCCGAAGTGATCCCAGCGATCTCCGACGTTCACCGGCGTCGAGCGTCCGCCGACGGCGACGCACGACTTCGGCGGCACGTCGTTGAAGCACCACGCCATCTTGTCGATCGAGTGCACCGCCTGCTCGACGATGTGATCTCCGCCGAGCCAGGTGAAGTGGTACCAGTTGCGGATGGCGTGCTCCATCTCGCTCATGCCGTCCTTGCGCGCGACGTAGGCGTTGGGACCGGTGTTGTAGGTCGTGTACGCCGCCTGCACGTCGCCGATCTGTCCGTCGACGATGCGGCCGAAGATCTCGCGCTGGCGGTTGTGGTAGCGCCAGCACAGACCGGAGACGAGCGTGAGCCCCGCGGCCTTCGCCTTCTCGACGGACTCGAGCACCGAGCGGATTCCGGGAGCGTCCGTCGCGACGGGCTTCTCGCAGAAGATGTGCTTCTTCTTCTCGACGGCGTACGCGAGCATCGGCGGACGGAACACCGGCGGCGTCGTGAGGATCACGAGGTCGACGTCGCTGTCGATGAGCTTCTTGTAGGCGTCGAAGCCGTACCACGTGCGCTCGGGCGTCACCTGCACGAGCGCGTCCGCGTCGGCGCCGAGCGAGCTCTTCAGCTCCTTCAAGCTGCTCTCGACGCGATCGGGAAGGATGTCGGCGACGCAGGTGAGCACGACGTGTCCCTTGTCGGCGAGCAACGCATTCGCCGCTGCGCCAGTGCCGCGCCCGCCGGCGCCGATGAGGCCGACCTTGATCGTCTCGGGCGGGAGCTTGCGCTCGGGCGCCGCGATCACCGCCGGCGCGCTCGACGGGATCAGCTTGCTGCCGCTCGCGCAGCTGAGCCACAACGGCGCGCTCGCGGCGGCGGCTCCCTTCACGAACGCTCGACGATCGATTCCTACCTGGCGGCGAACTCGGCGGATGCGGTGTGACTTCATCGGGACCTCGAGCGCGGGAGCGCGCGGCCTGAGTCTAGGTGCGCGCGCCGCGGAGCGCCACGCCGGTGAAGCGCTCATGCGCGCGCACCGACGAGCCGGTGTCCACCACCCTGCCCGTCGGTGCATGCGGCTCGCGGCGCCGTCGATCGGCCCCGATCAATGCACCATCGGCAGCGGCCGGAAGAAGAGGATCGAGAGACACGGAGACGACACGAGCTGCGCCAGGTCGAGTTGACGGCGCTCGAGGTCCGCGAACTCGTGCGCCAGTCCCGATCCCGTGGGGTTCGGCACCGGCGGACCGCCGGTCAGGAACGCCGACAATCCCGCGGCGGATCCGAACGGCGCCGGCTTCACGTGCGTGAACGCCGTCGCCGTCTCGCCGGCGTGGCAGCCGTTGCACGTGTTGAGCGAGAAGTCGAAGCGCTTCTCGGGAACCGCGATGGCGGGCGCGTTCCAGAAGAGACCTCCGGGCGTGAGCGCCGACGCACCGAGGAAAGGGCTGCCGGCGGGGAACTCGAGCGGCACGTTCGGCGAAGGCGGGCTCGTGTTGATGAACGTCGCGAGGAGCGGCGTGTTGTTGAACGACAGATCGGGAGTGAGCTTGACCGTGTCCATGCTCAGGTGCCCCGCTTCCCAGCCGCCGGCGGCGAGCACGAACTCGCGCAGCTCCCACGGGCTCCCGATCGCGATCTCGTTCGTGCGCAGCTGGTTCAACGCGCTGTGGTTGGGCTTCGACGGCGCGACGTTGCGCTCCGTGAACTGCAGCGTGATCGCCTCGAGCGCGTGGTTGTAGGCCGGCGAGCCGAGCGCGTGGCTCGCGAGGTCGACCCACTGCTGGCCCCAGGCCTTGATCGCGGCGCAGCCGTGGCGCTGGATGCCGTACTCGAAGATCACGGTGAACTGCAGCGGCTGGCAGTTGCGGTCGATGGCGCAGAACACGAAGCGCGCCTCGCCCGCGTCGTTGCCGCCGTAGAGCGTGTTCTTGCGCAGATCGATGCGGTTGACGATCGCGAGCAGTCGGAACGGCGCCTTGGTGAGATCGAGAGCATGACCCGGACCGCCGCTGGCGAGCTCCCACGGCTCGATGATCTGCGCGCGGATGTTCGTCCTCGCGGGCGCGCCGAAGTCGTTCACGGTCTGGCCGAGCTCCCACTTGCGCAGCCACTTGCGCACGAAGACCTCGGGCGAGATGCCACTGACCGGCTGGTTGCAGAGCTCGGTCATCAAGTGGCCGAACGTCCACACGCCGCTTGGATTGCCGGCCGCCGTGCAGGGGTTGAACGTGCGCGACGGATCTTCGACCACGTGCGGATCGACGATCATCAGCGAACGTCCGACGTCGATGCGACGCGGGTCTCCGATCGGCCGCAGATCGAGCAACTTCCGGTGGTCGAGCACGGCGCGCAGCGACTCCGGCACGGGCACCACGCGCTTGACGCGCTGGTCGAACTCGACCGTCTCGCCGCGCTCGAGCAGTGCGCGCGTCGCCGCTTCGTGCGCCGCGGGAACGGTCGCGAGCTCGCGCGCGATGCGCGCGGAGAAGCGGCCGTCGCCGGCGCGCTCGTCGCCCGCGGAGCCGTCGTCGCGCAGCGCGATCGACGTTTCGTCGACGACGATGGCGAATTCGCGCGCGATGCGGCGTTCCTCGGGCGCGAGGTCGACCTCGAGCAAGGACGCAGCGCCGACCTCGCGCACGCTGGCCTGGGCGACGCGCGGCGGATCGACCTGGAACGCGGCGTCGGGGGGGAGCTCGAGCGGCGGCGGCTTGTTCGGCCCGGTGCTCGACGGGACACAAGCGGCGGTCGACGAGAACACGAGGAGCGAGACGGCGAGCGAGCGCCGGCGACGTGTGCGAGTCATGGAATCTCTCCGGGGAAGGGAGGAACGGGAAACCAACCGGGTCAGGGCCGGCGGCGCCCGACGCGAAGCCGGATTTTTCCTCCTTTCCGTCCGCGCGCGCGCTCAGCCGTGCGTCACGCGCGCGCGCACGATCTCGAAGAGCGCGGCGTTCGTGGCGACGATGTGTCCGCCGCGCAGCCAGTTCTCGCCGCCGTCGGCGTCGCGCACGAGCCCGCCGGCTTCGCGCACGAGCAGCGCGCCTGCGGCGACGTCGTGCGGCGCGAGCGAGAGCTCCCAGAAGCCGTCGAGACGTCCCGCGGCGACGTAGGCGAGATCCATCGCCGCGGATCCCATGCGGCGCAGGTCGCGCACGTCGCGATAGAAACGGT
>JBGATX010000071.1:0-26833 GCA_044228975.1 Planctomycetota bacterium | reverse complement strand
CCGAGAATGCGCGGGAAGCCGACCTTGAAACCCGGCATGCCACGCCGCGTCCACAAATCGAGGTGGTTGAGCGACACGGCGAGCACGCGCGCGAGCACCTCGCCCGCCTGCGGCGCGGGCCGGGGGATGTCGACGACCTGCAGCACCGACGGATCGCCGTGCGCGAAGATCTGGACGGCTTGCATCACTCGCTCCTCAGCGCCCGCTGAACTTCGGTGCGCGCTTCTCGACGAAGGCGGCGATGCCTTCCTTGGCGTCGGCGGAGGCGAAGAGGCGCGCTTGCAGCTCGCGCTCGAGCGTCAGGCCGGCTTCGAGCGGGAGCTCCGCACCCGTCTGCACGGCACGCTTCATCAAACCGACGCTCAGGGCGGCCTTCGACGGCGGACAGAAGCCGCGCGCGTAGTCGAGCACGCCCGCGACGAAGCTCGCGTCGTCGCTCGCGGCGCGCACCTCGGTCACGAGGCCGAGCGCGAGCGCTTCCTCGTAATCGAACAAGCGACCGGTGGCCATGAGCTCGATCGCCTTCGACTTGCCGACGATGCGAGCGAGTCGCTGCGTCCCGCCGGTGCCGGGCAGCACGCCGAGGCTCACCTCGGGCAGTCCGCACTTGCCCGAGCCCGCTCGCGCGATGCGCAGGTCGCAGGCGAGCGCGATCTCCAATCCGCCGCCGACGCAATGCCCACCGAGAGCCCCGATGACGAGCTTGGGCGTCTGCTCGAGACGCGAGATCGTCTCGTTGGCGTGCAGGCAGAAGTTGTATTTGAACCCCGGCGTGACCGCGTTGAGCATCGAGATGTCGGCGCCTGCGCAGAAGAACTTCTCGCCCGCTCCCGCCAGCACGATCACGTGCACGTCGTCGTCGAAGCGCGCGCGCAGCACAGCCTCGTCGAGATCGCGCATCATCGCGTGGCTGTAGCCGTTCGCCGGCGGGTTCGTGAGCGTGACGAGCGCCAGCCCGCCGCCACTCGAGTACGCGACCTTGCCCTGCGCCAGGAGCTCGGGAGCGGAAAGTGCCTGTTTCGTGGGAGAAGTCATGGGAATCCGCGCGCGGGCGCGGGCGAGGCTTCTACCAGAAAGCGCGCTCGGTGGCCATCGCCGCGCCGCGCGCGCGCGCGGCCCGACAGACACGAGCGAGGGAGCTTTGCACGCGCTTCGCCACCGCGCTCGCGCGACGAACGTATCCTGACCGCGAACGGAGGAACACGATGAGCCCGAACGCGATCCGATCGAACCACTTCGTCCAGCTCGGCAGGAGCGGCCTGCGGGTCAGCCCCTTCTGCCTGGGCACGATGACCTTCGGCACCGAATGGGGCTGGGGCGCGCCGAAGGAAGCGAGCTTCGCGATCCTCGATCGCTACTTCGAGCGCGGCGGCAACTTCCTCGACACCGCCGACGGCTACACGGGCGGCACGAGCGAGAGCTTCCTCGGCGAGTACCTCGAGAGCTCGAAGAAGCGCGAGCGTGCGGTGCTCGCGACGAAGTACACGTTCAACGCGTCGCCGGGAGATCCCAACGCCGGCGGCAACGGCCGCAAGAACCTGCACCGCGCTCTCGAGGGTTCGCTGCGCCGCCTGCGCACGGACTACGTCGATCTCTATTGGATGCACGCGTGGGACGGCATCACGCCGGTCGAGGAAGTGCTCGCGACGATGGACGCGCTCGTGCGCGCCGGCAAGATCCGCTACTTCGGCTTCTCCGACGTGCCCGCGTGGTACCTCGCGCGCGCGCAGACGACGGCCGAGCTGCGCGGCAGCGAGCGCGCGTGCGCGCTGCAGCTCGAGTACTCGCTCGTCGAGCGCAACATCGAGCGCGAGCACGTGCCTGCCGCGCTAGAACTCGGTCTGGGCCTCACGCCGTGGAGCCCGCTCGCGAGCGGCATGCTCAGCGGCAAGTACGAGCGCGAGGGCACGGCCGCGAAGGGTCCGGGCCGGCTCGCGTCGATCCAGAACTCCGGCAACCCGGGCTTCGAGAAGCTCTTCACCGAGCGCAACTGGCGCATCGTCGATGTCCTGGTCGACGTCGCGCGCGAGCTCGAGAAGAAGCCCGCCGCCGTCGCGCTGAACTGGGTCGCGACGCAACCGGCCGTCGCGTCGACGATCATCGCCGCGACGAAGGTCGAGCAGCTCGACGAGAACCTGCGCGCGCTCGACTTCGAGATCCCCGCTACCTTGCGCGCGCGACTCGACGACGCGAGCCGCATCGAGACGGTGCATCCCTACGTGTTCTTCGAGCCGACGATGCGCTCGATGATCGACGGTGGGACGAGCGTGCACGGCTGGGGCGCGTAGCCTCGCGGCAATCGGCTGGCGGCTGCCATGCGTCTTCGTCGGGCACGTCCCCTTGCGCGAGAGCCCGTGACGTTTGTTCGCCACGACGACGGCGCGGGCACATCGATGAGCCGACGGGTCGTGGCCTTGCGCGCGACAGAGCCTTCCGCGAGCTGCCGGATGCGGACAAGTTCGTGCGTTTGGAGCTTGGCGAATCTCGCGGGTACGATTGACGAGAACTGCTGACCGAGTTCAGATCCAGCGCGATCGACGCGTCCGCTTCCCCTCGAGAGCGACTTGCTCGCAGCGATGGAAACGCATCCGGGATGAAGGGTGGGCGGGCGCGGACCTCGTCTGCTTCTTTTCCGATCTGGCACGGCCGCGTCCGTGTTGCCTTCCTCGTCCATGCTCGCGCAGCGGAGAGGCGGCGTCACGCGCGCGCCCGACAAACCGCAACTGGAATTCACCATGTTCAAGGCCCCCCTGATTCTCGCTTGCCTTTTCGCAGGTGCGCTGGCGCCGCAAGCCGGCGCGCAGAACCTCGACAACCTCGGCTCGGACTTCTTCTGTTCGTTCCTGCCCAATCCGCTCAGCAGCAACCAAACGATGGAACTGCACTTGACCGCCCCGGTCGCCACGTCGGTGACCGTCGAGTACCCGGTCAACGCTCCGAGCTTCACGACCACGGTCAACCTCGTGCCGGGAACGATCACCATCGTTTCGCTGCCGACGAGCGTGTCGCTGGCCTGGGTGGACAACACCGTCGCGAACAACGTCGTGCACGCCTTCGCCCCGAGTGATTTCGTCTGCTACATGATCAATCGCGCGCTGCAGACGAGCGACGCTGGCCTGGCGCTGCCGATCGACACGATGAACACGGACTACATCGCGATCGACTACAACCCGACCTTCGGGCCGAGCCAGTTCACCGTCTTCGCCGGATTCGACAACACCACGGTGACGATCACGCCGAGCGTCGCGCTCAACGGGCATGCCGCCGGCGTGCCGTTCAACGTGCTCCTGAATCGCGGCGAGGGCTACTACGGCACCTCGCTGGTCACGAGCGGAGCTGCGGGGTCGATCACCGGCACGCTCATCTCCGCCACACGCCCGGTGGGTCTCACGAACGGCAGCCTGTGCGTGCAGATTCCGACGGGCACCGTGGCCTGCGATCACATCTTCGAGGTCGCGCAGCCCGTCGCCACGTGGGGCATGGACGTGCTCGTCGCGAACCTGCCGGATCGCCCGAGCGGAACGATCTATCGCGTGACGGCTTCCGAGAATGCCACGCAGGTCGCACTCGACGGCGCGAATCTCGCGCTCCTCAACGCCGGACAGTACTTCGAAACCCCGCCGACCGTCGGCAACCACATGTTCAGCGCGAACCGCCCGATCTACGTCACGCAGTACATGACCGGCAACGGATCTGGTGGCGCGACGACCGGCGACCCGGCGATGGGCAATTCCATCCCCTGCGCGCAGTTCCTCTCGAACTACACGTTCTCCACCGTCGGCGGAGGGCAGTTCGCGCAGGAATTCCTCACCGTCTTCGCGCAGAACGCGGACGTGGGGACGATCACGTTGGACGGCGTCCCGATCGGCGCGGGCAATTTCACCGCCGTCGGAGCGAGCGGATTCTCCGTCGCGATCCGCCCGCTGACCTCGGGCACGCACGTCACGTCGTCGAACGGCGTGCACGGCATCACGGTCGAGGGCTACAACGGCTTCGATTCCTACCTGTTCCCGGGCGGCGCGCTCTTCGCGTTCATCAACCCCGCCGGCGACGCGAATCCGCCGATCTGCAGCATCGTCAACAACCCCAACGCCATTTCGGCCAACGGCACGGCCACCGACAATCGCCCGAGCGAGGACCTCAACAACAACAACGTCCTCGATCCTGGCGAGGACCTCAACAGCAACGGCCAGATCGACACGGACACGGGCATCTTCTTCATCACGCTCGAGCCCGGCGCGTCGAACATGACGTTGAACGTGCCTCCCTTCGTGCCCGGCACGGGTGTGGTGAACTTCACTCTCAACCTGATCAACACCTCGCTGCCCGGCAGCGCCACGGTGCGCATCACGGATGGCGCGGGGAACTTCACGACCTGCCCCGTCAATCTCATCGGGGCCGAGTGCCATCTGTTCATCGGCTCGGGTCAGGGCGCGGCGAACATCACCATCAACGGCCATCAGTTCGCTTCGCAATTGAACGCCATTCGCGCCACGTTCCCGGTGGTCATGGATTCGTTCCCCTCCTTCCCGCTGCCCGCGCCCGGAGCGAACCCGCTCCGCGGGCAGGTCGTCATGTGGAACCCCACGGTGTTCCCGGCCAATCCCAGCCAGTGGAGCCGCGTCATCCAGGTTCGCGTCGACGCCAGCGGGACTCCGATCGTGAGCGCGTCGGGCAATCGCAACAACATCACGATGCGCGCCGACATCTACACCACGCCCAGTGGCGAGACGCGCGTGCGCTTCCCCTTCTTCATCGAAGGCATGTGAGCGCGTCGCGCGCGCGGGCCGAGCCAGGTCCGCGCGCGCTGCCGGCGGGTTGAACCGATGGTCCGGGCCTGTTCCCGGACCATCGGCTTTTCTGCAGAGCCGCGAGCGCGACTCACTTCATCTCGGCCGTTTGCGTGCGGCCACCGTCGCGGCGCAGATCTTCTCCCAGCGCTCCTGAAGGAAACGCCTGGCGTCGACGAGGATCGCATCGACGGTGATCTTCCTGAAGCGCAGGTGCTCGGCGAGCAGCGGCTCCATCAGCTCGAGATTCCAGCGATGCCCGCCGGTCGGCGCGCCGTCGGTGACGACGATCAGCGTGTCGACTTCCGCATCGCTCGCGGCGAGCTCGATCGCGTCCCACACGTTGCCCTTGCCGCTCTCCTTGCACTTCTCGAAGAAGTCGAGCGCCTTCGTCACGTTGTCGGGCGTCGCGGCGACGAGCGCCTTCTGCCAGGGGATCGGATCCTTCGTGTACGGGATCACGTTGAACTTCGTGGAAGGCGTGAGCTGCTTCAGGAGCTTCGCGAGCTCCTCGTCGGCGGCGTCCTTGCGCGTCTTGCCGTCGGCGCGCTTCTCCCACAACGAACCGGAGAAGTCGACCAGGATCGCGATGCGCTCGCTGAGCACGGGCAAGCCCATGAACACCGTCGTGCCTTCGGCGGGCTGCTTCGCTTCGCGCTTCTTCGGCTCGCCGGTCTTCGGTTCCCACGAATCGTCGAGCGCGTCCACCCACTTCTTCCAGTATGGCACTTCGAGCTCGAGATCGGAGCCCGAGAGCTTCTGGAGCTCGGCGACGATGCGCCAGCGCAGGCGCAACGACTTCTCCTGCTCCAGTCGCTCGACGAGCAGCGCGCAAGCGGCCTTCGAGCGGCACGAGCCGAGCGTCTCGACGGCTTGCGCGCGCACGGCGAACGCCGGATCGACCAGCGCCTTGCGCGCCGCGTCGAAGCGGCTCGCGACGGGCCACTCGAGCGCGTCGACGAGCGCCGCGCAGCGCGTTTCGGCGGCCTTGTCCGTCAGCATCGGCTCCGCCATCGGTTTGTGCTTGTCGGCTTCGACCGCGCCCAAGGCCACGAGCACGGCCGCGCACACGCCCGGGTCCTTTTCCGCCAGCAACGCGCGACCGAGCGCGATGAGCGCCAGCTTCATGTCGTCGCCATCCGACTGCGACTTCCGCGAGCGCGCCACGCGTTCGATCGACCACGCGAGCGCGCGGCGCACGTCCGCCGACTTGTCGGTGAGATGCGTGGCCAGTTCGGCGAGCTGGAACTTCGCGTGCATGCGACCGAACGCTTCGGCCACGCGCAGCCGGATCCAGGCGTCTGCCGTTCCGAGCCCGCGCTTGCCGAGCAGGGCGTCGATCGTCTTCGCGTCGGAGAGCGAACCGAGCTGGAGCTGCGCTTCGTCCGCGACCATCGGCGAGGCGTCCTTGAGCGCGTCGATGACGAGCTCCCAGGCCGCGCCCGTCGCGAGCTTGGCGAGCTCCTGCACGGCCTCGCGGCGCATCTTCTCCGACGGATCCTTGAGCTGCTTCTCGAGCGCCGCGAGGCCGGAGTCCTTCTGCTCCGCGCCGCGCACGCCGACCGCTGCTCGGCCGAGCTCGCGGGTCGATGAACTCGCGGGGGCGCTCGCCGACGAGAGCTGCGCTGCCGCGACGAGCGCGAGCACGGCGCTCGTGCTCAGCGCGGCGACGTCGACGAGCGCGCGCCTCACGGCCCGTGCACCTTGTAGCGGTTCTCGCTCGGCGGCGTCAGCTTGCCCTTGGCGACGAACGCGTCCTCGAGCACCTCGCGGATCAGGAGCCCGGTGTCCTGGCGCTTCACCGCGAGCCCCTTCTCGATGTACGCGTCGCCGCCGTCGGCCATGAACGAGTTCATCGCCACCCGGTACGTGCGCGCCGCTTCGATGGCCGCGCCGTTCACGCGCAGCGCCTCGAGGCGGCGCTTCTTCTGCGCGTCGACCGCGACGACGATCTCCAGCCCGCTCGCCTCGAGCCCCGAGTGCGCCGTGCCTTCGACGGCGTTGCGCACGAGCCCTTCGAGCTGCGCGCCATTGAGCTCGAGCGTCACGAGCGTGTTGTCGAAAGGCATGACCTCGAACACTTCACGTCGCGTGACGGGCCCCGTCTCGATGTCGGTGCGGATCCCGCCGCGGTTCATGAGCCCGACGTCGGCCCGCGCGCGCTCCCTGAGCACGTCCGCGATCAGGTTTCCCGCGCTGCCGGACTCCAGCGGCTCCTTCGTGCGCCGCGCCGCGCCGTCGAGCTCGCCGACGACCTTCTCCATCTCCAAGCGTGTCCGTTCCTCGAGCCTCGCGCAGCGCGCGTCGATCTCGCGCGAACGGAACGCATCCGCGGGCTCCTCGAGCAGATCGACGAGATGCGCCTTCGACTCGCTCGCGCGCACCTTGCGCGCTCCGGGCGCGCCCGCGTCGACGTGCAACGTGAGCTCGACGCGCCCGATCGCGCTCGCCTTGCTGCCGGACTGC
This sequence comes from Planctomycetota bacterium, assembly GCA_044228975.1. Taxonomy (GTDB): domain Bacteria; phylum Planctomycetota; class UBA1135; order UBA1135; genus JADJNY01. The sequence goes on along the minus strand of JBGATX010000071.1, from coordinate 19,577 downwards.
ACGATGAGCGTGTTCCCCTCGCGCACTCCGTCCTTCAGATACGTGTGCGAATGACCGCCGACGATCAGCGGCAGGTCGGGGAAGGCGCGCGCCAGACGGCGATCGTCCTCCACTCCGAGATGCGTCAGCGGCAGGATCCAATCCGCCTTGCCGCGCAGCTCGTTTGCCAAGCCCTTCAGCGCCTCCACCGGATCGACGAAGTCGAGCGTGCGCGCATCCGGATGCGTGATCTCCGGCGTGACCGGCGTGAGCAGTCCCACGAGCGCGATGCGCACGCCGCCGCGCTCGACGATGCGATACGGCGGCACCCAGTCGACGCGCTTCCCGCTCCCGCGCGGATTCAAGTTGGCGCACACCGCCGGCACGCCGCTCGACTTCAGGATGTCGAGCAGATGCGCGAGCCCCCGATCGAACTCGTGATTCCCGACGCACATCGCGTCGTACCCGACGAGCGCGAGCGCCTGGACGAAACTCGCCCCCCCTTCGACCAGTCCCTCGGGCGTGCCCTGATACCAATCGCCCGCATCGACGACGAGCAGCTCCTCGCCATCACGCTTCACCTCGTCCCGCGCAGCGTTCACATACCCCGCGACGCGCGGCAACCCGCCGATGAGCGGCGGATTCTGCTTGTCGAGCCAAGTCGCCTTGCGCGTCAACGCCTGCCCATGCACGTCGTTCGTGTGCAGCACGACGAAGCGCAAGTCCCGCGCGGGTTCAACCGCCGCCACCGCGACGGCGGGCGCACGCTCCGCGACACGTACCGCCGCGACCTTGGAGCCCGCGCGCTCCGTCGCACACGCGAGCACCAGCGCCGGAACGAACCCAAGAAACCATCGACGACGAAGTTGCAGCATGAAGCTCCTCGAAACAGCACCGGAATCGGCGCGGCAGGATACCGCCCACCGCCACTCCCGGCGCGACGATCAGCGCCGAACCAAGACAGCCCCCGAATCCTCAAGTCACCCCACCCATCCGCCCCACGCCGAACGACTCCATCCCACCCGAGTCTCCTCCGCTCTCCCTTCCGCCCCAGCACCCCGCGCAGCGTTGGTTCGCCGGTTGAGCAGCTGCGCGCAGCGCGCTGTGACCCGGCGAGCCAACGCTGTGCGGGGTCAGCGATGCGGAAGCACGCTCGTGTGGCGCGTTGCCTCCGCTCTTCCCCTGTTGCTCTCATCTCCTCCCGCGCCCCCGACCGCGACCCGTCACCCGCACCCCCCGATCCGCGACACCACACCACCCATGAAGCTCCCCCTCGCCCTGCTCATCCCCATCTCCGTCAGCGCGTGCCGCTCCACCGCTGAAACCGCTCCACCCCGCGCGGCCCCAACCTCGCGCCACGCCTATCGCTTTTCCCCCACTCGCACCTGCCCGCCAGTCACCATCGACACCTCGAACTTCCCCGACGGCGCCAACTGGGGAGCGCTCGCCCGCGACCTCATCCACACCTGGTACCCGAGAATCTGCGAGCTCCTCTCCACCGACTCCCGCGACCCGCTCACCAACACCCCTCACGGCGCCGCTTTCAACGCTCGATCCACCATCCACGTCGTCCTCGAACCCAAGCTCGACGTCCCGGCCTACACCGCCGGCAACTCGATCCACGTCAACGGCCCGTGGATCACCTCCCACCCCGACGACTCCGGCCTCCTCATCCACGAGCTCGCGCACGTCATCCAGCGCTACCCCGCGCGCCCGACGACACCGAGCTGGCTCATCGAAGGCATCGCCGACTACGTCCGCTGGTGGCGCTACGAACCCGAGCTCGCCGCGACCGCCGAACGCACGCGCATCGACGCGCGCTCGAACTACACCGACAGCTACCGCACCACCGCGATGTGGCTCGCCTGGTGCTCGCGCAAGCACGACATGCGCCTCGTACCCGCGCTCGACCTCGCGCTGCGCAACGGCGAGGACCCGCAGCCCGTCTTCGAGCGCGTGTGCGGCAAGGACGCCGCGGCTCTGTGGGCCGAATTCAGCGCCGAATGGCGCTGAAACGCGGCGACGCGCGCGGCCGCGGTGTCACGGCGTCTTGAACTCGCCCTTCATCCCGACCTTGCCCGCGAGCTCGACGTTCATCTGCAGCTCGTGCTTCTGCCCGCCGCCGATATCGATCTCCTGCTTCATCTCGAGCGTGCCGGTCGTCTCCCCGCCGAGCTCGTAGCTGGCGAAGTGCTTGCCCTCGACGTCCCAGAGGAACTCGCCCTCGAGATCGAACTCGAGGCTCATGTGCATCTTCGGCCCGTCGTCCTCGTCCTTGTCCTGGAACGAGCTCGCCTTGCACGCCGCCGCGATGCGCGCGAGCTTGCGACCCTCGACCTCCTCGACGCCCTTGAACGTGCACGTCACCGCACCCTTCAAGTTCTTCTCGAAATCGTGGTCGTCGTCCTTGTCGTCGCCTTCGAAACCGAGATCACCTCCGGGACCGAACAGCGCACCGAACTCCTTGAGATCGACCTCCCACGTGTCGCCGTCGGCGAGCGCCTTGTCCGGCAGGAGCAGGCGCAGGTCCATGTCCTCCTTCAAGCCCTCGAGCAACGCGCTGTCGCCCTTGTCGCCTTCCCACTCCTTCGTGTACTCGTCCTTCTCCGTGTCCCAGCGGAAGAGCACGTGCAGGCCTTCGAGCTTGCTCTCCTTGTGCTTCGACTCTTCCTTCGGCTCCTCCATGCCGACCATCTGCACCGTCGACGTGTTCTCGTCCGAGAGCTTCGTGAAGTGCCGCGCGAGCAGCGCCGGCCGGCCCTCGGCCAGCTTGCGGAACTCGTCCTCGACCTCGACGTGCTGCTTGAAAGAGAACTCGAGCGTGGCCTGCTCGCCCAGCTCCTTGGGCAGCTCGTGACCTCCCATCGTGAGCGTCATCGACTTCTTCGAGAGCTCCATGTGGAACTCGAAGGTCCGTTCGAGCTTGGTGCCCTCCTTCGGACCGAAGACGAGCTTGTCGGAGGTGACGGGAGCGAGCACCGCGCAGGCGGCGAGCGTGAGCAGGAGTTTCATGATTCGTTCGCTGAGTGAGGGGCTCGGCCGTTCGAGCGTGCCGGGAGGGAGCGAGAGCGGCACAGAATATCGGCAAACGTCGGCTCGCGCAGCGTGCGTGCCCTTCGAACACGAGTTGCGTCGCGAACCGACCCGTCGCCGTCTGCATGCGGCAAGGTTCGCGTAGGATGCAGCCTCGAACCCCATGCTCCGCATCGCACTCGTCCAGACCTATCACCCCTACACGCAGTTCACGCACGTCCATCCGCTGGGGATCATGATGATCGCCGCGCTGGCGCGCGAGCGCGGGCATGGGGACCTGCACATCCTCGACATGAAGGTCGAGGACTGGACGGTCGAGCGCTGCGCGCAGGAGCTCGAGAAGCTGCGCCCCGACGTCATCGGCCTCTCGGCGATGACCTACGAAGCCGGTTGCATGCACGAGCTCGCGCGCGCGATGCGTGCGCGCCTGCCGCGCGCGACGATCGTCTGCGGCGGCCCTCATCCGAGCGTCGCCGCCGACGATGTCATGCAAGACCCCGCGGTCGACTTCGTCGTGCGCGGCGAAGGCGAGATGACGTTCGCGGAGCTGCTCGACGGCCTGCGAGATCGCCGGACCGATTGGAGCGAGTGCGCGGGCCTCGCTTGGCGCGACGCGAACGGTGTCGCGATCCACAATCCCGATCGACCGCCTCCGGCGAAGCTCGACGAGCTTCCCTTTCCCTCCTGGGATCTCATCGACCACGCCAAGTACCACAAGGTGCCGCGCGGCGGCGTGATCTACGCGCACAAGCAGTTCGCGACGATGTTCAGCTCGCGCGCCTGCCCGTGGCGCTGCACGTACTGCCACAACAGCTACGGCAAGACGTTCCGCGAGCGCTCGGCGGAGCACGTGCTGGCGGAGATCGATCTCCTGGTGAAGAAGCACGGTGTGAAGGAGCTCGTCTTCATGGACGACATCTTCAACTTCCGCCCCGCGCGCGCGAAGGCCATCGCGCAAGGCATCATCGACCGCGGCTACAAGCTCGCGCTCACCTTCCCCAACGGTTTCCGCGGCGACATCCTCGACGAGGAGCTCGTGCTGCTCCTGAAGAAGGCCGGCATGTACCGCTGCATGGTGGCCGTCGAGAGCGCGTCGCCGCGCCTGCAGAAGGTGATGCAGAAGAACTTGAAGATCGACAAGGTGCAGAAGATCGTCGACTTCATCGCCGCGCAGGGAATCATGGTGCACGGCGCGTTCATGCTCGGATTCCCGAGCGAGACCGAGCAGGAGATGGAGCAGACGATCGACTGGGCCGCGCGCTCGAGCTTCCACACCGCCGCGTTCTTCCGCGTCATTCCGTTCAAGGGCACGACGTTGTTCAAGCAGGTCGAGGAGGCGGGTCACGCGCTGCCGACGGACTGGTCGCGCTACGAGCCGTACCAGAGCGAGATCAACCTGTCGCTCGTGCCCGAGGACAAGATCCTGCGCTTGAGGAAGAAGGCGTACCGGCGCTTCTACCTGCAACCGAAGCGACTCTGGCGCATCTTCCAATCGATCCCGAGGAAGACGCACATGCTCCCCTACCTGACGCTGCTCTTCGCGCGTCGGGCGTATGCGCGCTAGATCGTCATCGGCGCGACTTTCCGTTCCTTCACCCTTCTGCGCACCGACTCTCGGGGGCTGAGCGCAGCTTCTGTCGATCACGGCGAGCGCCCGTGCCGGAAATCGACTCAGCGCATGCGACGGAAGTCTCGCTCTCAGTCATGGAGCGCCTCGCGCTCCTTGCCAGCCCGATCTCGATCGTCGTCGAACGGCAACTCCGGTGTCGTGATCGAAGCACCCGATTCGGCTTGCCTGCGATCTGGCGAGCCCGCCGACTCGGGAGCTGCGCGCTGCGCGTGCTTGCGCGCCTTCTTCGCTTGTCTGCGCTCGCGCTGCAGCCGCCCGCGCTCCTCGATCGAGAGCACCTGCGCGGGCCGCGCGCGACCGAATCGTCGCTCGTAGAGCTCCTCGATGAAGGCCGGGAGCGGGAGCTTCCACGGCTCCTGCCGATGATTGGCGAGACTGCCCAACTTCAGCGGATTGAGTCCGAGCTCACGCGCCATCTGCACCTGAGCGTGCGACAAGTGAAAGCGCCGGCGAGCCTCGAGCCAGCGCGAGAGGTCTTGCTCTTTCATGGATCGTCCCGTCTCCACACGAATTGCAACCCTGTCAGATTGCCGGCAACTCGCCGTTCCTCAGCTCGATCAACGCTTCGCCGGAATCGAGCAGGCGGCGAATCCTGGGCCAGGCTCTCTCGAGCAGCTCTCGCACACGCGTGTTGGATGTGTTCCCGGACGTCAACCACTGGATCGCTGGAGGCGGTCCAAGCTTGACGACGAGTTCGACGAAGTCATGGTCCTTGGTGAGGACCACGGCGTTCTCGAGACGCGCGGCTTCGAAGATCTCTCGGTCCGAGGCATCGCGCAGCCCGAGGCGCTTGACGGACTGCACGCGGACATCGAACGATTCTTCGATCCAAGGCGCGAGCGCCGGCGAGAGCTGTGCATCGATCCAGAGAATCACGCCGCGATCGTCGGGTGGTCGAGCCTGCGGCTCGCGTAGCGCAGCGCGGCGTGGATGTCGGCCAATTCCAGGTCAGGCAACTCGCTGAGCACTTGCTCGGCGGTCAGGCCAGACGCGAGGAGGTCGAGCACGTCGATGACCCGGATGCGCATGCCGCGTATGCACGCGCGCCCTCCGCACTGATCCGGGTTCACGGTGATTCGATCCAAACGCTCGTACATGACGTAGGCCTCCATCCGTGATGGTAGCGGATGACGGAATACGGCGCATGGCGCAGCGCCAGACGTCGAGCGCGGACAATGTTCCCGCTGTCGGAACGCCGAGCACGAGCGCGTCGATCGGTTGGTCCCGACGAGTCATCGGAAGACTCTTGCCGGAGGTGGCACTGCCCGAACGGGGCGTACCCGCGTCGAGCGACTGGGCACGGCGTAGTGAGGCCGAGCGCGCGATGCGTTGCGGATGCGTCGCTACGCCGCCACGGACACGCTCGCGTACACGACGACGTGCTTTCGGCTCGTCGTCGGACGGAGCGAATGCACACGCGGGCGAGGAACGACCTCCCCGTCGGCCCGCAAGCCGCGCACGTGCATCTCGATCGCGACGCGGATTCGTCGCACGACACCGTCCAAGGTGCGCGCGGTTGCGATGCATCCGGGCAAGTCAGGGACGGACGCACCCCAGTCGCTGTCGTCATCCTTGTCGATCCGCACGACGTATCGAAGCCGCGTCATCGCCCGCCCTCGCGTATCCATGCCTGCCTCATGATCGACGCTAGCGTACCTTTCGGGACATCGTTGCCAAGCTTGCCGCTGACCGTCACCTTGCCAGGGCGCGATCCGTGCTTGAATTGCCGATGGCTCCCACGACATGCAACGAGCACCCAACCATGCGACTCAAGCCAACGGATCACTTCTCGGACCTTCATCCGATTCCCCCGCGCGACGCATGCGATGGTGAGACGCCGAACGCGACGCGGAGATCGGGCTCGTATCTCTCTTCCATTCGTCTGCTTCGATTCCTGCTCGAACCAAGACGCGCGGAACCAGCACGGGTTGCAGAACAATCGAGAACCGACGCGGCAGGTGGTTGGAGGAACGGGGAACTGCGGGCTCATCTGGTTCCAGTGCGCGATTCATCCATCCGCAGTGCCAGCACACTCCGTGTGCTTCGTCGAACGCCGACACTCCTCGCTGCCGGCCTGGCGCTCCTGCTCGCTCCCGGCCTGGCGTCGGCGGCGACGGGCGATCCGACCGCGGTCGTCGGACCGTCGACAGCGGAGCTCCACAAGACGTGCAGCGAGTTCCTCGCCGCGCAGCACATCGTCGGGATGGCGGTCGCCGTGGTCGACGATGGCCAGCTGATCTTCGACGAGGGTTTCGGAGAAGCCGATCGCGAAGCGCATCGCAAGGTCGAGACGAGCACGCTCTTCCGCCTCGGCTCGATCTCCAAGCCCGTCGCGGCGGTGATCGCGATGCAGCTCGTCGACGAGAAGAAGCTCGAGCTCGACGCCGATGTGCGCGAGCGCGTGCCCGCGATCGCGCAGGGTTTCCCGCGCCTGTCGATGCGTCAACTGCTCTCGCACACCGCGGGCATCCGCCACTACCGGCCCGATCGCAAGGACAACTCGACCGAGCACCGCACGACCGCGCAGGCGCTGGAGCTCTTCATCCACGATCCGCTGCTCTTCGAGCCCGGCGCGAAGCACTCCTACAGCACGCACGGCTACACGCTCGTCGCCGCGGCGCTCGAGAGCGCGGGCGGCAAGAGCTTCGTCGAGCTCGAGCGCGCGCGCATCCGCGATCACGAGCTCCCCGCGCTCGACTGCGAGGTGCTGAGCGATTCCAAGCCCGCGCGCAGCGCGCTCTACGACCTCGATCCGCTCGGCGTGGCCGTGCACTCGACTCCGCCGCAGGACAACTCCTGGAAGTACGCCGGCGGCGGCATGGAATCGACCGCGCGCGATCTCGCGCGCTTCGGCGACGGCGTGTTGCACGCGCGACTCGTGTCCGCCGCGGGGCGCGACGCGCTGTGGACGCGCACGATCCTCGACGACGGCCAGAAGATCGGCTACGCGCTCGGCTGGCGCGTCTCCTCGAACGGGAACGAGATCTCTCACACCGGCTCGCAGCAAGGCGCGCAGTCCGCGCTCACGATCGTGCGCGATCAGGAGCTCGTCATCGCGATCCTCACGAACACGAACGGCACGAAGCCGCAGGAGCTGGTACCGCTCTTGCGCAAGATGCTCGCGCCTCAGCCTGCCGGCGCAGCCACTACCAAATGACGCGCACCGCGTTGGTCACGTTGAAGGTCGCGCTGGTGCAGAAGCTCGCGGCGTTGCGGTAGTAGGTCTGGTAGCAGCCGATGAGGCCGCTGCCGACCGGCGTCTGGCCGCGCACCGAGATCGGCACGTTGCCCGGCTCGGGATACTGAGCTGCGCCGTTGACGTTCGTCTTCGAACCCAGCCGAATCAAATTGCCGCCGATGCAGCGCACGCCGTCGCCGAACACCGTGCCGCCGGCGATGAGCGCATCGCCCTTCAGGAAGATCGTCGTCGGCGCCACGTTCGGCATCCCCGACGCGGTCAGGACGAGCGTGTCGGGGCTCGTCGTGCCGCTCGCTTGCAGCAGCGCTCCGTTCGGCCCGTTGTGCCACGCGCATCCGCGACCTGCAGCGCCGTTGTTGCCGCACGGACACGCCGTGGTCACGTGCGCGTCGAGTCCGTCGCCGGCGCAGAACGAGCTCACGGGTCCGCACGCTTCGTAGCGCGCGAACCCGAGCGAGATCCGATCTCCGACGCGATCGAAATTGCCCTTCACGTAGAGCTCGGGCACGCGGTCCCCATCCTGATCCGCGACCAGCAGGCGGAACGCATCACCCGATCCCAGCCCGCCGCCGAACGGGCTCCACGACGTTCCGTCGAACGCGGACAATCCGTCCGTCGGTCCGTCCGTGGCCGCGATCAAGCGCGCACCGGCGCCGGAACCGTCGTCGAAGACGGCGAGGTCCTTCACGAAGTTCGATCCCAGCCCGCCGCCGACGGATTCGAAGCTCGTGCCGTTCCATCTCGCGATGCGCAGCATCGGCTGGCCATCCATGATGTGGAAGTCGCCGCCGAGGTAGAGGCGCGTTCCTTGGCCGTCGTCGAAGAGGGAGAAGTGCGTCTCGCCGAGAGCGCTGGAACCGGTACCGACCGAGGACCAGCTCGTGCCGTTCCATCGCGCAACACCCGTCGGAGTCGATGTCCCGCCGGCGAACTGGAATCGGCCACAGGCGTAGAGCGCCGGACCGCTGCCGTCGTCGAAGGACTCGACGTCGTAGCCGACGATGCCGGCCAGCGAGCCCGTCAATCCGCTCCCCAGCGCCGTCCAGCTGGCGCCGTCGAAGCGCGCGATGTCGGACGCAGCCACGCCGTCGAGTGACGTGAAGCCGCCGATCGCGTACAGGGCGAGACCACTGCCGTCGTCGTGCATCGCGATCGACAGGATCGCCTCGCTCCTCGAACCGAGCGCACCGACGAGCGTCGTCGTCGAGCCGTCGTAGACCGCGAGGCCGAAGTTCTGCCCGGCCGAGGCGACGTTGCCGCAGTAGACGAGTCGAGGACCTGTGCCGAACCAGTCCTGGACTTCGAGCGCGTCACGCCAGATTCCGCTCGGGAGCCCGGGAGCCGGCTGCCAACTCGCGCCGTCCCAGCTCTGATTGCCGACGTACACCTTTCGACCGGACCCGTCGTCGAACGAACCGAGAACGGCGTCGCCCGATGCCGGTCCCCAGCCGGTGCCGAGCAAGCTGAACCCCTGCGTCCAACGTGCGATGTTCGGAAACGGCTGCGTGTTCAGCGTCGAGAACGTCCCGCCCACGAACAAGGCCGGCCCTGCTCCGAGACCCTCGTCGTGCACGTGCAACGCGCGGATCGTGACCGTCCCGAAGTTCGTCAACCGATTCCACGTCGTGCCATCCCAGCGCCAGAGTCCGTTGTAGTTCGTCGCCTCGGCGCCGGCATACAACGCGGGCCCGCTGCCGTCGTCGAACGCCGCGAGTGCGTTGACCGATCCGAACGCGGCCGGACCCAGACCGACCGCCGTCCACGAGAGCCCGTCCCAACTCGCGACGTGAGTCACGCCGACGAGCCGCGGACCGCCGGCGATCAAGGTCGGCGTGCTGTTCCCAGGCAACGTGAACGAAGTCAACGTCAGCACGTTCGCCTGCACTCCGGGGCCGAGCGCCGACCACTGCGAACCGTCCCAGGCGGCCACGTCGTTGGCCGCGACGCCGCCCGCGTTCGCGAATGCCCCACCGACGAACAGTTGCGTGCCGCTGCCAGGATCGAAGGCGTGCAGCGCGAGCACGTTGCCGTCCGTCCCGCTGCCGAGCGCTGTCCACGAGTTTCCATCCCAGCGCGCGATGTGAGCCACTGGAGTCGAGCCGGAGCTCGCGAACGCGCCGCCCGCGTAGAGCCGCGCTCCGCTGCCGTCGTCGTAGACGCACAGCGCATCGACCTCGCCGTCGAGCCCCGCGCCGAGGGGCGTCCAGTTGGTACCGTCCCAACGCGCGATGTGCGCGGCGGACACGACTCCTTGTGACGCGCTGCCGACGTGATCGAAAGTCCCGCCGGCGTAGAGCGCTGGTCCGCCGCCATCGTCCCACACGGCGAGTGCCCGCACGGGTCCTTGTTCGAAGTCCATGGGCAGCGCACTCCAGCGCACGCCATCCCACTTCGCGATCCGCCCTGCGACGTCCCATCCGGCAGCGGAGAAATCGCCGCTGACGTACAACGCGGGCCCGGTTCCATCGTCGAAGGTGGCCAACGCGCGCACGCTGCCGTCGACGCCCGGGAAGCCGAAGCCCGGGCTCCAACCCGGACACTGCGCGTGCAGCGCGGGCGTCAAGAGGAGAGCGATGACCAGCGTCGTGAGTTGCTGCATGTGACGGATCCTCCGCGCCGATCCCTCGCAATCGCGCTGTCCCTGTCCTTGCGCCCCGCGAGTGTGGCGTTGCAGCGATTCCGCGAACATGCGTGCATGGCCGCAGGGGATCGGGAACGTGGGGGCGCGCGCCTGGCTCGCCGGGGGGCCAGGCTCGTCCCGCTTGCACGCCGACGCGCGCTTCCGGTCGCGGACCGCGACCGACAAGATGCTCCGCTCGTGGCCCGCACGAGTCCCTTGCAGATCGAACACATCATCGGCCTCGACGATCCGCGCGTCGCGCCCTACCGCGCGTTGCGCGAGCGCGAGTTGCGCAGCGCGCCCGACGCCGCGGCGCGCGGCTGGTTCGTGGCGGAGGGCAAGCTCGTCCTCGAGCGACTCGTCGCGTCGCGCTACCGCGTGCGCTCCGTGTTCCTCGAGGAACGCAGGCTCGCGGAGCTCGCGCCGCAGCTGGAGCGACTTCCGCCGGCGACGCCGGTGTACGTCGCGACGCCGGAGTTGCACGCCTCGGTCAGCGGCGCGAAGTTCCACCAGGGGCTGCTCGCGCTCGGCGAGAGCGGTGACGAGCCGGCGCTCCACGAGCTGCTCGAGCGCGCGACGCGCCTCGTGATCCTCGAAGGCACCGTGAACCACGACAACGTCGGCGCGGTGTTCCGCAACGTCGCGGCGCTCGCGGGAGAGCACGGCGCGGTGCTGCTCGATCCGACCTGCGCCGATCCGCTGTATCGCAAGGCGATCCGCGTCTCGATGGGCTGGGTGTTGCACGTGCCGTTCGCGCGCCTCTCGCCCTGGCCGGACGCCTTGGAGCGCGTGAAGCGACACGGCTTCCGCACGCTCGCGCTCACGCCGAGCGCGAACGCGATCGACATCGGAGCGGCGGCAGAGATGCGCTATCCGCGCGTCGCGTTGCTCGTCGGCGCCGAGGAGCCGGGCTTGACGCGACGCGCGATCGAGGCGGCGCATGTCTGCGTGCGCGTGCCGATCTCGCCCGCCGTCGACTCGCTCAACCTCGCGGCGACGACGGCGATCGCGCTGCACCGCTTCGCGAGCGAGCGCGCCGACGTGCGTTGAACCGCAAAACGCGCGGCCGAGGCCCCGCGGCCGCGATCCGTGCCGTTTCGAAGCGGGCTGCCGGACTGGATCGGTCGCGGCGGCGCGTGCCGGCGTCTCGCGCGCGAATCCCCGCCGATTCGATCGACGCGCCGTGAAGGGTCGAATCGGAGCCGCGCGCGCTCACCCACCGCGCACGCGGCGCGCCGCGGGAGCCCGCTGCGCCGCCGCGAACTTGCGCTCGTGCTCGAGCAGCCACTCCTTGCGCCACAGACCGCCGGCGTAGCCCGTCAACGCACCATCGGAGCCGATGACGCGGTGGCACGGCAGGATCAGCGCGATGCGATTGTCCCCGTTGGCGCGAGCGACCGCGCGCACGCTCGTCGCGGCGCCGATCGAGCGCGCGACAGCGGCATAGGACCGCGTTTCGCCCGGAGGAATGGCGCGCAAAGCCTTCCAGACGCGCTCCTGGAACGGCGTGCCGGGCACGTCGAGCGGACTCGTGAACTCGAGCGAGCGTCCCGCGAAGTAGTCGGCGAGCTCGCCTTCGAGCTGCGCGAGCTGCGGATTGTCCCCCGGCACGATCGGCAGCCCGATGCGCCGGCGCAAGGTCGCGATCTGCGCCTCGAGCGCGCGCCGGTCGACGAACTCGAGCAGGCACACGCCGCGCGCCGACGCGGCCGCCAGCAGCGGACCGAGCGGTGTCGTGAGCCAGCGCACGCGCACGAGCTCGCTCTCCGCGCCCAGCTTCGTCGGCGGCGCGCCGAAGAGCCGAACGAAGGCGTCGCGGAAGCCGCTCTGGGACTCGAAGCCGCTCGAGAGCGCCGCGTCCGTGACGCTCGAGCCCTTGCGCACGCGCGAGAGCGCGGCGCCGACGCGGCGCGCGCGATGCCAGGCCTGGAAGGTCATGCCGTAGTGCTGCTTGAACCAGCGCGCCGCGCGCGCGGGCTCGATGCCCGCGCGGCGCAGATCGAGCGCGGTCACTCGCTCGAGCGGCGCGCGTTCGACGCGCGCGATCAACTCGCCGACCCACGCCGGCCGCTCGGCCGCGCCGTCGAGCGGGCGGCAGCGTTTGCACGCGCGATAGCCCGCGTGCATGGCGTCGGCGCTCGAGCCGAAGAACTCGCAGCTCTCGCGCTTGGGCCGTTTCGCGCCGCAGCCGGGCTTGCAGAAGATCCCCGTGCTGCGGATGCCGGCGACGAACACGCCGGCGTAGCTCGTGTCGCGCTCGACCAGCGCGCGGTACATCTCGTCTCGTTGCGGCAGCGTCTTCATGGCGACCAGCATCGCGCGCGGCGCGCGGACCGCCACCGCGTTTTGAACGTCGAAATCCGCAGCGCGCCGGACGGATTCGTGCCGTGCGCCGTGCGCGACGCTCAGGCCTCGACCTTGCCGCTGAAGCTCATCGTGCCCTTGAACACGATCTTCTGCTCGACGTCCTGCTTGCCGCCGGCTCCGTCGACCGAACCGTGCATCGCCTGCGTCAGGCCGGTGTCTCCCTTGATCTCGAACGAGCTGAAGTGGCCGGCCTTGACGTCCCAGAGGATCTCGCCCTCGAGCTTGAACTCGATCGTCATCTCGCCTTCGCCGCCGCCGTCCTCGGACATCGTCGCATGCGAGCGGAATTCGGCCTGGATCTCGATCACGGCCAGCTGGTCGTCGTCGCGCAGCCCCTTGTACGTGGCTTTGCCCTTGCCCTCGAGGTTGTCGACGATCTGCTGGTGCATCTCGTCGTTGTCGTCCTTCTCGCTGCCTTCCTTCTTGAGCTCGAGCCGGCCGCCGGGGGAGAGCAGGCTCTCGAACGCCTTGGCGCCGAGCTCCCACGTGTCGCCGCTCGCGACGCTCTTGTTGGGCAGGAACTCGAGCAGGTCCATGTCGGCGCGCAGCTTCTCGAGCAGCTTCGCTTCGCCTTTCGAACCCTCGGTCCAGGCCGCCTTGTAGCCTTCCTCCTTGGGATCCCACGTGAAGCGCACGCCTTGGCCGTCGAGCGGGCTCGACTTCTCGGTCTTCTCCGTGCGCGACTCGCCGGATGCGCCCTCAGGCGGCGAGATGCTCTGCGTCTCCGAGCCGGCGAGATCGTCGAACGTGCGCACGAACTTCGTCGCGCGCCCGTCGGCGACCGCTTCGTACTCGTCGATCACCTTGATCGTCTCGCGATCGTCGACGGTGATCGAGGGCTTGCCGAAGCCGCTCACCGGTTCGCCGCCGAGCGTGATCGTGAAGTCGCTCGACTCGAGCTCGAGGTGCGTCTCGAAGGTCTTCGCGAGTTTCGCCTTGGCTTCGACGTGGAAGGCGAGGTTGTCGCCGGAAGGAGCCAGCGCGAGAGCCACGGCCGCCGCGAGGGGCGCGAAAGGAACGAGGAGTCGGTTCGCTTGCATCATGAAGGGGTTGCTCGCGGCGCACGAAGGCACGACGGGAGCGGCGGAACCATAACATGCGCGCCTCGCGGAGAGTCCGCGGCATGCACAACGCAGACAAGAATGCGCCGGGAATCGTGCTCCGAACGCGAGGGGCGACGCCCGCTCAGAGCCTGTGAAGAAATCGGGGATGCCCGGCAGGGTTGTCCAGAAGCGTTCCGGCAAGGCGCGACGACGATGCGTATTCGCCAGCAATACTCGGAGGAGTCGCAACGCCGCCGGGGCGCTTCTGGGCAAGCGTGACGGGCGTCCTCGATTTCTTCACAGGCTCTCAGCCGCGCGCGAGCCGCGCCAGCGCTTCGGCTTCGAGCCGTTGCTGCGTCCACTCGTCCATCGGACGCGCTCCGAGGGCCGCATAGAAGCGCCGCGCGGGCTCGTTCCAATCGAGCACGACCCAGTCGAGACGTCCGGCGTCGCGCGCGACCGCGATGCGCGCGAGTTCGACGAACAGCGCCTTGCCGAGGCCTCGACCACGCGCGCGCGGGCGCACGAACAGATCCTCGAGCCAGATTCCCGGCTTGCATTCGAAGGTCGAAAAGCTCGTGAAGAAGAGCGCGAAGCCCAGCGCCTCGCCGTCGAGCGAACCGATCAGGCACTCCGCGCTGCGTCGCGCGCCGAAGAGGTGCTCGGCGAGCGCCGCGGGCGTCGCGCGGCAGGCGTGGGCGAGCTTCTCGTACTCGGCGAGCTCGTGGATCAGCGCGCTGACGAGCTCGACGTCGGCGCTCGTCGCGGCGCGCACCTCGGTGCTGGGAACGGGGCTCATGCGCGCGACATCGTGCCAGACTCCGAAGCGCACGACGAGCGCCTCGCACGACGCAACACGCACGCGAATGGTCGCACGGCTGGAGCGCGAGAGCCCGCACGGGATAGCATCCCGCTGGCACTGCCGGGAGTCTCATGGCCGACCGACACTCGTTCCACGTCCGACGCGCGACGCTCGACGACCTCGAGGCGTTCACGGTCCAGCGTCTCGCATTGCTGAGCGAGGCGCAGGCTCTCGTCCCGGGCGCGGAGCTCGACGCCCTGCGCGGCGCGACGCGCGACGCCTTTCGTTCGAGCCTCGAGCGCGGAACCTGCCTCGTGTGGCTCGCCTGCAGCGCGAGCGACGGCGTCGTCGGCTCGTGCGCGCTGTTCCTCGCCGAGCGTCTGCCGTCGCGCACGAACCCGAGCGCGGTCGAGGGCTACATCTCGCACGTCTACGTCACGCCCTCGTGGCGCCGGCGCGGCGCGGGAGCCGCGGTCGTGCGCGCCGCGATGGACGAGATCGCCGCGCGCAACCTCGGACGCATCCGCCTGCACGCGACGGAGTCCGGGCGCGCGCTCTACGAGCACCTGGGCTTCCGGCTGCGCGAGAACGACATGGACTGGCGCGCACCGTGATGCGTCGACGCGCTCAGCGTCGCGCGGCCGCGGTGTTCGCGTTCGCGCGCTTGGGCGCGGGAACGCGCTCGCGCTTGCGTTGCAGCTTGCGGCCGACGTCGGCGATCGCGCCGAGCACGGGCTGGATCTCGTGACCGAGCGGTGTGAGCGAGTACTCGACCGACGGCGGTGACGTCGGCTGCACGGCGCGCCGCACGAGACCACGCTCCTCGAGCTCGCGCAAACGCGTCGTCAGGACTTTCGCCGAGACGCCGACGAGCAGACGGCGCAAGACGCCGAACCGTCGCGGTCCTTCGCGCAAGTACCAGAGCACCTTCGGTGTCCAAGCGCCCGCGAGCAGTTGCAGGCACTCTTCGAGCGGACATTCCTGCGGACTTCCGTCCGCCGCTTCCTTCTCCATGGGGCAGACCATGGGCGCGAAAGTTACCCAGATGCACCTAGTTGTCAACGGTAACTCTGCGATTCAGGATCGTCTCCCACGCGCGGAAGTCCTGCGACGTGCATCGCAGGCGACAGGATCCGCCATGGCACGCGTCACCGTCCTCTACCACTCCGGCTCCGGCCACACCGAGCGTCTCGCTCGATCGATCCAGCGCGGCGCCGCGTCGGTCGCGGACACGCACGCGCTGCTCGTACCCGCCCTGGACTTCGAGAAACGCTGGGCGGATCTCGACGCCTCCGACGCGCTCGTCTTCGGCTGCCCGACGTACATGGGGAGCGGTTCGGCGGCGTTCAAGGTGTTCATGGAAGCGACGTCGAAGCGTTGGAGCGAGCTGAAGTGGAAGGACAAGCTCGCCGCCGGCTTCACGAACTCGGGCAGCCCGAGCGGGGACAAGCTCCTCACGCTGCAACAGCTCGCGATCTTCGCGGCGCAGCACGGCATGGTGTGGCTGAGCCTGGGCATGCTGACGATGGTGCCGTCGAGCCGGCACGAGGGCGAGCTGAACAACGCCGCGGGCGCTTTCCTCGGTCTGTTCGGACAATCGCCGGCGGGCGCGCCCGACGAGCTCGCGCCTTCGCGCGGCGACCTGGAGACGGGCGAGCTCTTCGGAGTGCGCGTGGCGACGGCCGGTGAGGCATTGGGGGCGCGCTGGGTGCGCGGAGCTAGTCCGCCGCGAGCCGCTGTCGCAGGCGTTCGCGCACCGCAGGCCATTCCGAGCGCGTGATCGAGTACATCACGGTGTCGCGCAGGTAGCGCTCGCGCACGAACATGTGCTTGCGCAGCACGCCCTCGCGCACGGCCCCGAGGCGTTCGATCGCGCGCTGCGAGTTCGCGTTGCGCGCGTCGGTCTTGAGCTGCACGCGCTCCGCCCCGAGATCCTCGAATGCGTGAGCGAGGAGGAGCAGCTTGCACTCCGTGTTCACCGCCGTGCGCTGCGCGTCGCGCGCGATCCACGTCCAGCCGATCTCCAGGCCGCGATGCTCGGGGCGCAGGTCGAGGTAGCGCGTCGAGCCGCACAGCTCCCCGCGCGGCCCGCGATCGAGCCGGCGGATCGCGAAAGGCAGCTGCGTGCGCGCTCGCGCGGCCTCGAGCGCGGAGCGGATCAGCGCTTCCATCTGCGCGAGATCGCGCGGAGCGGCGCAGGGCATGTAGGCCCAGTTCGAGTCGTCGCTCGCGGCTTCGAGGAGCTCCAGCGCGTGGGCGAGCTCGAGCGGCTCGAGGACCACGTGCTTGCCTCGCAGCGTGACGGGGAGCACGTCCATCGCGTTGCTCACGCTACTTCGCGCGCGCCTTCCAGCCGAAATCGGCCGGGTCGTAGGGCACGGCGCTCTGCGGGAACTTCGCGAGCAGCGCCTCGGCGCGCCGGATCAACGTGTCGCGCTGCGCGGCGAGATCGTCCACGTCGAACGGGACCAGCTCGTGCGGCTGCACGCCGAGACCTTCGATGCCTTTGCCGCCCTGGAAACGTTGCTTGTTCGAATGGACGGAGACGTAGAGCTCGAAGGATCCCGACGGCAGTCCGATCGTCGTCTTCTGCGACGACATGCCCGCGGTCGCGCTCTCGCCGATCATGTAGCCGCGCCCGTCTTCCTTGAAGATGCCCGCGGCCGTCTCGCCCGCGCTGCGCACGGTCGCGTCGACGATGACGACGACGGGGCCGAGGTAGGGATGCGCGCCGGCGCTCGCGTAACGCGAGCCGCTGAACGAGAGCTCCTTTCCCGGCGGAACGAAGCGCCCCATGAAGGCCTCGTGGTCGAATCCGCCGCCGGAATTGCCGCGGAAATCGAGCACCAGGCCGGGCACGTCGCCGAGCGCCTCGAGCGCGGAGTCGAGCTCGGCGGGCAGACTCTCCTTGCAGCGCCTCACGTGCACATAGCCGCAGCCGCTCGACGTCTTCGCGTAGCGCAGGTCGTCGCTGCCCGCGAGACCTTCGGGAAGGAATGCGGGGCCGTTCGGAACCTGCTTGCCGCGCGCGAGCGTGAGCGTGCGCTTCTTCTTCGCGCCCTTCTTGTCCTTGAACTCGATCTCCCAGCGCGTGTCGGCCGCGTCGGCGAGACCCCAGTGACAGACGTGGAAGAACGCCTGCTGCGGCGTCGAGAACGACGTCGAGTCGGCGATGGCGCGACTGCGCGCCTCGAGCCATGCGAGCGCGGGGACGCCGTCGACGCTGACGAGCTCCATCCCCGGCTTCAAGCCGACGGCTTCCGCGGCGCCCCAGGAGTTCTTGACGTGGATGCCCTTGCCGATGCGGCACAGGAACAGGCCCGGCGCCGCGCTGCGATCGGGCCAGTCGATGGTGAGATCCTTGGTCTTCGCCGTCGGACGCACCTCGGCGTGGCCATCCTGAAGGCGCGCGAGCAGGCGCACGAGCAGCTTGCAGTGCTCGGCGTCGCTCTTCACCTGCGCCGCCTGCGCGACGAGCGGCGCCGTGACCTTGCGCCAGTCGATCTTCTTCGCGACGAGCAGCTGCTTGCACTGCTTCTCGATCTCGTCGACGGCGAAGCGCAGGTCGGCTTCGTACGGGGAATCGACGCTCGCGCGCGCTGGCTCGAGCGCAACGCGCGACGCGGCCGGTATCGCGAGCGCGAACGCCCCGCCCGAGACCAGCATCACCGACAGCAGCGCCGCCAGCACTACCGAACAAGACGACCTACGGTACACGGCATCTTTCTCACCGATTCGCGCCGAACGCACACGGTGAGCGCGCGATCGGCGCGAATCGGTGAGAAAGATGCCGTGTACCGTATCGAGCAACGTCACGTGAGCACGATACGCGAGATCTCGGCCGGGTGCGCCACGCGCATCGGAGGTCCCCAGAAACCGGTTCCGCGCGAGACGTAGATCTGCGTGCGCGCGTCGTGCTGGTGCAGGCCGTGCAAGTACGGTTCGGCCAGCGCGACCAGCGCGCCGAACGGCCACATCTGTCCGCCGTGCGTGTGGCCGGAGAGCTGGAGGCCGACACCGTGACCGCGCATGTCCTCGATCTGTGCCGGACGATGGGCGAGCATCACGAGCTCGCGCTCGGGATCGCGCCCGGCGAGCGTGCGCGGCACGTCGACGGTGTGCGACGGCAGGAACAGGCCGCCCTGTCGATCGGGGACGCCGGCGAGATCGAAGCTCCCGCCCGCGTCGCCGATCGAGACGCGCCGGTTCTGCAGGACGCCGATCCCGGCGCGCTCGAGCCACACGAGCCACTCTTCGACGCCGGAGTAGTACTCGTGGTTGCCCGTCACGAACCACACGCCGTGGCGCGCGCGCAGCTGCGACAACTCGGCGAGGCGCGAGCCGAGCGCCTCGACCCTGGCGTCGACGAGGTCGCCCGTGATCACGATCAAGTCCGGTCGGAGCTCGTTCGTCTTCGCGACGATGTCGCGCAGGAAACGCTCGCCGAGCAGCGGCCCGAAATGAACGTCGGAGAGCTGTGCGATCGTGAAGCCCTGCAGCGCGCGCGGCAGGCGTTCGAGTCGGACCTCGACGTCGGGCGTCGTGATCTCGTGCGCGGCGCGCCGCCCGACGACGACGGTCGAGCCCGCGACGAGCGTCGTCGCTCCCGCCGCCGAGCGCGCGAGCAACGCGCGCCGGCCGTGATCGATCGTCTCCTCGACGATCGGCGGCGGCGCTCGCTTCGTCGCGCCGCGGTGCAGTGCGCGCCATGCGTGTCGCGCACCCAGCCGCGCGAGGTCGAAGCTCCCGCAGACCAGGAACACGTAGAACGCGAACCCGAACCAGGTCCAGACGACGCTCGCGATGCCCCACGGTGCCGCGTCGACGCGGCTGCGACCGAAGATGAACGTGAACGGGATCGAGAGTGCGAGCAGCACGACCAGCGTCGTGAACACGCGCCGCCA
>JBGATX010000070.1:0-27244 GCA_044228975.1 Planctomycetota bacterium | reverse complement strand
CGCGCCGGCGTGGAACTGCGCTTGTCCGGCGGCGCGCGTCTCTCGGGTCGCGTCGTGCTGCCCGGCGGCCAACCCGCGGCCGGCGCGCGCGTGCGCGTCGGCAGCGAGGCGGCGCGCGACGCGCGCACGGGCCGCGCGAACTACGGCGCCGAACGCGTCAGCGACGCGGAAGGCCGCTTTCGCGTCGCGGGCCTGAGCGCCGGGCCGTTCGTGGTCCAGGCGGTCTACGTCGAGACGACGGAGGCGAAGCCCGCGGCGGAAGGGAGCGCGCTCCCCGCGCAGCGCGTCTGGACCGTCGAACGCTCGGGCGTCGCGAGTGATGGGGGAGATCTCGTGCTCGAGCTGCGAGCTCCACCGGGATTGCGCGGGCGCGTCGTCGACGCCGAGGGACATCCGGTCGCGAGCTACACGGTGAGCGCGTCGTCGAACGCGAAGCTCGCGAGCGATGTGCTCGTCGCGCCGCAACGCCTGCGCGTGAACGACGAAGAAGGGCGCTTCAGCCTCGAAGGTCTGCCCGCGGGCTCCTTCGCGCTCGTCGTGCAGGCGGAAGGCTACGTGCAGACGAAGCGCGTCGACGTGGTCGACGTTCCCGCTCCGAGCGAGGTCACGATCGAGATGACCCGCCCCGCGCGCGTGCGCGGCCGCGTCGTCGACCCGGCGGGGCAGCCGCTT
This sequence comes from Planctomycetota bacterium, assembly GCA_044228975.1. Classification (GTDB taxonomy): domain Bacteria; phylum Planctomycetota; class UBA1135; order UBA1135; genus JADJNY01. The sequence continues at coordinate 26,572 of JBGATX010000070.1, read as the reverse complement.
TCCGGCGGCGTGGGCGCGCGCGTCGAGCGCCGCCCGGCGGGGGCGCTCGGCGCCGACGCGAGCGGCAACGCGCTCGGCGGTGGAATGACCGACACGCCGTGCGACACCGACGGCGTGTTCGTGCTCCAGAACGTGACCGCGGGCAGCTGGCAGTTCCGCGCCTACGCCAACGGCTGGACGCGCAGCGCGCCGCTCGAGGTGACGCTCGCCGCGGGTCAGGAGCTCGACCTCGGCGTGCTCGCGGTGCGCGTGGGCGGCACGATCGAGGGCGAGGTCTTCGTCGAGAGCGGCGCGAGCACCGCGGGTCGCAAGGTGGAGATCTTCTCCAAGGACGGCGGCGATGCGCGCCAGTCTCCCGTCGATGCGGGCGGGCGTTTTCGCGAGGAGAAGCTCGTTCCGGGCACCTACCAGCTCGTGCTCGAGCCCGACGAGGAGACGCAACGGCGCCTTTCGGCGAAGAATGCGGGCAAGAAGGAGAGCGCGGAGCTGATGGCGCAGCTCAAGCTCGGATCGTGCGTCGTCGTCGACGGCGAGACGGTGCACGTCGTGCTCGGCGCGCCGCCGAAGTCGCCCGTGCACGTCGTCGGGCGCATCACGCGCGCGGGCAAGCCGTGCACGGATCACGTGCTCATGGCCCTCAATGAAGGCGGCGCGCTGATGCAGAGCCTGCGTTTCGGCAAGCTCGACGAGCAAGGCAACTACGAGCTCACGCTCGAGAAGCCGGGCGACATCGTGCTCATCGTCGCGCGCTCCGAGAAGGACATGGAGCGCGGCACCGAGTTCCACGAGAGCATCCCCGAGGTCGCCGAGCACCGGCTCGACCTCGATCTCCCGGTGTGCGGCCTGCGCGGCCGCGTCATCGACGCCGAGCGCAAGCCGGTGAGCTCGTGCCGCGTCGAGCTCGCGCGCGACGACGGCCAGCTCTCGATCTCCGCCCTGAGCGGCGCGTTCGGCGTCGAGTGCGACACCCAAGGCCGCTTCGAGTTCGAGGACGTGCAGCCGGGCGTCTACACGCTGAGCGCCGGAGGACTCTCGCGCTCGAGCGCGACGCCGCGCTACGGTCGCGCGCCGCGCTCCGGCGTGCGCGTCGAGAAGGACCAGATCGTCGACGGCATCGAGCTCGTGGTCGACAAGTCGCTCAGCGTGCACGGCCGCGTCAAGGACGGCCGCGGCCAGCCCGTGAGCTCCGCCGAGATCCTCGCGCGCAACGAGAATGGAGAGTTCGTGCACCGCACCGCCTTGGTCACGAGCGACGCGACCGGCGCGTTCACCTACTCCGGCCTCGCTCCCGGCACCTACACCTTCAGCGCCCGCACGCGCACCCAGTTCGCGCGCGACAGCCGCCCGCTCGTCCTGCACGGCGACGATGCGAACACGTCCGTCGAGCTCACCACCGAACCCGGCACCCTGCTGCGCGTGAGCGTGACTGACAAGGACGACAAACCATTGCGCACCTCCCTGAGCATCAAGGACGACCGCAACTACGAATACGCCACCCTCCAAGGCCGCGAACTCGCCGAGCAGATCCTCAACGAAGGCCTCTCATCCACCGAGCGCAACTTCGGCCCACTCCCCCCGGGCAAATACATCATCACCGCCACCGCCGACGGCAAGAGCGCAAAAAAGAACATCACGCTCACCTCCCAAGACGAACGCACCGTCCGCCTCCGCCTCGAGTGACCGCTCCACAGTCCCTCTGCCTCCGACCTTGAACCCCGCGCAGGGTGCATCCGGCGGTTGAGCAGCGCCGCGCGCAGCGCGCGCTGCGACCCGCCGGATGCGCCCTGTGCGGGGTCAGCGATGCGGAGCACGCTTGTGTGGCGCGTTGCCTCCGCTCTTCCTCCGTTGCTCGCCATCTCCCGCGCGCGCCCCGACCGAACCGCCGACCTCAAAGCCGAATCGTCAACTTCCTCTCCCCACCACCACTGACCGTCACCGACTTCGTCGTCGAGTTCCCGACCGACGTCGACGCGACAATCCGGTACTTCCCCGGCGGCAGCGGCCCGACCTTGCGTTCACCCGCCGATCCACCACCCTCGGTGAACAACTCCATGATCTCCGACAGCGAGAACATTCCGCCGTACTCCCTCCCCGCCTCGTCCTTGACCGACAAACTCGCCCTCAGCGCCTTCTTCTCCGAGTCCACGACCTCGACCATCAAGAAGCACCCCGCGCTCATCACGATCCGCGCCGTCGCGTGCTCCCCGGATCGCACCTCGACCTCCGCGCTGTCCCCGCTCGCCCGCGTCTTGTCCCGCGCACTGACGGTGTAACGCCCCGGCGCGATCCCGCCATACGCGCACTTCCCTTCGCCATCGGTCGATAACAACGACATCCGATCGAGCAACTCCCCACGCGACGTGCGCACGAAGATCGAAGCCTTCGCCACCGGCGCATTGCTCTCGTCGACGACGACGACATCCAGCGTCCCCGGCTTCTTCAGCCGGAACTCGACGTCCTTGATCCACTCGCCGGCCGACAAGCGCACGCCACTCTTCACCTCGCGTCCGCCGTTCGCGTCGTCGCCGAACATCCCGCCCATCGTCATCCCGCCGGCGAGCACCTCGTACGTCCCCGGCCGCAACGCCTCGACGTCGAATCGTCCCTCGTCATCGGTCGACGTCTCGTTGTACTGCCCACCCCAGATCGAACCGGGCTCGCTGTTCGTCTCGGGATGCAGCGACACACGCGCGTTCGCGATCGCCGCACCGTCCTCCGTGCGCACGCGCCCGCTGATGCGTCCGGTCGGAATCTCGAAATCGAGCGTCGCCTTCTCGCCCTCGGGCACGTCGCGCACGAACTCGATCACGCCCTGCTGCATCGGCCCCTTCGCGCCGAACTTCTGCACCGAGATCGTGTACTCGCCCGGACCGTCGAGCGTGACCGAGTACTCGCCGCTCGCCTTGACGCTGGCCGTCTTGAAGCCCATGCGCGCCTTGCTCTTGCCCAGGTAGACGAACGAGATCATCGCCCCGGAGTACGGCTCGCCGGAGTGCGTGACCTTGCCGCTGACCGTCACCGCGCCCTTCACCGCCGCGCCGAGCACGAGATGCGTCTCCTCGCCGTCGACGAGCTCGGTGAACGCGATCTTCATCTTGTTCATGAAGCCCGCCGTGTCCTCGCCGCCACCGGAACCCGTCGCGGCCCCGTCGGACATCTCCTTCAGAGCACTCGTCGGCATCGCGACGACCTGGCGTTTGCCCGGATCGAGGTGCTCGATGCGGAACTTGCCGCTGTCGTCGCTGAACGCCGTGCGCTGATCGAAGTTGGTCGTGTCCGTGCACTGGATGAGCCAGCCCTTGCCCGGCTCGCCCGTGTCGGTGAACACCTCGCCGGTGAGCAGGCCGCCCTGGCGCAACAGGATGACGACGTCCTCCTGCACGGGCGCGGTCGAGAGGTCGACCTGCACCGGCGCGCTGCGCGCGAAGTCGCGCGTCTTGGCGGTCAGGTTCTGCTGCGCGGGCTTCAAGCCCGTCAACTCGAAGGTGCCGTCGGCGCGCGAGCGCGTCGTCGGAGCTTCGGGTCCGCCCTTGGCGAAACGCGCCCAACCGGGACCGCCGTCGTCGACGCGCACGTCGGCGTCGGCGACGAGCACGCCCAGGGGATCCTTCACGACGCCGCGCACCGTGCAGGCGCGCGGGAGCACGAAGACGAGCTCCTCGGCCGTGCCCGGTTGCGTCGGATCGACCACGGGGCGCGGGAGCTCGATCGACGTCGGCTCGAGCGGGCCGAAGCCCTCGGCGCTGGCGAAGATCTGCCAGCTGCCGCTCGACAGACCGCCGAGCAGGAAGCGCCCTTCCGCGCTCTCGAACTCCTTCTCGTGCTTCTCCTGGCCGAGCGTCGCGAGCATGCCCTTGCCGATCCGTTGCGCTTCGATCTTGAACTTGACGACGGGCGTGCCGTCCTGAGCCGTCACGCGGCCGCGCAGACCTTCGCTCGGGCGCAGCACGAGCTCGAGGTTCTTCGTCCCGGGCGTCACGCCGTCGACGCGCGCGCGCCATTCCTCGACCTCGTCCTTGTTCGCGCTGCTCGCGGCCGCGATCACGTCGACCTCGTTCGAAGGCTCGGCATCTTCCGCCTGGGCGGCCTCGGCCGCCGTCACGCGCGGTCTGGCGCGCGCGCGCACGGAGAACGGCCCCTTGCCGAGCCCCTCGACGACGAAGGCGCCGGTCGCGTCGCTCTTCGACGAGCCGCTCGCGCCGCGCCGCGCGTTGAAGGCCGTCATGCCGGCCATCTGCGACATGTCGAAGCTCACTTCGACCTTCGCTTCGACCGGCGAGCCGTCGGGCCAGCGCACGCTGCCCGAGATCGTGTTGCCTTCGCCGAAGGTCAACGTGACGCCGCTGGTGAGGCCCTCGTCCTTGACCTCGATCTTGACGTCGTCGCCTTCGAGGAAGCGCTCGTGGCGCGCGCGCATCCCGATGCTGCCGGGGGTCACGTTGGCGAGCTCGAAGCTGCCGTCGTCGTTCGACTTCGTCGAGCGCACGGTGCGATCGTCGAATCCGAACCACTGACCGGCGGTGCTCGCGCGCACGCGAGCTCCGCCGACCGGCTTGCCGTCGGGACCGAGCACCGTGCCGCGCACCGTCCCACCGGCGAGGAGGCGCAGCTCGACCGTCGTGTCCGTGCCGCCGCGCAGGCCTTCGATCTTCTGGCTGGCGGCCGCCAGGTGCTTGGGCGCGAGGCGCAGCTCGTAGGCGAGATCGGCGGGCAGCGCGTGGAGCTCGAAGCTCGCCTTCGAGATGTGCGCGGCGCGTCGCGCGTCGCGCTGCATCGCCTCCATGTTCCCGAAGCCGGCCGCGGACGGGCTGGTCGACACGCGTTCACCGTCGACCGAGGCTTCGGGAGCCGAGGCCGGGAGCCGCACCGTGCCGACCACGCACGCGCCGCACTCGGCGGTGATCGAGAGCGGGCCCGAGTCGTGGCGCAAGTCGACCTCGAGAGCGCGCTCCACGTACTGGTAGCGACCGACGACGAGGAGCCACACGCGCTCCCGCGCCGACGGCACGGCGATCTCGAAATCACCTTCGGCGCCGATCGCGGCGCGCGCGAGGATGTGCTTCGTCTGCTTGTCGCCGCGGTCGAGATCGCCGAAGCCGAAGTCGGCGGCGTCCTCGCGGTCGGTATCGTCCTTCGCCTGCGAAGGTTCGAGCTCGTCGAGCACGGCGCTCGGCGCGAGAGCCTGATCGAGCGCGAAGATCTGGCGCGTCGCGTCCTCGCAGGTCTGGCGCACGAGTACGTGCCCCTTCAATGTCTTGCGCGCGGAGGCCGCGAGCGCGCCCTCCGCCGACTCGGGTGCCTGCGTGCGCTCGGCGTGCTGCGCCTGCGCGTCGCCCTGCAGCCTCGCCGTGTTGTCAGCCTGGAGCGCGTCGCTCGACGTGTTCGGAGCCGCGGGCTCTCTTTCGGGGCCGCGTGCGACGTCCTTGTCGGTCGGCGCGGCGCCGAGCCAGATCAGGAGTCCGGCGACGAGGACGACGAGCAGACCGAGGAGTCCGGCGAGGACGAGTTTCTTCATGGCGAGATCGGAGGGGGCGCGAACGACGGCGCGCGAGGCGCGGCGAGAGCCGTGTGAAATGATGCGCGCCGTTCGCGCGCGCTCCCACGGCATTCTGCGCGCGCGCGCGCGGACGTGCGAAAAAGCTGGGAAAGCCGGTGGGGCGGCGCGCTCGCGACGCGGCGGCGGCGCACCTCTCCCAGCGTCAGGTCGCGCGGGATTCGCCGCGAAATCACGCCGGCGCGCGCGCGTTGCCGGTCGCGGAGCGCTCGCGTAGCATGCTGCGCCGCCGATGGATCCGAAACGACCTCTCGATCGGCCGTCGGATCGCGGCCCCGCGGCGCCGAACGTCCCTCCGGCTTCCGGGTCGTCCGCGCCGAGCTGGCTCGAGCGCGTCTGGAAGCGCGCGGTTGCACGCTTCCCCGAACGTCAGAAGACGTTCCGCACGAATTCGGGCATCGAGCTCCAGCCCTTGTACGGCGAGGTGCGGGACGGCGGACAGCCCGGCGAGTACCCGTACACGCGCGGCATCCGCCCGAGCATGTACCGCGGCCAGTACTGGACGATGCGCCAGTACGCGGGCTTCTCGAGCGCGCGCGAAACGAACACGCGCTTCCATCTGCTCTTGAAGAGCGGCCAGACCGGACTCTCGACGGCCTTCGACCTGCCGACGCAGATCGGCTACGACAGCGATCATCGCCTCGCGCAGTGCGAGGTCGGACTCGTCGGCGTGCCGGTGAACAGCCTGCGCGACGTCGAGCGCCTCTTCGATCGCATTCCGCTCGGCGAGGTCTCGACCTCGATGACGATCAACGCGACCGCGTGCGTGCTGCTCGCGCTCTACTGCGCGCTCGCGAAGAAGCAGGGTGTCGCGCTCGAGGCGCTGCGCGGCACGGTGCAGAACGACATCCTGAAGGAGTACGCCGCGCGCGGGAACTACCGCTTCCCCGCCGGGCCGTCGATGCGTCTCACGACGGATCTGATGGCCTTCTGTGCCGAACGCGTGCCGCAGTGGAACACGATCTCGATCAGCGGCTACCACATCCGCGAGGCGGGCTCGACGGCGGTGCAGGAGCTCGCGTTCACGCTCGGCAACGGACGCGCCTACGTGCGCGCGGCGCTCGCCGCGGGTCTGCCCATCGACGAGTTCGCGCCGCGCCTCTCCTTCTTCTTCAACGCGCACAACAACCTCTTCGAGGAGGTCGCGAAGTTCCGCGCCGCGCGGCGCATGTGGGCGCGCGTCATGCGCGAGGAGTTCGGCGCCAAGGACGAGAAGAGCTGGATGCTGCGCTTCCACACGCAGACCGCGGGTTCGATGCTCACCAGCCAGCAGCCGGAGAACAACGTCGTGCGCGTGACGATCCAGGCGCTCGCGGCGGTGCTCGGCGGCACGCAGTCGCTGCACACCAACGGCATGGACGAGGCGCTCTCGCTCCCGACCGAAGCGTCGGCGCGCATCGCGCTGCGCACGCAGCAGATCCTCGCCACGGAATCGGGCGTCGCGGACGTGATCGATCCGCTCGGCGGATCACCGTACGTCGAGGCACTGACCGACGAGCTCGAGGCGCGCGCGAAGGAACTCATGACCGAGGTCGAACGCCGCGGCGGTCCCGTCGCCGCGATCGAGTCGGGTTTCGTGCAGCGCGAGATCCACAAGAGCGCGCTCGCCTGGCAGCGCGCGGTCGAACGCGGCGAGCAGGTCGTCGTGGGCGTCAACCAGTACGTGATCGAGGAGCCCGCGCGCGCGATCTTCCGTCCCGGCGGCGATTCGCAGCGCGAGGTGCTCGCCGACCTCGCCGCGATCCGCGCCGAGCGCGATGCGTCAGCGGTCGAAGCCGCGCTCGACGCCGTCGAGAGTGCCGCGCGGGGCACGCAGAACGTCATGCCGCCGATCCTGGCCGCGGTGGAGCGCTACGCGACCCTGGGCGAGGTCTGCGCGCGCCTGGAGCGCGTGTTCGGGCGCTATCATCCTCCCGATGTGCTCTGAGAGAGTCCGCTGATGCGCCCGCCGCTCGAGCTCCAGACGATGCTGCGCGGGCTGCACCACGTCGCGATCGCGGTGAATAGCCTCGACGAGGGCCGGCGCATCTACGAGACCGCGCTCGACATGCGCGCGCTGCCGGTCGAGTTCGTGCCCGACCAGAAGGTCAACGTATTGGTGCTCTTCACCGGCGGACAGCGCGTCGAGCTCGTCGAGCCGGTGGGGGACGATTCCCCGGTGACGAACTTCTTGAAGAAGCGCGGACCGGGCATCCATCACCTCGCCTGGCGCGTCGACGATCTCGTCGCCGCGCTCGCGCGCGTGAAGGCCGCGGGACTGCAGCTCATCCACGACACGCCGCGCCCGGGCTCGCACGGGACGAAGGTAGCGTTCATCCATCCGAAGTCGACGGGCGGAGTGCTGATGGAGCTCGTCGAGGATCCCAATTGGCGCGCGCACTGACCATGTCCCAGAAGGAAGCACCTGCGCGTCCGAGTCGCACTCCGATCTGCCCGTGCTGTCGGGTAGAGCTCGAGGAAGGGTTCATCATCGACCGCGGGGACGGCGACCGCGAGGCCGAGCAGACGTGGGCGAAGGGACCCTACGTTCGGCACTGGTTCCATGGATTGCGCGATGACTGGAAAGCGCGCCGCAGCGTGCGCTCGTACCGCTGTCCACAGTGCGGGTTGTTGCAGGACTACGCGTTGTGAGCGGCGCGCGCTCTCGTGGAACGAATGAACGGGCTCGCGGCGCTGGCTTTCGCGCGAGTCCTGGTGTCATGAGGTGCTCGCACGTCGTTCTCGGAGCCATTCACCCCACGGAGAACTCATGACGGACGAATCGAAGTTGGAGCAGAAGTACGTCTGCTCGGTGTGCGACGTGCCCATGGTCGACGGCCAGGTCCTCGATGTCGGTCACATGAACATGCCGCACGAGCCGCACTGGCTGGAAGGGAAGCTGGAGCGAGGCCTCGTGTCTCCGCTCAAGCTCGACGGCCGGCGCTTGATGAGCGTGCGGACGTACCGTTGTCCGCGCTGCTTCCGGCTGCAGAGCTTCGCGTACTGAGCTGCGCCGGCGAGGCTGCTCGTGGGCGATCAGCGCAGCTCGACGCGCGCGGAGTTCGTGACGCCGAGAGCGACGTCGACTTCGATGTCGGCCGCGAGCGCGGCTCCGCCACCGAGCGCTTCGACGCGCAAGCTCCAGCGTCCGGCGGCGAGACCGCGCAGGCGCGCGACGCGATCCGGGCCGAGCGGCGCGACGATGGGCGACTCGTTCGCGCGGAAGGCGCGCACCTGACACGCAGGCGTCGGGCCGCCGTCGGCGCGCTCGACGCGCACGTCGACTGCCGCGCCGGGCTTCAGGAGCAGGTCGACCGTGCGTCCGTGAGCGTCGGGAGGAAGCTGCACGCGCGGCGAGCGAGCGCTCTGGAAGCCATCGGCCTCGGCGACGACCACGAAGTCGAGCGCGACCGGAGCTCCGAAGAGCGCGTATCCGCCGCGCGCATCGCTGCGCACGCTCGTCGCTCCTTCCACGCGCGCGGGCTTGACGGAGGGCGCATCGAGCTCGAGGCGCACGCTCGCTCCGGCGATGGGCTGGCCCTCCGTATCCACGATGCGGCCTTCGATGAGCGCGAGCGGCAGCGTGATCTCGAGCGTGCTCGTGCCCGCGAACACGTCGACCTCGGTCTCGAAGGGCCAGGCGCGGTTGGGATGGAGCACGCGCACGCGCCAGGCTCCCGGCTCGACGTGCGCGAGATTGAACGTGCCCGCGCCGTTCGTGCGCACGTCGAAGGGGCGCGCTTTCTCGCCGCGCGCCTCGAAGTGCAGCGTGGCGCCGCCCAGCGGCTCGCCGCCTTCGAGGACGCGCCCGCGGATCGGGTGGCGCACGGAAACGGTGAGCGTCAGCGTCTCGTCGCGCGCGCCGAGCTCGAGCTCGCGGCGCGCGCCCGAGTTCGACGCCGGTTCTGCGTCGAGCGCGAAGCCGTGCCGACCGCTTTCGAGATGTTCGAAGCGCGCGCGGCCTTGCGCGTCGGTCTCGCGCTCCGTCGCAGTCCGCGTGGTCGACGAGGTGTGCGTCACGCGCGCGGCGCGCACGCTCGCGCCCGACGCATCGCGCACGTCGACGACGACGCTCGCGCCGGGCCGCAGGCGCACGTCGAGCGTCGGCTCGCGCGTGGCACCGAAACGCTGCGGCGCGCTCACGTACGGCGCGAAATCGCGGTGCTGCACGCGACACGCAACCTCCGCATCCGGGAAGCCATCCAGCCGCGCGACGCCGTTCGCGTCGGTCGTCGCGCGCCGCGTGCTCCTCGCGTCGCCCCCTGAATCGAGCTCGACCGTCGCGCCCGCGACGGCCGTGCCGCTCTCGTCGTCCACGACGTGCACGCGGACCACGGGCCCCGGCACGAGGCGCAGCGTTCCGAGATCCGTGCGCCGTTCTCGCGCGACGCGCACGTCGGGCACCCGCAGCGGCTGGTAGCCCGTCGCCGCGATCACGAGCTCCAACGCGCCGTCGTCCAGCGCCGCGAAGCCGCGATCGATCGTCGCGCATCCGCGGTCGAAGCTCCCGGCGGGATTGCCCGCGGCGTCGGTCGGAACGAGCGTGGCGCCCGCCGCGCCGCTGAGGCGCGCGTCGAACGCCTCGAGCGGCTCGCCCGTCGATGCGTCGACGACCTGGAAGGCGAGCACGGTGGGGGCGATGTACGCGAGCTCGACGTTCTCCGCTCCGGCGCGCACGTCGAGCGCGTGCGTGCGCTCCTCTCCGAAGGCGTCGCGCTCGCTCGCGCGTCCGGCGAGGCGATACGTGACGTCGGGCGTCAGCCCGCGCAGGACAAAGCCGCCATCCGCCGCGCAACGCGCACCGCGCGGGAGCACGAGGAAGCGCTGCTCGTCGATGCGGTCGCCGACGTAGAGCTTGCCACCGGGCGCGAGGTTCTTCGGCACGGCGCGGATCCACAGCTCGCGCAGTGCTTCGGCCGGCGCGTTCACGACGCGTCCGCGGATCTCGGCACCCTCGTCGAGCACGAACTCCAGGCCGCTGACCCGTTGACCCGGAGTCGACGTCTCGCCGTCCACGAGCTTGTCGGGATGACCGTCGGCGCGGATCGCGATGCGCCAGCGGCCGCTCGCGAGCTCGTCGATGCGGAACGTTCCATCCTGCGCGGTCGTCGCCAAGACGTCGCCGCCCGAGCCGCCGAGGATCACCGACGGTTCGGCATCGAGCGCGAGACGGCGCAGCGTCGCGCCAGCGACGGGATTGCGCGCCGCGTCGAGCACGCGACCGCCGAGCACGACGCTGTCATCGAGCACGAGATCGCCGAGCTCGCGCCGTGCGTCGTGCGTGGAGAGCTCGCGCTCCAGCGGCGCGAATCCTGGCGCGCGCACGCGCAACCTCGAACGGCCGGCTGCCCGTGGCTCGATCTCGAATCGTCCGAGCTCGTTCGTAATCGCTTGCACGCGGCGCGCCCACGGGAGCCGCTCTGGATCGAGGGAGTCGAGCGGCAGGCCGCGCGAACGATCGCGCGCGGCGAGATCGATCTGCGCCTTCGCGATCGGCGCACCGCGCGCATCGAGCACGCGGCCCGTGAACGCGGCGAGCGAATCGTTCGCGAGCTCGTCACTCGCGGGAGCGCTGGCCTCGCTCGCGCGTGGCAGCGGCGCACGCGCAGCGCTCAGTTCCTGCTGGCCGCGCGCGCCGGAACCTGCGTTTCGAGAGGCGCTGCGCAGCGTGTCCGCTCGCGCTCGAAGCATCGCGCTCCGTCTGCGCAGCGCCTTCACCGAGCAGGAGCCAGCACAGGAGCAGCGCCGTCCAGCGCGCCGAGGATCAAGAGTTAAGCGTCAGGGAGCGCATGGACGGAGCGCCGCAGTCGAACCGACGGCTACGGAAGGGTGGAAATCATAGGGCATATGTGCGCGCCGCTCGTGCGGCGGGGGGTGAGCCTGCAACCAAACTCATCAATCCCCCGTTGTTTTCAGACCCTGATATCGTCGGACCGATACGGGATTCCATCGTTTTGTCGTGAGCATCCGCGCCATTTGCGCGGGCTCGCTCGCGGGGATCTCGAACCAAGAACCGCCCCCCCCCTTTGCCACGAAGCGTTGGCGCCGTGAAGCGCCGCCCTCGTTCAACAACATCATGATGCTCCAGCTCGCTCACGTCACTCGCCGCGCAACGCGCGCACTGTCGTTCGCACTTCCGCTCGCCACCGTCGTCGCGTTCAGCGCTTGCGGCGGAGGAGGCGGTGGCGGGAGCAGCAACGCCGCCGACATCGCCGCGATCAAGACCTGGAACACGATCGCGATCGACGCCACGGGTCTCGATCACATGCCTTCGAATCAAGGTCCCGCGCACACCTTCGGCCAGCAGGTCGGACCGTGCCGCGCGTCGCGTGCCGAAGCGATCGTGCACATCGCGATCTTCGAGGTCGTGAACGCGATCAAGGGCGGATACGAGAGCTACGCCGGCGTCGGTCCCGCGCCGGCGGGCACGTCGCTGCGCGCCGCCGTCGCGCAAGCCGCGCACGACACGCTGGCTTCGTTGTATCCGTCGCAAGTGGCGATCTTCGACGGCCACCTGACCACCGAGCTCGCCGCGGTCGCGGACGGTCCGGCGAAGACTCAGGGCATCACCCTCGGACAGAACGCCGCGACGGCGATCCTGTTCCAGCGCCAGAACGACGGCGTGCAGATCCCCGAGCCGGGCTACGGGACCGCCTACATCGCCGGCGATGCGCCGGGTGAGTGGCGCCGCGACCCGATCGCGCAACAGGGCGTCGCGCTGGGCGCGCGCTGGGCCGAGGTCACGCCCTTCGTGCTGGCCACGGCGGAGCAGTTCCGAATTCCGCCGCCGCCGGCGCTCGACAGCGCCGAGTACGCCGCGGCGTACAACGAGGTCCTGGCGGTCGGCGGTGACGGCACCGTGACGCCCACGACGCGCACGAACGATCAAACGCAGGCCGGCATCTACTGGGCGTACGACGGCACGCCGAGCCTGTGCGCTCCGCCGCGCCTCTACAACCAGATCGCGGTGCAGATCGCGACGGAGCGCGGCACCGACGCCATCGGTCTCGCGCGTCTGCTCGCGATCCTGAACACGGCGATGGCCGACGGCGGCATCGCGTGCTGGGAGTCGAAGTACTTCTACAAGTTCTGGCGTCCGGTCACCGGCATCCGCGAAGCCGACGCCGGCACGGGCCCCAGCGGCCTGGGCGACAACAATCCGCTGACGGCCGGCGATGCGACCTACGTTCCGCTGTGCGCTCCGGCGAGCAACCAGAACCCGGGCACGAACTTCACGCCTCCGTTCCCCGCCTATCCCTCGGGTCACGCGACCTTCGGCGGCGCGCTGTTCCAGGTGTTGCGCCGCTTCTACGGCACGAACAACATCGCGTTCACCTTCGTCTCCGACGAGTACAACGGGGTGACGACGGACAGCACGGGCGCGGTGCGCCCGCTGCTGCCGCGTCACTTCAACAACCTGTCGGAGCCCGAGGAAGAGAACGGCCAGAGCCGCATCTACCTCGGCATCCACTGGAGCTTCGACAAGACGCAAGGCATCTCGCTCGGCAACATCGTCGGGAACTACGTGTACGACCACGCGTTCCAGCCGCTGCCGTGAGTCCGTGAGCGGCGTCGCGGCGCGCACGCGCGTCGCACGCTTGCCGCCGTGCAATGCGAGGGACGGGATCTCCCGTCCTTCTCTGTTTCGTGCGATCTCTCCTCGCGCCGTGCGGAGTGCGGCCGCCCGCCCGCTCCACAATGCCCGTGGCGCGCTCCCGCCCGCACGCCGGTCGACGCGTGCATCCCCGCGCGCCACAATGCGCGCATGTCCAAGACCCGTGAGCCCGAACCGGCGCGACCCGCCACTCCCAACACCTCCACCCCGCTCGAGCGCCTGCGCACCATGCGCGAGAAGACGCTGCTCGGCGGCGGCGCCGAACGCATCGCGGCGCAGCACAAGAAGGGCAAGCTCACGGCGCGCGAGCGCATCGACTTCCTGGTCGACGAGGGCAGCTTCGTCGAGCTCGACCGCTTCGTGACGCACCGCTGCACCGATTTCGACATGCAGGGCCAGCAGGTGCTCGGCGACGGCGTGATCACCGGTCACGCGCTCATCGACGGCCGCCCGGTCTACCTCTTCAGCCAGGACTTCACCGTCTTCGGCGGTTCGCTCTCGGAGACGCACGCCGAGAAGATCTGCAAGGTGATGGACATGGCGCTCAAGGTCGGCGTGCCCGTGATCGGGCTCAACGACTCGGGCGGAGCGCGCATCCAGGAGGGCGTGCAGTCGCTCGGAGGCTACGCCGAGATCTTCTGGCGCAACACGCGCGCCTCGGGCGTCATCCCGCAGATCAGCGCGATCCTCGGCCCGTGCGCGGGCGGAGCGGTGTATTCGCCGGCGATCACCGACTTCATCTGCATGGTCGAGGGCACGAGCTACATGCACATCACCGGTCCCGACGTCGTCAAATCGGTGACGCACGAGGAGGTGACGAGCGAGGACCTCGGCGGCTCGCACGTGCACGCGGCCAAATCGGGCGTCGCCCATTTCACCTCGCCCAGCGACAAGAGCTCGATGATGCTCGTGCGGCGCCTGCTCAGCTTCCTGCCGCTGAACAATGCCGAATCACCGCCGTTCGTTGCGAGCGAGGACCGCCACGATCGCATGGACGCGGAGCTCGACACGCTCGTGCCCGCCGATCCGCAGAAGCCCTACGACATGCATCGCGTGATCGAGAAGATCGTCGACCAGGGCTCGTGGCTCGAGGTGCAGCCCGAGTGGGCGATGAACCTGATCGTCGGCTTCGCGCGCCTGGGTGGTCACGTCGTCGGCATCGTCGCCAATCAACCGTCGGTGCTCGCCGGATGCCTCGACATCGACGCGAGCGTGAAGGGCGCGCGCTTCATCCGCTTCTGCGACGCGTTCAACATTCCGCTCGTCACCTTCGAGGACGTGCCGGGCTTCCTCCCGGGCACGGTGCAGGAGTACGGCGGCATCATCCGTCACGGGGCGAAGCTCCTCTACGCCTACTGCGAAGCGACCGTGCCGAAGCTGACGGTGATCACGCGCAAGGCCTACGGCGGCGCGTACGACGTCATGGGCTCCAAGCACATCCGCGCCGACGTCAACGTCGCGTGGCCGGGCTCGATGATCGCCGTGATGGGTGCCGCCGGCGCCGCGAAGATCATCCACAAGCGCGAGATCGAGAAGTCCGCCGATCCCAAGGCGATGGAGGCGCAGAAGGCCGCCGAGTACGAGACGACGTTCAACAACCCCTACAAGGCCGCGGCGCGCGGGTTCGTCGACGATGTGATCGAAGCGAGCCGCACGCGCCCGCTGCTCATCCGCTCCCTCGAGCTCCTGAAGACCAAGCACGAGGAGAAGCCGGTGAGGAAGCACGGGAACATTCCGTTGTAGGACGATCGGTGATAGCGATGATCGAAGTGCCGATCGATGGAAGTTCGAGTCTCGCTCCAACGCTCATCGCAACACTCGGAGCACTCGTTGGCGTTTCCGTTGGCAGCGCGCTGACGCTGTACGGCCAGTGGAAGCACCGCAGGTACCTCCATCGCGAACGGGTGCGCGATGCCTACGCGAGGTGGGGTGGAGCCATCGACATCATCACCGAGCTCGAAGGCTCGATGGTCTCCCGTCGTGTCGAATCGGAGAGCCCACGCGTGCGACAGTTCCCGCACGTGATGAAGCGGCTCGATGAAGATGGGCATCGATTGGTTTGGGAGATCTCGCGCGCGAATCACCGCGAGAGCGCTTTGTTCGGCAGACTGATCATGCTCGATCACGGCAGCGCGGAGATCCGTCTCGCAAACGAAATTCGACAGCTCAAACCGGGCTTGCATGCGATGAAGGAGGCGGGCGACTCAGCGCCTTCGTTCGAACGTTTCATCGAGCTGGAGAAGACCCAGGCAGTCAAGCTCGGCGAGTTGTCGGCGCAAGTCTGTCGCCGATTCGGCAGCGCCAAGTAGGCTGATTCCGTCGTCCACAGTCCAAGGGTCGCCGAGACCGTGCGGAGTGGCCGATGTGCGACACGAGAGAGTGGGCATGGTCAACTCGCGTTGCGTCACAACTTCGCCACGTCCCACATGACGACGCTCTTGCCGCCGAGCGCGCCGGCGAGCGACTTGCCACCGTCGAGGAAGAGAGCTCGCGCAGCTCGCGGATCTCGCTGGTTCGTCCCCGCAGGTTCGTGAATGCACCATGAAATACCAGCGGTAGGCGATAGGAAATCATGGAGCAACGAAGGGGGGGCTTCGTTGCGGCAACAGTCATCGAAGCGACCTTCGCCCGCGGGGCGCGGACGCGACGCGGCCTCGAATGACATTCGGGTCGTCGACGTGGCGCCGAGTCCGCCCGCTGAGCTGCATCCGTCACCACCTCGATGCTCGAGTGATGGGCGTCACGTCCCTGGCGCTGTGCTCGACACTCGCGGCGCAAGACTCGTCCGTCCGCGGATCGGTCTGCGGATCTCCAACCCGGCCGGGTTCTGCCATGAAAACTCAGAGTCCGACACCGAGACTTCATGGAGCTCGGATGCCTCGATGGGGACGCCGACCGGGATACGCTGTACTGCTCGACGGCTGACGAGCTTCAGTGCGCCAATGCCCGCGCATAGAACGCCGCCACGTCGCGTTTCAGCGCTTCGCGGTCGACGGCGCGGATGTACATCATGTGGCCCGCTTCGTAGTGGCCGTACTCGATGCGCGACGTGAGCTCGCGGTCCATGCCGAGGTGCTCGAACGTGTAGTGCGCGGCGGCGTACGGCGTCGCGGCGTCGTAGTAGCCGCAGGCGACGAACACGCGCAGCGCCGGGTTGTGCGTCATCGCGCTGCGCAGGCGCTCACCGACGTTCAGGTAGCGGTTCTCGCTGTTCTCGAATCGCCAGGGATGCACACGGCCGGTGAGGATCTCGTAGACGAGGTCGGACTCGTAGTTCAGCTCGCCGCGCAGGTAGTGGTTCAACGCGGCGGTGAAAGGCCCTTGGATCGCCGCGTAGCTCGGGTCGTATTCGGCTTGCGCGCCGGCGGCGTCGCGGTCGCGGCCGACGAAGCGCGAATCGAGCCGGCCGACGGTGCGGCGCTCTCCGCGCAGGAGCTCCTTGTCGAAGCGCCCGTCGTCGATGCGCAAGTTGGCCTCGTCGACGAACGCGCGCGAGAGCCCGGTGTAGCGCGCGAGCTTCGCCGCGATGTCGGCGCGCTCGGCGTCGCCGATCGCGGAGCCTTTTTGCAGCGCGACCAGGTATTCGCCCGACGCGAAGCGCTCTACCTCGCCCAGCGTCGCGCGCAGATCGCGCGCGAGCGCGGGCTCGAGCCGCTTGTGGTAGTACGCCGTTGCCGCGAGCGTCGGCAGGAAGAGCGCGAACGGCAGGTCGTTGCCGACGTCCATCTCCGCCGTCTGGAAGTTCAGGATCGCGCTGATGAGCACTACGCCGTTCAGGTACATGCCGTGGCGCGACTGCAGGTGCTCCGCGAGCGCAGCCGCGCGCGTGGTGCCGTAGCTCTCGCCGGCCAGGAACTTCGGGCTCGGCCAACGCTGGTTGCGCGTCGTGTAGAGCCGGATGAAGTCGCCGACGGACTGCACGTCGCCGTCGACGGAGTGGTACGGGCTGTCGCTCTCGCCCGGCGCCGCGCGGCTGTAGCCGGTCGTGACCGGATCGATGAACACGAGGTCGGTGAGGTCGAGCCACGAGTGCTCGTTGTCGAGCGTGCGGTACGGCGGCGGACCGCCGAAACCCTCGGGTCCCATGTCGACGCGGCGCGGACCGAGCGCACCCAGGTGCAACCACACCGACGAGGATCCAGGACCGCCGTTGAAGCTGAACGTGATCGGCCGCGTCGACGGATCGGTGACGTCGTCCTTCGTGTACGCGACGTAGAAGACCGAGGCCTTCTTCTTCCCGTCCTCCTCGCGCAGCACGAGCGTGCCGGCCTTGGCCACGTAGCCGAGCGTGCGCCCCCCGATCTCGAGCACGTGATGCGTCGCGACCTCGCGATCGTCGATCGTGATCTTCTCGTCGTCCTTGTCGGGCTTCTCGGACTTCCCGTCCTTGGACTTGCGCTCGTCCGAGGACGGCGACTTCTCCTGCGCGAGCAGCTGCGTCTCCGGCTGCTGTCGCGCGACCGGATGCGCAGACGAAGCGCTGCAGGCGAGCGCGTGCGTGGCCAGGACCAGGACGAGACCGAATGCGGGAGCGCGAGGGGCTTTCACCGCGCCAGCGTAACGTGCCACGCGCCCCGCTTCGCCGGCTGCGCTCGGCCGCGCTGGTTCACCACGCGACGAGCCAACCGTTGGTCACGTTGAAGGTCGCCGGCGGACAGAACGCGGCCGCGGCATTGCGGAAGTAGGTCTGGTAGTAGCGCACCGCTCCGCTCCCCGGCACGACGCCGCCGCGCACGGAGACGCTCGGTTCGGCGCCGACCGGAAACTGCGCGGCGCCCGCGACGGTCGCACGGATGCGCAGACGGATCAGCGCTCCACCCGCGCAGCGGATCCCGTCGCCATAGACGACATCGGCGCGTTGATCGCCCTGGAGGAAGATGCACGTGACGCTCGCCGGCGCGCCACTCATCGAGAGCACGAGCGCATCGGGATTCGTCGAGCCGCTCGCCGAGAGCTGCGCCCCTTGCGGATTGGCGGAGTGCGCGCAGCCGCGGCCCGGGCCGCCGAGGTTGGAGCACGGGCACGCGCTCGTGACCTCGGGATCGAGCCCGTCGCCCGCGCAGAAAGCGTGTTGCGCGCCGCCGCCGAACTGGGCGCGGAAGGCGCTGAAGCTCGACAGTCCGCCGTCGTCGACGACGAGCACGATCGTCGCGCGTCGTCGCGCCCGCGGCGGGCGTGAGCTGCACGCTGCGGTTCGCGGCGCTGCCCGCGAGCGCGATATTGGCCGGCGGAACGATGCCGATGTCGAGCGAGAGCGCGCTCACGACGAGCGCGCTCGCCGCCGACTGCGCGTCGCCGATGGTGAACGCGAGCGGCCCGACGACCGTGTCGACCGGAACCGCGACGTCCGCGAGCGCGCTGACCGAGGGCGGCGTGTTCGCACCCTCCCCGAGCACGCCGTGCGCGCTGAACCAGGCGCGCAGGAGCGCGTAGACGTCGTTCGAGCGCTGCGCGTGCAGGTCATGGCCGACGCCGCTCCACACGAAACGCTGGTGGGGGATGCCGTTCGTCGAAAGCAGCGCGTCGAGCAGCGCGGACGAGTTGGGAGAGACCGTCGTGTCGTCCGCGCCGTGCAACAGGAGGAAGGGCGCGCTGATCCCCTGCACCTCCTGGGTCGCGGGCGCGGCGAGGCTCGTGTCGGTCGTGCCCGATGTTCCGCCGGCGGTGATCGCGGCGGCGCGGATCTCGCCCGGCAGCGTCGCGCCGCACAGACCGGCGGTGACGAACGCTCCCTTGCTGTTGCCGTACGCCGCGACGCGCGCCATGTCGACGTCGGCGCGGCTGGCGAGGATCGTCAAGCACGCGCGCGCGCGGCGCTCGTTCTCGGTGCTCCAACCGTCCGTGCCCGGCGGATAGCTGGTGTCGACGTGCGTGTAGTTCGGCGCGATGCAGACCAGTCCCCACGTGCGCATGACCGCGGCCTTCTGCGCCGAGAAGCCCGACGCGCCGCCGCCTTGTCCGTGGCTGATGAGCACCGCCGGATGCGGCGCGCTCCCGGTCGTCGGCTGGATCAGCTTGCCCGTGATCAGCGTGCCGCCGTCTCCCGGATCGTAGGTCCAGTCCTCGCCGACGAGCGTGAAGCCGGGCAAGCCGCTCGCGCGCGCGGCGTCAGCGCGCAGCACAACCGTGAACGCGAGCACGATGGCGACCGACAGGCGGATCCACGAAGTGGAGTTGAGTGGGTTGCGCATCGATGATCTCCCGGGGCGACCTTCCGAGACGACTTCCGCATCTCGATGCTGGATCGCATGGCGGAAATGCGCAAGCACGGGAGGCGTGGCGCACGCCTGCGGTTCGACGGAGCGCAGTCCTCGCGCGCGCCCGGACCTTCCGCGGACGCAGCGGAGTTCGTCGACCGTCGCGTGTCGCCGCGCCGCGCGACGAGCTCCTGCTTCCACAGCTCGCCGGCACGCACGGCGCGCGTGCGCGCGAACGCGCGCGGCCGGGAAGAACCGACGCCGTGGAATTCGTCTCCGGACCTCCACGAAGATGGCGAATTCTTGCGGCCCGTGTGGATTCCTTTCATTTCCGCATTCGTGCACGCCGATACCAGTCCCGCCTCCAACAGGGGGGAGGCGACAATGCGAGCAGGAGGCAGGCCGTCCACCAGGCCTAGCGGAACTTGGCGCGAGCAGCGCCCGAGCCGGTCCGGCATGACCGTTCTCGAAGTGACGGTCGCGATGACCATCGTGGCCGGGATGCTGATGGCGTCGACGACGGCGTTCCTGAGCAGCATCCAGGGCGTCCACAACGCGCAGAAGGCGAGTCGCGGGAGCGTGTTCCTGCGCACCGTTATGGAGGACGTCGCCGCGCAGAGCTACGCCGACCTTCCGTCGCTCAACGGCGATCGCGTCTACGACCAGGCGACGTCCGCGGGCTCGAGCTACGCGGTCGATCTGACCGTGTTCCTCGCCGCCGTAGATCTGCAGCAGGTCGAAGCGGAGCTGCGCGACCTGCGCACCAACCGCGTGCTCGGACGCGTGGTCACCTTGCGGAGCCGGCGATGAACTCGCGAACGTCGCAGCGCGCGCGCGCGGGCTTCACGCTGATCGAGCTCGCGATCGCGCTGACGCTCTTCCTCGTCATGGGCTACGCGGTGACGACCTCGCTGCAGGTCGCACGGCGCTCGAACGCGACCGTCGATCGCGTGGCGAACGAGGACCGGGCCCTGCGCTCCGCGGCCGACGCGTTGCTCGACGACCTGCGCAGCACGAACGCGGCCAACGTCACGATCACGACCGTCTCCGGCCAGAACAGCCAGCTGACCTTGCGCGTGCCGATCCAGATCGGCGGCGCGATCACCTGGGGCGTGCACGAGCGCGCGCTGGGCGCGACGGCGGCGCTGCAGGATCGCGCCGGCTGGAGCGTGCGCTATCTGGTCCAGAACACGCCGCTCGGGAACGGGAACTTCGACCGCGAGCTGCGCCGTCAGGTTCTCGACGACACGAACGTCGTCCGAGACGAGCAGACGGTCATGCACGGACTGCGCGCGGGCGCGGACGTGCCCCCAGGATTTCGTGTCGCACAAACCGGCGATGTCTGGGAAGTCACGCTCTCGACCGAGGGCGCGATCGCCGGCAGGGCGGGGATGAGGACGCTATTCCATGTTCGTAGTCGGAACTAGTCGCGGTCTGCGGTTCGTCAGGAACGAAGGGCTGCGTGCGCGGCGGCAACGCGGCAGCGCGCTCTTCGCGACCGTCGTCGTCGGCGTGAGCCTGATCGGGCTCGTCTACGCCGCGACGCGCACCTCGGTGGCCGAAGTGGCCGAGTCCAAGCAGGGTCTCGAGGAGGTGCGCGCCGAGTACCTCGCCGAGGCGGGCGTGGAGCGCGCGATGGGCTTCCTGGCCCAGGCGGTGCGCAACACGAGCATGCAGAATCCGCTCATCGGCCTGAGCAATCTCTTCGCCGGCGGCGCGACGACCGTGCCGTTCCCGGCCGAACCGCTCATGGACGGCACGGTGCGCGTCGGCGCGTACACGGTGCGCCTCACGCGCGTCGCGCAGGACGCGACGAGCATCACGATCGCGATCGAGGCGACCGGCTACACGCCGGATGCTCCCGCGTCGCTGCCCGCCGGACAACAGGTGCGCTCGTGGTCGGCGGTCAACTCGACCGTGCGCTACGCGCTCGCGCCGAGCCCGGTCTTCGACTACGCCTACTTCATCAACAACTGGGGCTGGTTCTACGGCAGCACGATCAACTGCCGCGGCAGCGCGCGCAGCAACGGCCAGTTCGACGCGGGCGGCTATGCGCCGACGCTCACCGGCCAGCCCATGTACGAGGGCGTGAACTGGAACGGGACGACCGCGTCGCTCAGCGGCTACCAGGACGACAACCACGACGGGCTCGCCGACGGCAACGACGGCGGCGTGTGGGCCGCGTGGGACATCGTCAACTCCGGCAACGTGCAGGGCAACGGCGGGCGTGCGTCGAACCAGCACGATTTCCAGGACCCGATCGAGATGCCCAACCTGACCGACCTGTCGCGCTACGAGACGGCGGCCATCGCCGCGAACGCGAGCATCCGCATCAACGGCGTCACGGTCTCCAACGGCGTCTACGGCGACGAACCCGGTGAGCGCCAGAACCTCTACCTCGTCGGCACCGCCGCGAATCCGATCGTGCTCAACGGCCCGGTCGTCGTGCGCGGGCACGTGATGATCAGCGGCTACGTGACGGGCCAGGGCTCGATCTACTCGGGCGGCAACGTGTACTGCCCGAACTCGGTGCGCTACGTGAACCCGCCGACGACTTCGCGTCCGGCGAACAACACGCAGGCGGCCACGGAAGCCTGGCTCTCGGCCAACTGGACCAAGGACTTCCTCGGCCTGTTCGCGCGCGAGAACATCGTCGTCGGCGACTGCACGAACGCGACCTGGCAGTACTACGTCGGCTGGTGGATGGGCGACGCGCTGAACCAGTCCGCGGAGGACGCCGGTGGGGACGGCATCCCGAACACTCGCGCCGGTCGCGACGGCATCGTCGGGACGTCCGATGACGACGTGCTCGAGGGCGACGGCCAGTTCACGGTGCAGCGCTACACCGACGCGGACGCGGAGCTGGGCATCATTCCGGCCGGCAAGCACGTCGGCGACGTGATCCCGGGCACGGGCGAGGACATCGACGGCGACGGCGTGTACGACGGCACGACCAGCCTGGCAGCCGTCGCGGTCTCGACGCCGCTCACGTCCGCCAACTGGGGCGGCAACATGCCCGCGTCGGGCATCGCGAGCTACAGCTCGATCGCGAGCATGCAAGCCAGCCGCCTCGACGCGACCTTCTACACGAACCACTCGTTCTGCTACGTGGTCCTCGGCCGCGAGAGCGCGCAGATCAACGGCTCGCTCGTGAGCCGCAACGAGAACATCATCTACGGCACGCCGTCGATGGACTTCAACTACGACGCTCGCCTGCTCGGCGGCAACACCGGCATGGCGGCGGCCCTCTTGCCGCGCACCGTGCGCCCGCCCGAGATCCTGCGCTGGTCTCACCTCGATCACGATCCCAACCGCGCGCAGGTGTCGCCGTGAGAACCGCATCCGGGTTCATGCCGCGCGCGCTGCCGCTCGTCGCCGCGCTGCTCGCGCTGCAAGGCGCGGCTCGCGCGCAGACGAAACCGTCCGGGGACGAGCATCCGGCGCCGCCTCCCGCGCGGCACGCGCACGCGGACGCCGAGCCTTCGGCGCAGGAAAGCGACTTGATCCTGACGCAGCGCGTCCGCTCGGCGATCCATCCCGGCGATCCGTTGCACGTCGTCGGCAACGAGCAGGAAGGCAACGACCTGCGCTCGCGCACGCCGGCGCTCGAACGCACGGACCACCGCGCGCGCGAGGTCGATGAGGCGGAGCTCCCCGCGCGCACGCGGGCCGCCTACGCGGACCGCGCGCTGTTCAGCGCGCCGCCGTGCGCGAGCGCACCGAGCGTCTCGGTCGCAGCGCGCCGCGCGAAGGGCCCCGCGCCGGAAGGCGCGCTCGGCGGCAGTCGCTGGCCGACGGTGCTCGGCCTCGGCGCGGGAGCGCTCGGACTGCTCTGGCTGGTGGCGCGCTCGCGCTTCTCGTCCGCGCCCGCACGCCGTCCGTAGCGGCGCGCGAGCGCCCGCATTCGCTCGACGGGCGCGCGCCTCCGCGGGGATCCGCGGGATTCTTGACCCGCGCCCGAATTCGACGGGGGACTGCCTGGTGCCATCATGGACAGGCGCATGCCCCGTTCCGATCCGAGTGCCGCGGCCGGCGGAGGTCGCGAGGCGGCGTTCGACGAGTCGCTGCTCGCCGGACAAGCCGCCGGACTGCGGCGTCTGGCGCTCTCGATCGTGCGCGACGCGGCCGAGGCCGAGGACGTCGTGCAGGACGCGTACGCGCGCTCGCTCGTCGCTCCGGCGCCCGCCGGGCCGGCGTTCATCGCCTGGATGCGCGTCGTCGTGCGCGGCCTGGCGCGCAATCGGCTGCGCGATCGGTCGCGCCGGATGTCGCGCGAGGCGAGCTACACGCGCGAGCGCGCGGCCGCGGCCGCGGAGCACGACGAGGAGCGCGCCGCGACCCTGCGCGCCGTCGTCGACGCCGTGCTCGCCCTCGACGAGCCGTACCGGCGCGTCGGGCTCGCGCGCTACTTCGAAGGCGTCGACGACACGGTCATCGCCGCGCGCGACGGCATCACCGTCGCCGCGGTCGCGACGCGCCTCAAGCGCGCGCGTGCGCGCCTGCGCGTCTCGCTCGAGCCGCGTCTGGGGGCGCGTCCGGGAGGCGTCGGTGGCGCGCTCGCGGTGTTCGCCGGTCTCGCGCGCCGGCCGGCGGCACGCGCCGGCGTCGGCGCGGCGCTCGCGCGCTACTTCCTGCTGAACGCGAAGAAGGTGGCGCTCGTGAGCGGCGTGCTCGCGGTGCTGCTGCTCGTCCTGTGGGTGACGCGCGAGGTGTCGACGCCGCAGCTCGACGTCGGGTCCGTGGCCGGAGGCGAGTCGCAGGACGCGGACGAGTCCGAGCTCGCGCGTTCGCGCTCGGCCTCGGGTTCGACCGCCGTCGGCGCGGCGCAACCGGACCCGACGTCGAAAGAGGTCGAGCCCGTCGTCACCGCCAGCGCGCGGCCGTTCTCCGAGGACGCTCGCGCGGCGAGGATCCCGCCCGCGGAGCTCGGGCGCGGGCCGTTCGGATTCCATGCGAGCTTCGAGGCCTGCGATCGCGACGGACATCCGATGGCCGGCGCGCGCATCGTCGGCGCGCCGCGCGGCACGCCGCTCAACGAGCTCGGCATCACGGACTGGCGCGGCCGCCTCGAGCTCGAATGGCGCGCGTTCGCGCCCAAGTCGAGCTGGATCGTAGGCGCGCGCCATCCCGACGAGGGCCGCTCCGCGCTGTGCGAGCTCGAGCTCGTGCACGAGAGCCCGAACGTGGTGCGACTCGCGCTGCGGCCGCTCGAGGTCGGCGAGGACTTCGATCTGCGCGGAATCGAGGCCGCGCTCGACGGCGGAGCTCCGGTGCCCGAGCCCGTGCCGGCGGGCAAGCGCTCTCGTTCGCGACGCGGGCTCGAGAAGCAGCGCGCGAACACGCCGTCCGATCTCCCGGCCTTCCGCGTCGACGGCCAGGGCAACGGCGAGTTCTGCGACCCGCTGTTGCTCGCGCCGCAGGGCACGACGCGTCCGGCGCCGCTGCCGCAGCGCACCAGCGAGATGCAGGGCCGCACGCTCGCCGTCACGCTGCGCGCGGAGCGCGGTGCGCGCAGTGCGCGCGGCAAGCGCTCGGAGCGCGACGAGCTCGCGGAGCGCGCGCTGGAGATCGCGCAGGAGCGATACCGCGAGCTGCTGCGCGGCGTGGAGCCGATGATCGTGAACCTCGAGCTCGTCACGTCGATCGGCGCGCCGGCCGCCGCGATTCCCGTCTCCGTCGCTCTCGCGCAGCCTTGCGTGCGTGTCGTCGGCGAGACGGATGCGAGCGGCAAGCTCGTGCTCCCGCTCCCGCCCGCGCGCGAACTCCAGCTGGCCTACGGCGGCGGCGCGACGCCCGTGCGCGTCGAGCGGATCGAATCGGCCGGGCCGCGGATCGAGCTGCGGCGCGAACTCGACCGCGGCGAGCCGCTGCTCGTCGATCTGCGCGAAGCCAATGGCAAGCCGGTCTCGGGCTGGACGGTCGAAGCCTACGCCGCCGATGCTCCCGCGCTCTTCCTCGGACAGGCGCGCACGGGAGAGGATGGCCTGGCTCGCCTCGCGCTCGCGACGGCGGCTCCCGCGCGGCTGCTCGCGCGCCGCACGCCGGCCGTGATCGAGATCGCGGCTCTGCTGCACGAGGCGGCGTACCCCGGTGCGAGCGCGAACGTGCTCTCGCTCCCCGATGAACTCGGCAGCGGCGGCCTGCGCGTGCGCTTCACGACGGCGGGGGGCGCGCGGCCCGCGCAGGCCGAGGCGCGCCTCTGGAACGCACGCAGCCGCCAGGCCTTCGCGCTCTTCTCGATGGGAGGCGAGCCCGGGCACGCACGCGGCGACGCGGAGCGCTGGATCGGGTTCGATTCACCGCTGATCCAGAGCGCCATCTACGTCCTCGAGGCGGGCGCCGCGGGCCAGCGCTGGGCGTCGTTCGGCGAAGTGCGCGTCCCACGTGGCGGCGTGCTCGACCTCGGCCTCGTCCCGTTCCGTGATTCGGCGGAGATCGCGCTCTCGAGCGCGGCGCATCCCATCGACGGCGTCGTACCGGCAGCGAAACCTGGAGAGGACGCGCACGCGGAGGAAGTCCAGCTCGAGCTGCGCGTGCCGCGCGAAGGAGTGCTCGTGCGCGCGCTCGCGCAGACCGTGACGCTTCCGCAGCGCATCGAAGTCTCGCCGTGCGTCGGGGAGCTCACGTTGACGTATCGACTGCCCGCGATCGACCCGCCCGTGCGCGCGCTCCCCGCGCCCGCGGCCGGCGAACCGGCTCGGACGCCGGCGTCGACGGAAGAGCACGGGCGAGCGCGTCGCGCCGAACACGATGGCCAGCGGGTCGAGCGCTGGAGCGTGTCGTGCGCGCCCGGCCAGCCGTGGACCTGGACCCTCGGGCAGCCCGCCGTGCGCTGACGCGCGCGGCGCTCGCGATTGCGCGCTCGCCGGAGAGCGAGTCGAATGACGCGCCATGCTCGCGTCCTGCCTCGCTGCCGCCGCGCTGCTCGTCGCGCCGCCGTGCACGCCGCAGGACGCGCCGAGCGAGCTCGTCGTGCGCCAGGAGCGCTTCGGCTTCGAGATCTCGCGGCCGAGCGCCGACTGGGGTTTCGCGGTCGACGCTCCGCAGCAACCCGGCAGGCCGGATGCGCCGCTGTGCACGCTGAGCCTCTTCGAGAAGTCCGGCAACGGGTTGCCGAGCGTGGTCGTGTTCGTCTCGGCCTGGGACGGTTCGCTCGACGCGACGCAGGCGCGCGCCGCGTTGCATCCCAAGCTCCTCGCGGCGAACGCGAGCGAGCTCGCGGACGCG
>JBGATX010000069.1:0-28084 GCA_044228975.1 Planctomycetota bacterium | reverse complement strand
TCGCCAGCCTGTAGCTGACTTGAACGGTTTGGAATCTCGCGCAAGGCCTTGCGGCGATTGACACCGCTTGGACCTCGCTCGCGGCCTTGCCGTGGGCCCCTCGTGTTACGGATCGCGCCCGCGTCGGCAGGACTTCATCACAATCGCGCTCCTCTCGGCGGTGCGATCGGGCGAGAGAGGTCCAGCGCATCGTGATCTTCGCTCGGTGCTCGGGGTCCGTGTGAGGATCGTGCGGGATCGGGGCTCGTTCGAGCCGTGCCGGCGCCGGCGCATCCGCGCCTGAGGGTCGCGGCCACCCGCCGCGCCGTTGGCGCGATTCAGCGCAAGGAGTATCGTTGCGTTCACAACGGACGTGGACGCTATGGCGAGGTCGTTTAGTTCTCTCGTTGGTTGGAAGCGTAGGTCTGCGCGAGGGGTTGGGATCTCGCACGAGTCCGGCTTGGCTCGGCGAGCGGTAGTCGGTCGAACCCGCGTCGCGGTGGCCGTCGTCGCGGTCTTCGCGCTCGCCGTCGTCGTCGGATCGTGGCTGCTGTTCGATGAGCCGACGACCGGCGTTGCGTGCGACGGGGGTGTTCCAGCCGGATCGCGTTCTGCGGCAGCGGCTGACGAATCCCAGCTCAGCGCACCGCCGAACGATGTCGAGTTGGCGCATTCGGAAGGTGCCGCGCGCGGCTCCGAGGACGAGCCGGCCGTTGTACCGACTGCTTCGGGCCCCCGGTGCGTACTCTCTGTGCACGTCCGTGATCGCAATGGCAGGTTCATCCCTAAGGGCCGGCTGGAGTGCGTGTACTCCGCCTCGTCGCTTCGGGACTCGGTCGCGCGCGCGCGACTCGAGTTTCCGGTCACCGGCGAAGTCCTGCGCATCGAGCTGCCGAACGCGACCGATGAAGTTCTGCTCACGGCGTCGGCGCCTGAGCACGCACCGGCGAGCGCGCTCCTTCAGTCCTTGCGCCTCATCGGCGGCCGGACGCTCTCCGCGGCCGAATCAGTGTCTCGCGATGTCCATCTCACGCTCGATCTCCGGGATTCGGATGCGCGCGTGTCGATCTGGGGCAAGGTCCGCGTGGACGGTGTCGAGCGCATTCCCGACGGGTTGTCCATGGAATTGCAGCGCTTCGCCCCACCCGCTGGCGTGGTCATCGAAGAGGCGTTTCCGGATCTCGCCACGGTCGACGTGTACTCGTCGTCCTATTCGCTGCGTATCCCGGCGGCGGGTCGGTTCGCGATCCGCGCGAAGAGCTCGGAGACGATCGAAGAGACGTTCGAATTCGAGCTCGCAAGCCCGGCGTCCCACGAGCGCCACGACTTGGACCTGAAGACCGGCGCCCGTGTTCTCATTCGAGTCCTCGACGCGACATCAGGCCAACCGGCGCCCAGCGTCCAGCTGCTCATGCGATGCTCGCGCTTGGTGGAAGCTTCAAGCGAAGCTTTGACGCGGAGCGAGTACCGCAAGGTGTCCGAAAGCGATCACGCGGGGATCTGCCTCTTCCGCGGCATCGCACCGCGCTCGCCAGTCAAGATCACGCAGTACTCACTCGAGAAGCCCCGCGGATTTGGCAATCTGCTCGAACTCGAGGTTCCCGAAGCGGGAACGCAGCCGCACTGGTTCGACTACTGGATCAATGGCGCCGATCCGACCGAAGTCGTGTATTGGGGTCCCGTCGACGCTGCGTGGAACCTCGGCAAGGCGTCGTCGATCTGCAGCGAGGCCAGCGATGTTCCTGGCCGCGGCTTCGTATCATTCTCCATCCCGCCGGACGCGGTGGAATGGACGGTGCGCCGGCCGGCCGGGAAACGCTTCTCGTTCTGGATCTCGGAAAACGGAGCGCGAAGGACCGGTGTCACTACGGCAATCACGACACAAGGTGGACGATTCGGTCCCGTCGTGCTCGAACAGCTCGGACAAGCACGCTTCGTTCTCCTGGTCACGACGCCGACGTCGGGATGGAAGGTTCGCGCTTCCGCCGGCGGGCCACAGCAACTGCAAGGGGGTGATCAAGAGGCTGTCACGTCCACCGAGCCCGCGCGTCTTGAGCTCGCCGGTCCCGAGGGTTCGGATCTCGTGCTCAGCCTTGAGCACCCGCAAGGGGGCGGCTGGTACTTCAAGTGGAACGCGCCGTCTGGTGTTGAACGCGAGCGCGTCGTCGATCTGTCGAACTGGAAGCCACGGGCGCTGGTCATCCACTTGCAGGGCAAGGCCGTCGACGACGAGCGCAGTGTCCAGTTGGTCGACCTCACCCCGCGGTTCGGAGCCTCGATCGCCGCAGCGACCATTCATTGGGGAAGTCGTGCGATTCCGAACATTCCCGTTCCAGCGTCGGAGTACTTCTTTCGCGTCACACCGTTCCGCGATGGGTGCTGGGTCTTCGGAGTCCTGCGGGTCGATGGCGCGCCAAGCGATGCAGTCAGGATCGCATGGGACGGCGAGCTACGTGCGTTGGCGTCCGACGCTTTCGTGCCGGGAGCGCGCTTGATTCTCGAGTCACTCGGGGGGCTGGTGTTCGATGAACGCGTTCCCGCATTTGTGAAAGGCGTGCGCGTGTCGGACTTGTTCCCTACCGTTGCGAGTGACGGCGCTACGATCTTCACCGCGCCCGGATCCTCGTTCCGAGTGGAGACGAGGTGACCGGACTTCTCCCCGGCAATCGCTCGACTGGAAGGAGTCAACATGAACCGCTCGAGGAATTGGAAGCTCCGCTGGCTCGTCGTGACGTTCGTCATCGCGATCTCGCCGCTCGTCGTCTCGTGGGCGCAGGTTCTGCAAACCACGGGCACGTGCGGCGGGGTTCCGCTCTCCAGCCCGGGCGCTCCTCCGCCGTCGGCGTGCGCAACGGCCGCCGTGTCCTGTGAACCTCCTCCTGGCAGCGGTACTTGCCCTGCCCTTTGCGAGGATCAGGTCTGGGGGGATCAACCGTGCGTCCACGACTCGGAGCAGTACTGCGAACAATGGCAGCAGTGCAATTTCCCGAAGAAGCTCTGTCGGGTGTGCAACTGCAACGCGCAGACGTCGACGTGCATCAACGCAGGGGGCGTGCGTCAAGTAGATCTGTCCGTGTGCGTGACGATGTGCCAGAACTGACCGAGTTCGTCATCGTGGTTCGTCGACGTCGAAGCGCGTGTCCTCCGCAACGCCGTCCCGCACTGCCCCGCGCCGAGCGCTGACGTCCTTGGTTCCAACCGCCGTGATCGCAAGATCCCTCCTGGAGGGTCCGATTGAACATGATCCGAAATCGGCGTGCGACCCGCCTTGCGTCGGCGGTTGCGTATGGCGTTATCTACCTCGGGACGCTTGCGGGTCTCGGCACATCGCGCGACGCGCACGCGAACTGCCTCGCCGCGACGCAAGCATCGACTGAGAACGCTCAGCCGCGCGACCTCGAGCGGCTTGGTCTCGCGATGTCGCCCTGGAGACACTTCGGCTTGCACCGTGGGCTGCGCGTCAGCTACCGACATCGCACGGTCGAGGTCGAGGGTGGAAGGACGAAGGCGTTCCTGGACGGCGTCCAGCGTGTCGAATTCGGAGACGACGGCTGGATGATCGACACCTCGTGCAGTGAACTCGATTCCGGCAGCGTCGTGGTGCGGCGGATCGTCGAATTCTCCTCGCTGCGCACGGGCGAACAGGTCACGTTCGACGACGTCCTCGGGCACGTGATTCCGCGCGTGATGATCGACTACTGGGG
Organism: Planctomycetota bacterium; assembly: GCA_044228975.1. Classification (GTDB taxonomy): domain Bacteria; phylum Planctomycetota; class UBA1135; order UBA1135; genus JADJNY01. Next base: position 24,401 of record JBGATX010000069.1, on the reverse strand, counting down.
CGCACCGCATCCGGATCTGTTTCTCCTGACGGGCTACTTGGATCCCGGATTGGCGAAGACGCTTGTCGGAAGCGAGGAGGCGAGAGCGAACGGTGTGTGCGCGGCGACGTTCGTCAATCCTGGCGGAGCGCGCGGCAGGATCGAATGGATCGCCGGCCGTAGGCCGCATCGGCTCGAGCTCCGATTCGACGGAGGATCCATCTACGAAGTGCGGTGGCTCGCTCCGGTTGAGGATTATCGCTCTGGGATCCTCGTGCCGTCGATCGTTGTTGCTGCCATGCACTCCGGCGACACGCTGCACATGTTGTCGATCTGGGAGCTCATCGACGAAGGCAACACTTCGACGAGCCCGACCCTGGATCCGGGAACGGCCGTGCTCGACAGTCGCTCGGGACAGCCCACGCAGCAGCTGCTCGATCGTCCGATGGAGCTGGCGGAGCTGCTGACTTGGCCGGATGTCGCTGTCGAGAAAGCGGTGTCGAACTGGTCGAAGGCCGTGGTCCCATGCGCGGCGTCGGCGAGCCAGGGTTCATCGGGCGTGGAAGGCAGTCGACGGGCTCAGAGGGACGCGCAGCCAGCCGCCACCGTCCGTCGCGTCGCCGCGTTCGACGGCGTGTCCTGCCCTCAGCCGCCGAACGAACTTGAGCGCCGAGCGGACACGTTCGACGAGCCTTGGACCAACCTGCTTCTTTCGGCTGGCGTCGTCGCTCAAGCGAGGGCCTGCGCTGGAGCCGAACGGAGCGACACCGCGGACCTGCACCGGCTCCCATTGAGTTTCGAGCTGACGGGATTCCCGCCGCGCAACGCGGATCTGCTCTCTTGGATCGGACGCCCGACGCTCGTGTTCGGTTCGTCGCCGCCGCTCCGGCGCGTCGAACGGACGAGCAGCTGCCGGACGTGTGGAGGCGCCGCTCCGGGCGCATCGGAGGCGGCGGACCGCGCGACGGCAGCGCTGCTCGGCTCGCTCGTGGACGTTCCGCACCCGGTCGGATCGCAACTCGTGTTTCGCCAGGTAGGCACGACGATGTACTCCCTCGCTGCGCTGCGCTTCAACCAGGCCGCTCGCGAGGCGTCGCCCGTGGAGCTCGAGCAAGTTTTCCTTGGATGCTCGTTCCGATGCACGAGCCAGCTCCCGTTCCGGTTCGCCGAGGCGGAGAACGAGTTGACGTTCGACGGCCATCTGGGCGTGCACTGGGATTCCGGATACGCGTGGAGACGGTGCCTCGGGCTCGTCTACTCGAACGGCGTGCGTATTCAGCTGCCCGTCGCGGTCGACATGCCTCATCCGTTTTGCGTCGTCACGCCGGAAGAGGCTGTGTTTCAGGAGTTCGAGACGATCGAACTCGACGTCACCGCGCCAACCCATCGGTTCCGGTGGGCGAAGCTACTCGCAGTGCCTCCGTGCCTCGACGCCGAGATCGTCGATGCCGGTGATCGCCGGTTCGGCATTCGCCTGGTCGAGACCGAGCGCGCGCACCGCCGGCACGCGTGCGGATCCGTGCACTTTCGCGTCGCAACCGACGAAGGCAGCGAGAAGGAATCGCGGGTTACGGTCCGTCACGCCGTGCGCGTGCGCGACGACCAGGGAGCGTTGCTTCGGGCTCTCACCGCCGCACCGGACGAGCGCATCTCCGTCGTGCGCGGGCCCGATGGCCGTTTGTCGATTGATGTCCCGAGCCGCATGTCGCTGAGCTCCGAAGCCCTCGAGATGTCGGGTGAAGTGCCCGTGGCGCGATGGACCGTGCCGCACGACGCCCGTCAGGCTATGCACTGGTCGCCCGTCGAGTCCGACGGCGCGCCTCTGGGGATTCACGTCGTGATCGATCCGACCGCGGACACGAAGCGGTTCTCCCCCGGCTGGGCACGGCACTACCGCTGATCCGCCGCCGCGGGCCGCGAAGCGCCGAGTCCTGCCTCGGCACGTCGCTGCGCCAGATTCACATCCTCGCTGACCGAACGTCCGGGCGGCTACGATTCGAGCGTTCCGCCTTGGGAGTTCGAGCAGCTGGTTCCGCGCGCGCCGCGTTCGCGCTCAGGACGAGAAGTTGAACCCCACGGCGATGATCTCCGTGCGCTCGTCGTCCTTGGGATCCTGCAGCGAGTAGTCGAACTGGAAGAACGCGCGCGGCGTGAGCGTGTAGCGCAGCTGTCCGCGGTAGCGATCGAAGGCCGTGTTGCCGACCGAGTCGACGCTGACGTGGTCGTAGTCGAGCGTCACGTCGAGCGCGCCGTCGGCGAACGGGATCCAGTCGATGCGCGTGCGCTGGTCGAGACCGCTGCCGGCGAAGGTGTCGACCCAGGCGAGCTCCTCCTGCAGCACGATGAGCTCGCTGGGCTTCACGACCCACAGCATCTCCGTGCGCCGCTCCGACGGATCCGGGATGCCGCTCGCGCCGCTGCCGCTGACCTGCGCCTGGTCGTCGCGCCAGGTGAGCGTGAGCTCGACCGACGAGGTCAGGTCGGCGACGAGCGAAACTCCGCTGATCCAATGCTCGATCGTGCGCGCGTTGGGCACGTCGTCCTGCGTGCTGCGCTGCAGCGTGACGTCCGCGCGCAACGTGTCGAGCAGCTGCGCCGACGTCAGGCCCTGGACCGCCTCGGTGCGCAGGTTCGCCTGGCCGTCGACGTCGCGATCGGAGCGCGTGTAGCTGCCGTTCAGGTCGAGCGTCTCGATCGGACGGTAGGCCACGACGCCCGTGAGCGTGTTCACGTCCTCGTCCTGCACGATCGCATCGCGAGTGCGCTGGTTGGCGACGCGCACGTTGGTATCGACCTTGGGGTGCGGCGTGTAGTTCGCCCACAGGCCCTGGTCGACGCGCGTCTCGTCGCGCACGTCGACGCCGCTCGTGTCCGTCCGAGCCTGCTGCAGGAAGAGGTCGTAGCCGAGCACGACCTGGTCGTTGACGCGGTAGGAGAGGCCCGCGGTCGCGCTCTCGGTCTCGTCGTGCGTCGTGATCGTCGGCGTGCTCGAGGTCGGCGACGAGAAGCAGCGCAGCTCCGAGACGAGCACCGCCGGCGCGCCGGCGGGCGACGTTCGGTTGACGACCTTGATGTAGGTCGCGCTCACCGGCGGGATGTTCAGGCGGAAGCGGCGCAGCACGAGGTCGTAGTCGGGCGCGGCGATGTTCGCGACCTGCGTCCAGAAGGTGTTGTCGTCCGAGATCCACACCGTGAACACGAACTGCGACGAGAAGAGCGCGTCGACCGGATCGACCGTCACGACGTGCAGCGTGTCGACGCTCGCGCCCGGCGGCAGGCGCGCGCCGATGTTCCAGCTCTCCTCGCCGCCCGAGGAGAAACCGCCGATGTTCACGCCCGCGCCGGCGGTATCGTTGCCGTCGATCAGCGCCGCGTTGGCGGCCAGGGTCGCGATCTGCGGCGTCGTGTCGCGCACCGAGAGACCCTGCGTCGGAAGGACCTCGATGCCCGGCAATCCGCCCGCGCCGCCGCTCAAGTCGTTGCGGCGGCGGTTGGCGAAGATGCTGAGCGTGCTCGTGAAGCGCCCGTCCGCCGCCTCCTCGCGCCACGAGGCGCGCAGCGTGTGCTCGAGCCGCTGGTTCTCGGTGTCGGAGCGCTCGTCCTGGTCGATGCGCGAGAGCAGCGAGTACTGGTAGTCGATCACCGGCAGCGTCTGCTGCACCTGGAAGAACGTCTCGAGCGTGCGCTGGTCGACGAACAGGTCGTCGTTCACCGTGCGCAGGTCGAACCAAGTCGTGAACTGCGGCAGGCCCGGCGGCGTCCACTCGAGCTTCTCGAGCACGTCGTTGCGCGCGAGCTGCGTGTCCTGACCGAGGCTGTAGAGCGTGTGCGAGCGCAGGAGCTCGAAACGCTGGCTCCAGCGCAGCGTGTCGGCGGTGACGACGAGCTCCGCCGCCGGCCGCACGGAGAGCGTCTGATCGTCGGAATCGATGCCGGCGGAGCTGCGCTGCGCGAAGCCCTGCACAATCTGGCCGTCGACGCGGTACTCGAGGCTCGGGCCGGCTGTGTCGTGGACCGAGAGCTCGGCGACGTTCGTGAGCGACTTCGAGCTGTCCGAGCCCGTGCGCGAGCTGTCGGCGGTGCTGCGGAACGTGTGCAGCGGACCGCTGATGCAACCCGAGCCGGCTCCCGCCGCGAGCAGCGCCAGCGTGCCGTGTTCGAGCGCGCGTGAACGTCGCGCGCGCCGCGTTCGACGTTCGCGGCGGCTGCCGCACGCGGGCGACGCGTGGGGCGGGACGTGCTCGCGTGCGCGCGTCGCAGGCAGCCGCGCTCGCGCGGCTGGCCGCTCAGTCCGCGACGAGGACATCCAGCGGCCTCCCGCCGCAGCGGATCGGCGGCAGTTCCTTGCCCAGCACGAGGTCGATCACGACGAGGGCGCCGAGCTCGGGCGCAGCGCCGTAGAGCTCCGCTCCGTCGAGTGGTTGCGCCAGCGCCTCGACTCTGCCTGCGATCGGGATGCGGCGCAGCACGCTGCCGAGGGCGCGATCGACGACCACGATCTCCGCCGGACGCGCTCGCGCGACGAAGATGCGCTCGCGCCGCCGATCGCAGAGCACCGCGCTCACGTCGCCGCCGACGAAGATCGTCGCGCGCGGCTCGAGCGTGCGCGCGTCGAAGACGAGCAGGTTGGGCGAGAGCGCGTGGCCGACGAAGAGCTCGCGCTCGCGCCGGTCGACGGCTGCCGCGGAGGGCCGCGACTCGACCGCGACGCGGCCGGAGACGGCTCCCGAAGCGACGTCGACGACCTCGACCGCGTCGGAGCCGGACTCGACGACGAAGACGCGCCCGAGATCCGGCGCGGCGGCGAGGCGCACCGGCGCGCGGCCGACGGGCACGTCGAAGAGGCGCGAGAAGCCCTGCGTGTCGACCAGCGAGAGCTTGTCGAGGTCGCGCTGCGCGACCGCGAGGATGCCGCGCGTGTCGAAGAGCACGGCGTCGGAGCTGCGCGCGGAGAGACCGAAGGTCAGGCTCGCGAGCTGGCTTCCTTGCAGCACGTCGAGCAGGTCGAGCGAGCCGTCGCCCGCGTTGACGACGAACAGGCGGCGTCGATCGCGAGCCAGCGCGAGCGCGCGCGGTTCCGCGCCGGCCTTGAGCTGATCGAGACGACCTCGCCCGAGCCGCGATCGATCGCGAGCACGGAACCGCTGGCGCCGTCGGCGACGTAGAGCAGTCCGAGCGACGCGCGCGGACGCTCGGTGGTCAGCGTGAAGCTCGGAGCGAGCTCCGCGCCTCCGGTGAGCGAGTCGGCGGCGTGCCAATCGACGAAGAGCGAGAGCGCGTCGGCTCGCGTGAGACGCGCGCGCAGCGCGAGCTCGTAGGCGACCGTCGCCGCGGGAGCGAGCGGCGGCGCTTGCGCGGGCGGCGCGTTGCGCGCGACGAGGCGCAGCTCGAGCGTTCCGTCAGGCCCCTGCAGCTCGGCGCGGCGCGCACGCAGCACGAGCGCGGTGTAGTTCGCGGGCGGAACGGAACCGCCGGCGAGCGGCAGGCGATGCGCGAGCTCGCTCGGCACGAGACGCGGTCGCGCGAGCTCGAGCGTGCGCAGCTCGCCACCCTCGCTGCGCAGTTCCACGGATTCGAGCTCGAGCACGACCGGCGGCGCGGCGGGATCGCTGCAACCGAGGTAGACGTCGACGCGCGAGGCGTTCGACTCGAGCGCGCGCCGTCCGTCCTTTGACGGCGCCTCGCACGCGCACCACGCGCCGGCGGCGCAGGCGACGAGCACGGCGAGGAGCCAGCTCGAGCCGCGCCGCGCGGGCCGCCACCGCGGGCGATCGCGACCTGCTGCGAAGGTGCGTTCCATCGTCTCTCAGGGCTGCGCGGGGGGACTTCGCGACCTCGGACTTCGAGGCGAACGGCGGCGAGTATACGGGCGCGTCTGCGCCCTTTCGGTCGTCGTGCGCGCGCGCGCGAGCCGTCGCGCCGCGCGAACGCGCTTGGCGCGCGACACGCGGCGCTCGCGCGTCCACGCATGCGCTGTTCGTACTCCACGACTGCGGCGATGTGCGCAGAAGACCCTCGGCGCAAAGGCGCAGGTCGTACGGCGTCTGGCGTCACGTCACCCGGCGCGCGACGGACGATGCGCGACGCACGGCGCCAATACGGTGCACGGCATCCTCCTCACCGATTCGCCGTCGCAGAAGCGCTCGCAGCGGCCTGGGACGAATCGGTGAGGAAGATGCCATGAACCGCATTCCGCTCGTACGTCTGCAGGTCGAGCGCAGGACCGTCGGCGGTGCGCGCGCGAGTCAGGAGCGCTGTCGCGCTACTCGTTCGTGTCGCTCGCGCCCGCGGATCGCGTGCACGCTCGTGGAGTCGAGTCGTTCGCGCCATTCGCCCCGTTCGGATCGGGAAGCGTGCCATCGCCGCGTCGGCCGAGCGTGCGCGCGCCGATCTCGATCGAGAATTGGCCGCGCGAAGGGTCGAAGGCGAAGAGCTTCGCCGTCGCGATCTGGAAGTACCACGCGTGCAGGCGCAGCCTGCCGTCGGCGAGGCGCCGGGTGACGCACTCGTGCGAGCGCAGGTTCTCCAGGCCGAAGAGCACGTTCTCCTCCGCGGCGGCGCTGACGCGCGCGTTGCGGTCGGCGAGGTGGGAGTACTGCGTGCGCAGCACTTCTCGCACGGGCTCGGCGAGGCGCAGCCAGCGTTCGAGATGGCGCAGCGAGCGATCGGGGATGCCGCCGTCGACCAGCGCTTCCATCGCTCCGCACTGCGAATGACCGCAGATCACGACGTCGGACACGCCGAGAACTTCGACGGCGAACTCGATGGCGGCAGAGGTCGACGATGCGCCCGTGTCACCCGTGTCGAGCGGATCGTCCGCGGGCGGGACGATGTTGCCGATGTTCTTGACGACGAAGAGATCGCCCGGGCGGCTCTGCGTGATCAGCTCCGCGAGCACTCGCGAGTCCGAGCAGGTGATGAAGAGCGTGTGCGGCTTCTGGCCCTCGCGCGAGAGACGCTGGAACAGTCGCTCGTAGCGTCCGAACTGGTCGCTGTGGAAGCGGTGCACTCCGTCGATCAGGCGTTGCATCGAGGACTCTTTGTCCGCGCTCACTGCAGGATCGGCAACGCGCGGTGCGACTTGACCGCGATGCGCTGCGCCAGCCGTCCGGCGATCTCCTGGAAGCGCCGCGCGACGAGCGACTGCGGATCGGAGACGACCACGGGTTCGCCGGCGTCGCCGCCGACGCGCACGGTCGGGTTGAGCGGCACTTGTCCGAGCACCGGACAGCCGTAGCGCGCGGCGAGTTTCTCCGCTCCACCTCGGCCGAAGACGTCGACGACCGTCGTGAAGCGGCCTTCGACGTCCGTGGCGACCTCGACCGGCGTGGTGCCGGTGTCGAGCGTGATCTTCGTGCCGGCGCGCGCTCCCTCGACGCGGCCGGTGATCGTGTAGCCGGCCATGTTCTCGACGATGCCGAGCAGTTCGACGTTCACCTGCTGGAACATCGCGATCGCCTTGCCCACGTCGAACGTCGACACGGCTTGCGGCGTGGTCACGAGCACGGCGCCCGAGAGCGGCACGATCTGCGCCAGCGAGAGCTGCGCGTCGCCCGTGCCCGGCGGCATGTCGACGAGCAGGTAATCGAGAGGTCCCCAGAAGACGTCCGAGAGGAACTGCTCGATGAGCTTGTGCACCATCGGTCCGCGCCACACGACGGGCTTCTCCTCGGGCAGGAGGTAGCCGATCGACATCGTGCGCACGCCGTTGCGTTCCTTCGGCAGCAGCTTGCCGGCGAAGTGCTCGGGCTCGCCCTTCAAGCCCATCATCATCGGGATGTCGGGACCGTAGACGTCGCAGTCGACGAGGCCGACCTTCGCGCCGGTCTTCGCCAGCGCGCAAGCGAGGTTGACCGACACGGTGCTCTTGCCGACGCCGCCCTTGCCGCTCGAGATCGCGACGATGTGCTGGATGTCGGGCGCGATGTTGCGCGGCGTCGCCTGGGCGCGCGCGACCGCGGTCATCTCGACCGTGACCTGCTTCACGCCCGGCAGGCGGTGCAGGAGATCCTCGGCCTGCTTCTTCATCTGCTCCTTCACGGGGCAGGCGGGCGTCGTGAGGTTGATCGTGACCTTCACGATGCCGTCGCAGATCGTGTGCTGGGTGATGAAGCCCAGCGTGACGATGTCCTGGTGCAGATCCGGATCCTGGATCTGTCGCAAGGCGTCGAGAATCGTTTCCTTGGTGGTTTCGGGCACGTGAGCTCTGTGGGGAGACGGCGGGGAGAGTGGGGGAGCCCGTCGCGCGTTCGATTCGGCGGGGTTTCGAGCGACGCGCTGAGCCCCATACTCTAGCCGCGCGCTCGAACGCGTCCACCCTTCCGCGGGCGTCGAAACGCGCGCGACGTCGAGAATCGCCGCCCGCGACGCGGGAGCGCGCTCCGCCGGCGCGGAAACTGTGCCGCGACCTCGTACCATCCTGCCCGTGACGACGAACGTTGCGCGCGCCGTGTGCCTGGTGTCCGGCGGAATGGACTCGGCGGTGGCCTTGGCCAGCGCGCGTCGCGCGGGCTTGGAGTGCTTCGCGCTCTCCTTCGACTACGGTCAACGCCATCGTTGCGAGCTCGACGCGGCCGCGCGCGTCGCGCGAGCGCTCGGCGCGCGCGAGCAGCGCACGGTGCGCGTCGATCTGTCGGCGCTCGGCGGATCGGCGTTGACCGACGACATCGCCGTGCCGAAGTCGCGTTCGAGCTCGGAGATCGGCGTCGGCGTGCCGGTGACGTACGTTCCCGCGCGCAACACGGTCTTTCTCGCGGTCGCGCTCGGTTGGGCCGAGGTGCTCGGCGCGCGAGAGATCTTCATCGGAGTCAACGCGCTCGACTACTCGGGTTATCCCGACTGCCGGCCGGAGTTCCTGCGCGCGTTCGAGGAGCTCGCGCGCTTCGCGACGGCGGCGGGAACGGAGCGCGGGGAGCGTTTCCACGTGCGCGCGCCGCTGCTCGAGCTCTCGAAGGGCGACATCGTGCGACGCGGGATGGAGCTCGGCGTCGACTTCGCGCTGACGCACACGTGCTACGACCCGGTGAGGAGCGCGGGGAGCGACGTGTGGCTCGCGTGCGGACGTTGTGACGCGTGCCAGCTGCGCGTGAAGGGCTTCGCGGAAGCGGGAGCGCGCGACCCCGTGCCGTACGTCGCTCGCTGACGCGGTTGCGCGTGCGAGCGCAGTCGAGCGCTCGATTTCGACCGGATTTCTGGCCCGTGGCGAGGAAGGGCGGTGGTTCGAGGTCGTCCGAGCCACTCCACGCGCTTCGCAAGCGCACCGTCGATCCCGGCTCACCGCCGGTGGCGTCCCTTCCCTTCGGCCATTTTTCCGAGACCCGCATGCAACCCGTCCTTTCCATGCTCTGCCTGCCGCTCGCCCTGGCTTTCGCGCCAGCCTCCATCGCACAAGAGGCGAAGTCCTCCGTCGCGCACGCCTCGCTCGCGGAGGTCTTTCCGGCGGCGCGTGAAGGCCTGACGATCAATGCCGACCGCCAGAACGCCGACGCGTCGACGACGGTCCTGCGCCTGGTGGACGAGTTCACGCGCGTGACCGGCATCGCGGTGCAGATGACGAAGGAGACGCAGGCGCTCGCGCAAGCCAGCCCGCTCGGTCTCAATCGCTCGATCCAGGTCCCGGCGAGCGAGGTGTATCGCATCGTCGAGACGCTGCTCGCGGCGCAGGACTTCGCGGTGATCCATCTTTCCGACGTCGAGCCGCGCATCTGGAAGCTGCAGTCGCTCGCGGCGGGTGGACGCGGGAGCTCGCTGCTCGCGGCCGCGCAAAGCGTGGGCGAGGACGAGCTCGACTTCTGGAGGCAGCATCCCGCGACGCTCGTCAGCCTCACGCTGGAGCTTCCCAACCTCGACGTGCGCACGCTCTCCAACTCGATGCGCACGCTCTTCACCGACGCGAACACGCAGAACATCATCCCGGTCGGCTCGAACGGGCTGACGATCACCGGGCTCGCGCGCGACGTGCCGGGATTCGTGCGCATGCTGCGCCGCATCGACGCGCTGTCGACGGGCTCCTCCGCGAACGAAGTGCGTGCGCGCGGCGGCGTGCAGTCGGGTCAGGAGCGCAAGTGAGCTCCTCGATGCGTGCGTCCTTGCTCGCTGGAGCGCTCGTGTGCGCTCTCGCCGCGTGTTCCAACCCTTCGCACACGGCGCAGCACGAAGGCGAGCTCGCGCAATCGGCCGCGGGGCGCCTTTTTCCGGATCCGCAGCGCGCGCTCAGCCTCGCCAGCGCCGCGAATCCGTCACTCGGCGCGCTGCTCGACGCGTTCGGTGACGCGACGGATTCGGCACTGATCATCGATCCGGCGACGCGCGTGCGCATCGAGGCCATCGTGCTCGAGTCCAGCGTCCAGTTCGACGCCGCGAGCGTGTACTCGGGCGTCGAGACGCTGCTCGTGCAGCACGAGCTCGCGTTGACCGTGCTCAGCGATCGCGCGCCGCGCATCCTGCGTGTCGTGCCGATCGGCAAGGGTGCGGACGCTCGTCGCAGCGCTGGACAGTTGCGCACGAGCACGCCGACGATCGACGCAGGCGAGCTCGACGCATGGGCCGCGAACCACCCGGCCGTGCCCGTGCAGACCGTCGTGGTGCTCTCGCACGCGGACGCCGGCACGGCAGCGAACACGATGCGCACGCTCGCGACCGACGATATCACGCAACAGATCCTCGTCCTGCCCGGTTCGGGCACGCTGGTGCTCTTCGGCTTCGCTCCCTGGCTGCGCACGGCGCGCGAACGCCTGCTCGCGCTCGACGCGGCGGCGACCACTCGAAACACGCCGCCGCCGCCGCAGCGCGGCACGTAGCGAACCGCGCCGGAATGGATCGCGCGGAAGGAGCGGCTCGGCCCGCTGCGCGCCGGTGGACGCGCCTTGCGCCGGCGCGTCCGCGCGCTCGATCACGTTCCGCGCTTCCGCAGCGCGCGTCACCTCGGCATCCTCATGGCATGGATGCCGCACCGTCGACGAGCTTCACTCCGCAACCCGAGACCCTGCGCGATCCGCGCGTGCTCGCCTTCGCACGCCTGGTCGAGATCGTCGATCGGCTGCGCGCTCCCGATGGATGTCCGTGGGATCGCAAGCAGACGGTCGACACGATGTCGCCGCATCTGGTCGAGGAAGCGCACGAAGCCGTCGAGGCGATCGAGTCCAGGCGCGACGGCGATGTCGTCGAGGAGCTCGGCGACCTGCTCATGGTCGTCGCGCTCATCGCGCGCATCGCGCAGGACGAAGGCCGCTTCGATTTGGCGCTGATCGGCGCCGCCGTGAGCGACAAGCTCGTGCGCCGGCATCCGCACGTCTTCGGCGACGTGCAAGTCGATTCGGCGGAGAACGTGCTGCGCAACTGGGAGGCGATCAAGCAGGCCGAGCGCGCCGCGAAGGAGACCGACACGAGCGCTCTCGCGGGTGTTCCGGCTGCCCTGCCGGCGCTGCAGCGCGCGCAACGCATGTGCAGCAAGGCCGTCTCCGCCGGTTTCAAGTGGCCCGACGTCGCCGGAGCCGTGCGCAAGCTCGTCGAGGAACAGCGCGAGCTCGCCCAAGCGCTCTCCGCCTCCGGTCTCGACCGCGACGCGAAGGCTCCCGCGAGCGCCGAGCAACGCGCTCACGTCGCGCACGAGCTCGGCGACGTGCTGCTCTCGGCCGCGTTCCTCGCCCAGTACCTCGACCTCGAGCCCGAACGCCTCTGCCGCGACTCCGTGCGCCGTTTCGAAACACGTTTCCGCGCCATGGAGAGCGAGCTGCGGCGCCCGCTGAAGGAGCTCCCGCTCTCCGACCTCATGGCCGCCTGGGAACGCGCCAAGCTCCGGTGATCCGTACGGTACACGGCATCTTTCTCACCGATTCGAGCGCGTCCGCTCACCGTTCCCTCGCGTTCGAGACGGCGAATGCCGCGCGGCGGACTGGGCGAGTGCGCTCGAATCGGTGAGAAAGATGCCGTGTACCGTACTGGGTGGTCGGCGGTGATCGACATCGGCAGACTTCCGCCCATGGATCCGATCGCTCGCACCGACGACCTCTACAAGTTCCACGATCGCCCCGGGCTGGACGGCGGGCAGCTCGCGATCCTGCGCGGTCTCTCGCTCGCCGTCGCGCCGGGGGAGTTCGTCTGCATCATGGGGCCGAGCGGATCGGGCAAGTCGACGCTCTTGCACCTGATCTCGGGCCTCGATCAGCCGTCGGCCGGTGACGTGTGGCTCGCGGGTGCGTCGATGACGCAGCTCGCGCCCGATGCGCGCACGCTCGTGCGACGGCGCACGGTCGGGTACGTGTTCCAGTTCTTCAACCTGCTGCCGAACTTGAGCGTGCTCGAGAACGTCGGCTTGCCGCTCGCGATCGCGGGGCAGCCGCCGGAGCGCGACGAACCGCGCTTGCGCGAGCTGCTCGCGCGCCTGGGACTCGCCGGACGCGAGAGCTCGTTCCCGCATCAATTGTCCGGCGGAGAGATGCAGCGCGTCTCGATCGCGCGCGCTCTCGCCGGCGGGCAACCGCTGCTCCTGTGCGACGAGCCGACGGGCAATCTGTCGCAGAAGGCGGGGCTGGAGGTCATGCAGCTCCTGCGCCGCTGTCGCGACGACGAGAAGCGCTCCGTGCTGCTCGTCACGCACAATCCGCGCGACGCGACCTTCGCCGATCGCGTGCTGTTCCTCGTCGATGGCGTGCTCGCGAGCGACGTCGAGCTGCGCGGGCCGAACCTGGCGGTCGAGAAGGTCCACGAGGCGCTCTCGGCGCTGCAGATCTGAGCTCTCCGATGTCGCTCGCCACGACGATCGCCGGTCGCAGCCTGCGCCAGCGCCCCGCGCGCACGCTCTTCTCGATCCTCGGCATCGCGCTCGGCATCGCGACCGTCGTCGGCGTGTTCACGCTCGACCACAACACGGTGCTCGGGCTCTCGTTGCCGGGTTCGCAGGATTGGAGACCCGCTCTCGAAGTGCGGCCGGCCGATGGCGTCACCGATGCGCGCGGCGAGCTCTCGCGCACCGCGGGTGTCGCGGGCGTGTCGGCGGTGTTCCAGAACGAGGTGTCGCTGCGCCGTCGCGATCCATTGCCGGCGGAATTCGGCGGGACGTCGCCGCGGCGCGTGCGCGAAGCGCAGCCCGCGACCGAAGGCGCGCGCGCCGACGAACGAGCTCGCGCGCGCCTGTTCGCGCTCGACGCCGAGGCGTTGCCGTCGATCGAGGCCGTGCGACTGCTCGAAGGACGCCTGCTCGAGGCCTCGGCGCGCGAGCGCGAAGTGCTCGTCGGCGAAGCGCTCGCTCAGGCGCTCGCGCTGCAGGTCGGCGACGTCGTGCTGCTCGCGCGTCCGCGGCGCGCGCCCGCGCAGGCGTGCGTCGACGGCGTGGTGAAGGAGGTCGAGGGCCCCGCTCCCGAGGTCACGCCCGAAGAGAGCTTCACCGTCGCCGGCATCCTCGCGCGCGAGAACCTCGGTCGCCGCGCGCAAGGCATGGTCGCCGTCATCGATTCGCGCTGGGCGCGCGATCTCTACAAGGGAGCCCGCCAGCAGGAGGTCTACTGGGTCAAGCAGGACCCGCGCATCGACATCGAGAAGCTGCGCGCGAACCTGGGCGCGAGCTTCTCCTACGAGCTCAACAAGACCGTGCTCGTCGGCGCGGCGGCGGACGAGCGCGCGTTCCGCAACGGCGTGCGCATGGCGGGGCTGCTCGCGCTGATCCTGGGTCTCTACGTGATCTTCCACACGCTCTCGATCGCGCTCGTCGAGCGCGTGCGCGAGGTGGCGACGCTCGACGCGCTCGGCGCGACGCGCGCGCAGATCCGGCGCGTGTTCCTGGTCGAAGCCGTGTTCATCTCCGCCGTCGCCGCGATCGTCGGCATCGCGGGCGGGCTGGCGCTCGCGCGCGGATTGCTCTTGATGGGCGTGACGACGCTCGGCACGGGACATCGCATCACGCTCTTCGACGTGCCGTGGGGCGCGGTGCTCGCGCTCACCGGCCTCGGTGTCGGCGTGGCGCTGCTCGGTTCGATCTATCCTCTATTACGCGCGGGCCACACGAGCAGCGCGCAAGCGTTGCGCGGCGACGATCACGTGGGCTCGAGCGGCATCGCGCGCGGCTTCCATCTCTTCGCGGCGATCCTGCTCATCGGACTCCTGCCCGCGCTCTACTTCGTCATCGTGCCCGTCGTCGGCGAGGCGCAAGGGGAGCTCGTGGGCGCCGTGCTCGTCGGCGTCGGCTTCCTCGCACTGCTCGTCGTGCTGCCGCTCGTCGTGCCGGCGCTCTTCAATCGCGTCTCGGAGCTGCTCGCGCGTCCGCTCACGGCGCTCTGGCCTCTCTCGGGGCGCCTCGCCGCGCATTCGATCCGCGAGAGTCGCACGCGCGTGCCCGTCTCCGCCGCCGCCATCGCGCTCGTCGCCGCCGCCTTCGTCGGGCTGAAGGGCATGACGCACAGCCTGCGCGCCGAGATCGAGGTCTGGGCCAGGCGCGCGATCGTCGACAAGGTCTATCTCGGCGGCCTCGGCGGCGTGCGCTTCGACGATCTGCGCGCGCAGCTCGCGCGCCGCTATCCGGAGCTTCCTCGCTCGAGAACGGCAGCGCGCGCAGCTACGTGCCTTTCCTGCTGCTCGGCATGCGTCCGAGCGAGTTGCGCGCGTTCGGTCCGTGCCGCGACGATCCCGCGCTCGCCACGGCGTTCGAGAGCGGCACCGGCGTCGTCATCTCGACGCGCCTCGCGCGCCAGCTCGGCTACGCGGTCGGCGACAAGGTGCACGTCGGCAACGCGAGCGGAGCAGTGCAGGATCTCGGCGTGCTCGCCATCTCGGATGCGTACGGCTACTTCCCGCATCCCGACGAGCGCATCTACGGCGTCGTGAGCGAGGACTTCGTGCGCCGCGGCTTCTGCATCGACACGACGACGACGAACGAGAGCGCCGTGGTGCTCGCGCCCGGCACGGATCCCGATGTCGTGCGCGCGGCCGTGCGGGAGCTCTATCCCGACTTGCACGTGCTGCGCTACGAGCCCGGTCGCGAGCTCCTGCGCGTGCACCTCGACGACATCGATCGCGACTTCCGGCTCTTCGATCTCATCCTGACGTTGACGGCGCTGCTCGCGGCGCTCGGCGTGTTGAACGGCCAGCTGCTCGCGGCTCTCGAGCGCGCGAAGGAGCTCGGCGTGCTCGTCGCGCTCGGCACGCGGCGGCGGCAGATCGCGGGCATGGTCGTGTGCGAGGCGCTGGTCATCGGCTGCTTCGGCGGCCTGCTCGGCACGGCGCTCGGCGCGGGGCTGACGCCGGTCATCGTGCGCGCGCTCGAGGGCCTTTCAGGTCTCGAGCTCCCGCACGCGGGCGCCGGAGCGTGGCTCGCGCTCGTGCCGATCGGTGCCGTGGTCGTCGCGCTCCTCGCCGCCGTCTATCCGATCCTGCGCATGCGCCGCATGGACGCGGTCGCGGCGGTGCGCACGGGTTGAGCGGCGGAGCGTGGGCCCGCGGGAAGACGCGTTTCGCGCGGGGATCTCGCACTTCGCGCGCGGCTGCGAGCCCCCGTTTGCATCCCGAAGGCCGATGGGTATACTTCCGCGCCCTAAGCGGGGACGTAGCTCAATTGGTTAGAGTACCGGCCTGTCACGCCGGTGGTTGCGGGTTCGAGTCCCGTCGTCCTCGCCAGCTTCTCCGCTCGGAACCGGTCCCCGGCAGCGCTGACGCGGGTCGAGTGTCCGACCGCCAGCCGCACGTTTCCGACGCGTGGATCGATACCACGAAGCGCGACCCCAAGGATGGCGAGGTCGGCCTCGTCGGCTACGAGTTCAACTTCAAGCGCTACTTCTCTCGCTAAGCACCGCCGCGCCCTCTCGAGGAGATCGAAGCGGAGATCGGCGTGCTCGAGCAGGACATCCTGCGGATGCTTGCCGAGGTGACCGGCGGGTCGAAATGAACAAACGTCGGCACTTGCGCGGATGTGCCGACATCGGTGCAGCCGGCTCGCGAGAGCGTGGCGAGGTGTGGGCTCCGGCCCGCGAGTGCCAACGCTTCGCCACGCTGTTCCGCGCTGGCGGACCGAGCCGAGCGGTCGTCGACACCGACACGGATGTGCCGATGTACCTCGCTCGAGCCGGCAACCGAACAAAACGTCTAGGATTGTGCTCATTCCCCGACGTTTTGTAATCTCTCCCGGATGCCCGAGCGCACGGATTCCCAGCTCCTTGCACTCGTCCGGCGATTGGGCGTAGTCCGTCCGGTCGACCTCGAGGCGCGTGGGTTTCCCCGCGGGCAGCTCTATCGACTGGAGGCGAAAGGGCTGGTCGAGCGTCAGGCCCGCGGCCTCTACGTTGCTCGCGATCATGCCTACACACAGGACCACTCGCTCGCCCAAGTTGCGAAGAGGGTTCCGAGCGCCGTGGTATGTCTGCTCACCGCGCTGCGCTTCCACGAACTCACGACCCAGCAGCCCGCGGAGGTGTGGATCGCGCTGCCGGAGAAGGCTCGGCGGCCGAAGCTGGACTACCCGCGCCTGCGTGTCTCGCGCTTCTCCGGTGAGGCCTTTTCGGCAGGCGTCGAGACGCACCGGATCGAAGGCGTCTCGGTGCGGATCTACTCCGCGGCCAAGACCGTGGCCGACTGCTTCAAGTACCGCAACAAGGTCGGCATCGACGTGGCTGTCGAGGCCCTCAAGGACTTCTCTCGCCGTCACCGAGGACGCGCCGGGGACCTGGCCCGGTTCGCTCGCATCCGCCGTGTGACGCGCGTGATGCAACCCTACCTGGACTCGATCGCGTGAACCCGGAACCGCCGAAGAAGGACCTCGCGGCCTCGGTGCAGGCCCGACTTCTGCGCCGCGCCAAGGAGCGCGGCGACGACTACCAGGTCCTGTTCGCCACCTACGTGTGCGAGCGCTTCCTGTACCGCCTCGGAGTTTCGAGCGTTCGTGATCGCTTCGTGCTCAAGGGTGCGATGTTGCTGCGTCTGTGGTCGGAGAACCCCTATCGGGCGACGCGCGACCTCGACCTGCTGCGGCAGGGAGACGGCTCCATCGCGGCGCTCCGGACGGACCTCGAGGCAATTTGCGCCGCCGAGGTCGAGTCGGATGGCATCCAGTTCGACGCAACTTCGATCCGGCTCGAGCCGATCCGCGCCGAGGAGGAGTACGTCGGGTCGCGCGCGACCGTGGTCGCGCGCAGCGGCAAGGCCAAGAACACGCTGCAGGTGGACATGGGGCTCGGCGACGCCGTCTTCCCGCCGCCGGAGAGTCGTTCCTATCCCACGCTGCTCGAGTTCCGCGCTCCTACGGTGCTGGCCTACGCGCCCGAGTCCGTGATCGCGGAGAAGCTGGAGGCGATCCTCGTGCTCGGCGATCGCAACAGCCGCATCAAGGACTTCTTCGACCTGCGTCATCTCGCGGAGCACTTCGAGTTCGAGGGAGCGAGACTCACAGAGGCCATCCGCAGCACGTTCGCGCGTCGCGGCACGCCCATCCCGGAGGGAGAGCCGTTCGGCCTGACCCCCGACTACTGGGAGAATCCAACCCGACCGTTGCAGGTCAAGGCCTTCGCGCGTCGCGCGGGCCTCGAAGTCGAGGCGCAGCCGGGCGCGCAGATTCTGCGCGTGATTCGGCCCTTCCTGCTACCGATCCTCGACGACCTGCGGCGCGGAGTCCAAACCACCCGGACCTGGAAGCCGAAGGGGCCATGGCGGTGAGCCTGGCAAGAAAAAGCGAGCGCGAGCGCCGTCGGCTCGAGCCGTATCCGACGTACGAGCACTCCGGCGTCGAGTGGCTGGCGGAGATTGGCTCGAGGAACGTCTACCGGCCCTCGTTCTCGAGGATCGACACGCTGGAGTTGGCGTAGTTCGCCGCGGCGAGATCGAGGTCGCCGTCGCGGTCGATATCGGCCCATGCGACGCCGCTCGGACTCGCGCCCGTGGCGAAGTCGATCCTTGGCGCGAAAGCTCCGGTCCCGTCGTTGAGGAACAACGCGGCGCTCGCATTGGCGAAGTTCGTGACCACGAGATCGAGATCGCCGTCGCCGTCGACGTCGCCGGCGGCGAGCTGGCTGGGGCGGCCGGGCATCGGGTAGTTCAGCTGGGCGCCGAACGCTCCACTTCCCAGGTTGCGCAGCACGGAGATGCCGTCCGCGAACATGCGCGACACGCACGCGTCGAGGTCGCCGTCGCCGTCCAGGTCGGCGAACGCGATGCCGGCCGACGAGCCGCCCGAACCGTAGAGCGCGGGGGCGCCGAAGCTGCCTCCGCCCTGGTTGAGCAGCACGCTCATGCTGCTCGTTCCATCGTTGCCCGTGGCGATGTCGCGGTCGCCGTCTCCGTCGAGGTCGGCGATGGCGACGCACAACGCGAAGGCGTTGACGGCGCGCAACGTCGGCAGCCCAAACGTGCCGCTGCCCAGGTTGAGCAGGATCGAGACGTTGCTGCCGCTGTTGTTGGACGTGACGAGATCGAGGTCGCCGTCGCCGTCGAGATCTTCGAGCGCGACGTCGTTCGGACTCGAGAAGGTGGGGAAGCTGGCCGGCGACGAGAAGCCGGCGAAGCCGTTGTTCAGGTACACGCGCACGCCACCCGAACTCGCGCTCGCGACGACGAGGTCGACGTCCGAGTCGCCGTCGAGATCTCCGGCGGCCACGTCCGCCGGCTGTGATCCGGTGGAGTAGATGACCTGGGTCGCGAAATTCGCTCCGCCCTGGTTCATCAGGATGGACAGCGTGCCGGAGTCGAAGTTCAACGCGACGAGGTCCGCATCCGCGTCCCCGTCGAGGTCGGCGGAGACGATCGAGCGCGTGCCGGAAGAGCACGCCAACGTCGACTGGACTCGGAACGTGCCGTCGCCGGCGTTGACGAGCTCCGACACGTTGTTCATGTCGTGGTTCGCGACGAGCAGATCGGCGTCTCCGTCGGCGTCGAAGTCGTCGGCGAGCACGTGCCTGGGATTCGTGCCGCAGCGGTAGAACGCGGCCGCGGCGAAGACCCCGCCGCCTTGATTGGCGAGCAGAGCGACATCGTTCGAAGCCGAATGGCTCGCGGCGAGGTCGAGATCACCGTCGCGGTCGAAGTCGGCCGCGGCCACGGACGATGGAGATGCGCCGCCGGCGTGACTCACGGGCGGTCCGAAGCTGCCGCCGCCGAGGTTGAACAAGATGGAAAGGCTGTCCGCTGGCGCGTTCGCGACGACCAGATCGCGATCGCCGTCGTTGTCGAGATCCGCGGCGGCGATCGACGTCGGATTCGTGCCCGCGGGGGACGCGAGCGCCGGGGCGAAGTGGCCGCCGCCGGCGTTCAAGAGCACCGAGATCGTTCCGCCCGAAGCCGGCGCGACGGCGATGTCGGCCAACGCATCGCCGTTGAGGTCCGCGCTGACGATCGACGTCGGACCGCTGCCGGCTGCGTACCCCACCGGCGCGGAAAAGATCGCGCCGCCCTGATTCAGCGAGATGGTGACGGCATTGCTCGCGGTGTTGGCGACGGCGAGATCGACATCGCCATCGTTGTCGAGATCTCGAGCGGCGATGCCCGCGGGTCCCGCGCCGGTGCTCACGACCGTCGACATCACGAATGTTCCGCTCCCCTGATTGAGCAGGACGAGCGCGGAGTTGTTCGAGAACGGCGACACCACGGCATCGAGGTCGCCGTCGTTGTCCAGATCGCCCAGTGCGAGCGCTCGCGGACTCACCCCCGCGAAGACGTTCGCTGCCAGCTCGAGCCTGCCCTGGCCTTGATTGCGCAGCACCGAGACCGCGTGGCCGAGCGGCGCCACGACGAGCACGTCGCGATCCCCATCACCGTCGAGATCACCGCTCGCGCTCGCCGACGGGCCGAACGACACGCTGATGCGCGGCTCGGGGAACAAAGGCGACGGACAGCGCGGCACGGGCTGGACCGACCCGAGCGGCTGGTTGGTCGCGATGCGCCGGATCGAGACCTGCGCGGACACGCGATCCGCGCTCACCCAGGTGATTCCGACGAACAAGGCGAGCTTCCATCGGTGAGCGACGACTTGCTCGAAGTGTTGATTCACGAGCGGACTCGAAGATCGATGGTGCGTCGGTGCGGGGCGAGCGCGCCGAGGATCGTATCCGGCAAATTCCAGCGTAGGGCGCACGAGAGCGTCCTGAACTCGTGGACGAACTGCGTCGACTCGCGCGGCTCGCCGCCGAGAACTGTGGACACCGCAGCCAGTCGGTCGCGTCCGTGCAGAGCCGTTTCAGTGCCTGCGCGCGACGCTGCCGCGCCCACCGCAGATCCGCGTCACGTTCCGGCGATGTGCCGCTCGAAGTGCAGGCCGTTCCTTCGCCCGGCGTCGCTGCAGGTCGACAGCGGAGCCCCCGGTGCCATGGAGTCCGCTGCGAGTCGAGTTGCGCGCGTGCGCGCGCATCGTCCGCTCGCGGATGGCCGCCGAGTCGGGCTCGCGTTACGCTCGTGGGCTCTCCAGCCCAGCCGACTGCACCGCATGCTCGACGATCTTCCGCCTCCGACCCTCGTTCAGGACGATCGAGCGCTGGCGCGCCTTGTGGAGGATCTCGACCGGCAGAACGAGATCGCCGTCGACACCGAGGCCGACTCCTTCTTCAGCTACCGCGAGAAGGTCTGCCTGATCCAGATCACCGCCGAGGATCGCGACTACCTCGTCGATCCGCTCGCCGGAATCGACCTCGCGCCGCTGGGCAAGGTCATGGCCGACGAGCGCCGGCTCAAGGTCTTCCACGACGGCGAATACGACGTGCTGCTGCTCAAGCGCTCGCTCGCGTTCACGTTCCAGAACCTCTTCGACACGCGGGTCGCCGCCGCGGCGCTCGGCTCGAAGACGCCCGGCCTGGCTTCGGTGCTCAAGGAGCGCTTCGACATCGAGCTCGACAAGTCGATGCAGCGCTCGAACTGGGGCAACCGGCCGCTGGAAGAGCGCCAGATCCGCTACGCGCGCCTCGACACGCGCTTCCTGCTCACGCTGATGCGCGAGCAGCGCGTCGAGCTCGCCGCACGCGACCGGCTGTGCATCGTCGAGGGCGAATGCCAGCGCCTCGAACGTCTCGAGCCGCCGCAAGCGTCGTTCGATCCCGAGGAATGGGTGCGCATCAAGGGCGCGCGCACGCTGACCCCGCCCGAACGGCGCGTGATGCGCGAGCTCTTCATCCTGCGCGAGCGCCTGGCGGAAGCGAGCGACCAGCCGCCGTTCCGCATCATGAACAACGACACGCTGCTCGAGCTCGCGCGCGCGCAGCCGTTCACGGCGGTTGAGCTCTCGAACATCCACGGCTTCACCTGGAAACAGATCCGGCGCCTGGGCGACGAAGTGCTCGAGGTGATCCGCGGCGCGCGCGAGCTGGGCGTGATCAAGAGCTTCCCCGAGATGGAGAGCCGCGACGGCTCGGGAGAGCTCGACGACGAGCAGTACGAGCTGCACGAGCGTTTGAAGTCGCTGCGCAAGTCCTGGGCGGACGAGCTCGACACGGATCCGGCGTACGTGATCAATCGTCACGTGCTCCTGCGCCTCGCGCTCGAGCAGCCGCGCGACGCCGCGGCGCTCGCGCGCATCGAAGGCCTCGTGCCCTGGCAACGCGAACGCTACGGCGCGCGCTTGCTCGAAGCTCTGCAGCGCTTCCGCGCCGACGTCGCCGCCGGCCTCGTGCGCCCGGCGCGACGACGTTCTTGGCGCGGTTGAGCGGTGCGCGCGGCGGGAGTCGTGGTCGAACCCGGATCGGATGCGCGACTTGGGTGCGTGCCCCGCGCGCAGCGGTGACGCGCTGCAGACCCTCCGACCTGACGCGGAAACCGGAGCCGGAATCGCGGAAACGTGGTCGTCGTGACTTCGGTCTGCAGCCGTGACGGAGCGCGGCAGTCGGAGTCAGTGCTGACGTTTGCCGAGCGTCGAGTCGAGAAGTAGAAGGCACGACGGCACTTCCGCGCACCGACCAGCAGGCGGTGTGAGTCGCGAACGCCGTCTTCCCACCTGCCGGGCCCGAGTGCCCACTCGCAACCCATGACCTCGCCCGATCTCGATCGCCCCAATTCCCTGAACGAAGTTGCCAAGCGCGCTTGCACGGATGCCTTGATCGAGATCGAGAAGCACCATGCCGCCGATGTCCTCGCAGTCTTTGGTCCGCTGGTGTCGTCCGTCGACCACCGCGTGCGTCAGGCGCTGGAGACCGTGGACGAAGACGCGGGCCAAGTTCGGCGCGAGAAGCTGCTCGTGATTCTCGATACGCCTGGCGGATCGATCGACACTGCGGAGCGCATCATGGTCACGACGCGCCATTTCTACCCCAACCATGTCGCGTTTCTGATTCCGGATCGCGCGATGTCTGCCGGGACGATCCTCGCTATGTCAGGCGACGAGATCTGGATGGACTACTATTCGTGCCTCGGCCCGATCGATCCTCAGGTGGAGCGAGGAGGGGATGGTGGTCCGCGACTCGTTCCTGCCCTCGGCTACCTCGAGCAGTTCAAACTGATGCAGGAGAAGGCTGCGCACGGCAAGTTGACGAACGCTGACGCCATCCTCTTGAGCAAGCTCGACTTGGCAGAGCTGCGCCGCTTCGAGCTCGAGCGCGACCGCTCCATCGACCTGATCAAGGACTGGCTGGCGCGGTACAAGTTCAAGAACTGGACGAAGACGAGAACGCGCAAGAAAGTCGTGACGACAGCGTTGCGGAAGACGCGTGCCGCGGCGATCGCCAAGACCTTGCAGAGCCTCAAGCGCTGGGGGTCCCACAGTCGAGGGATCACGATGAAGGTGCTCGTGGACGAAGTGAACTTGCAGGTTGACGACTACGCGGCGGACCCGATACTCAAGAAGCACGTTCGTCACTACTTCGACTTGATGCGCGAGGTGGTTCCGTCCCATTCGGGCTTCGTCCACACTCGAAGGTACTTCTGAGCCCATGACTCACGCTCCCAAGAATGCACCGGTCTCGCCGCTCGACCCGGAAGTCCTCCGGCGAAATCCCTCGATCGACCCGACGTCGCTACAGGCCGCCGTCACCCTCATCGGCGCTCTGCGGAGGTATGGCGTGTTCGCTGCTGACGAGGGGTACACCCTCGTCAGCCCTCACGACAGTCGCCTCGGCATCAACACGAATCGCCAAACTCGCCGGATCTCGGCTTTCGGCCAGAGCAGTACCTGCGAGGTCGTCGGGGCGAGTTGACCGAGCTGCCGGCACGGCCCTGCGGTCGGACGAGAAGCCGCACGACCAACCGTTCCACCCGATCAGGGAACCAAAGGATGCAGGTTGTTGGCTGATTTCAGCCTGCGTCGAGTCTGCGGCGCGGTTGAGCCGCTGGGCCAGCGAGGTGCGCGCGGACGCCAATCACGCCCCCCCGCGCGGACCGTACCGCGAAGTCGTTTGACGCACCGTAGACCCACCGAGTCGCGCGCTTCAACGTGCGCAGATTGACGGTGCCGACGACATCCTCGCCGACATCGAGGCTTGCCCGCGCGTCCCGCCAGACTCCGAGCAGGGCATGACGACGACCGATCGGGAACGTGACTTCCGTGCCACCCATGCCAACCTGTGGCGCGGGCATCCAACCGCTTCCTGCGTGATCGTAGACCGGCGTGACTGGATGGTCGGACGTGACGAATTCCGGGGCGTCGGCGCGCGCGACCAGCACGGTCCACGAGCGTTGTCGGAGCGAGCGAACGACCGGTGTGAACGGTGCGAGCATCATGTCCATGCGCGAGTTTTGGACGAGCCCGAATTCGAATGCGTCGTCTTCGATCGCGTTTCGCTGCTCTTGGTTTTCGGCGCCGAACCAAGCCATGGTCCGGCCAAGCCTGTGCAATCCGTCGCCCATCGCCTGCATGTGGCCGGGTACGCGCAACGAGTGGATCGCCATGAACGCGATCAACGCCGACCTTTCATGCCTTTCTGGCATCGTTGCGCTTGAACGAATGGCAGCGATCACGGGGAGCGCAGCGTCCTCGATCCGCCGAAACCAGTTCTCGAGCGCGAGAGGGTCCGGGGCGGGCGACTCGAGACGGAACGCATCGCGTTCGTGCGCCTCATTGTTTGGGCGTGAGGGTCGCCATGCACCAGTCGTCGTGTCGAGCACGTGCAGGTGACCGTCGCGCCCTCCCTCGGAGGTGAACCCCCCGAGATAGGACGCGCTTACGTAGTGCAGCCGTCGCGGTGTGGAGCCCATGGGTACGGCGTGCAGCGTATCAAGCGACGGCGGTGAGTGATCCCGTGCGCCGATCCTCCCACCGTAGGACCACCGTGCCGATTCTGCGCGCGCGCACGTCGCGTGGATCCTGCGCGTTCCGCTGAGCCGTGGACGGCCCGAGGATGAGCTCCGGCGCGATCCGAACTACGCCAGTTTCACTGCCATGTCCCGGGCTCCGCGCGCCGCTCAGTCGATGGGCCGTACGCCGCCACGTGGTGATGTGGCGCAGCGTCCGATTCCCGGCTCGACGCTGAGCCGAGCCTCATATCAATGCGGGACACGACCTGGAAACGGCGTGGGGGAGCGCTGATGTCAGCGCT
>JBGATX010000068.1:0-27400 GCA_044228975.1 Planctomycetota bacterium | reverse complement strand
GGGTGACGCGGGCGACGAACGCGCGTCGCGCTCCGCGGCCGGCGCGCTGCTCTCCTTGTGGCCCGAGTCCTACTACGAGTCCGTCACGGCCGCGACGACGCTCTCGCGCTTCGACCCCGCGGCCGGGCGCCCGCTGCTCGAGCGCGCCGTGGAGCGGACGAGGACCGATCCCGTTCCGCTGCACGAGCTCGGCGTCGTCCACCGCGACCTCGGCGACCTCGAAGCGAGCGAAGCCTGCATGTGGCGCGCGCTCGACATCGCGCGCATCGCCGAGATCGAGAACTCGCTCGGCGTCGCGCTGGCGATGCGCGGGTGCCTGGACGAGGCGAGGCGCTCGTGGCAGCGCGCGCTCGCGCTCGATCCGCGGCATCTCGACGCGCTCTTGAACACGGCGCAGGCGCTGCACCAGGCACACGAGCTCGAGGCGGCGCGCGTGTTCCTCGAACAGCTGCTCCGCATCGACCCGTCGCATCCGGGCGCGCACGCCTACCTCGGGCTCACGCTCTTCGATCTCGGCGAGCGCGAGGAGGGTCGCGACCACCTCGCGTTCTCGATCGCCCTCGACGGACGCAGGCTGGATCTGTGGAGCGAACTCGCGCGCATGCAACGCGAGCTCGGCGAACGCGACGCGGCGCTCGAGACCCTCGATGCGGCGCTCGAGCTCGCACCGCGCGATGCGAGGCTCACCCGTATCCGGGACGAGCTGATCCGCGAACGCTGAAGAGCGCGTCGCGAGGACGGGACGCGCATCCCCGGGGACGATCACGGCTCCGATCGCTCTCGGCGACGGCGGGTCGTGCACCGGTGGCGGTGCCTGCGATCAGGGCTTGATCGAGATCTCGACCGGGTTGCTCGTCAACACGACGGCACCGCTCGGTGCGCGCACGACGAAGCGCGACACGACCTTGATCGGGATGGTGATCACGCCGGCCGGCACGTCGACCTCGACGTTGGCGAAGCCGGTCTCGTCGAACCAACCGCGGATCGGCGCGAGCGACGCGGCGTAGCCGTTCGGCCCCGCGGCCCGGCGCGGCGCGCTGAGGAGCGTCCAGCTCGCGCCCGCGTTCTGCGGTCCGCCGAAGAGAGTGAAGCGCAGCGTGCAGCCGTGCTGCGCGGAGAGCTCCGGCGTGTCGGTCGAGAGCGCATGAGGATTGCCGCGCCACTCGAGTGCTTCGACGCGTCCGGTGATCGAGTTCGAGCCGTATCCGACGACGGTCACGGTGCCGAACGAATCGACCTCGAGGTCGCTCGCGACGTCCGTGGTGACTCCGGCCGGCGAGAACGAATGCAGGTCGAGCGCGCTCGCGGCCGACCCGCGCCAGACGACGGCATGTGCGAAGCCGCCGGGGAAACTCGCGTTGCCGACTTGGATTCCGTCGCGCGTTTCCAGGGCTTCCGCGTTCGTCGCGCCGGCGGGTGTCAGCGGCACGAACGAGTTCGACGTGCCGCCCCACAGGCCGGCCTGCGTGTTGTAGGGGAAGTTGTAGCGACCGACCTGCTGTCCGGAATGCGCGCCGGCGATGAAGCTGCCGAACGTTCCCGGCGGAGCGATGTCGGTCGTCTGCCAGACGTCGCCCGGGCCCGTGCGCCACATCGTCGCGTCGTACGGCGACGTGCCGAACTTCACGCCGAAGAGCCGGTTGCCCTCGAGTGCGCCGATGTTCGCTCCCGAGATGCCGCTGTCGCCGCCCGTCGTCAACATGACGTACGAGAACGGGGCGCTCGAAGGCCAGTAGACGCCGTCGACCGCGATCGAGTGATCGACGTCGTAGAACGCCCAGCCGACGTGGTGCACGCCGTCGGTGTTCGTGATCGCTCCGGTCTCCCAGCCTTGCGGCTGCAAGTCCGCGAGCGCATCCGTCGCGCTCCACGCGCACGCGTGCTGGTAGTAGCCCGTGCCGAGCGGCGTCCACACCGGCCACCAGTACCAACCGACCTTCGTGCCGGCGCGCATCGCGTTGATCGAGCCGCCGATGGAGTTGGCTGGCGTGAGATCCGTAACGACGCGTTGCGCGTCCCAGACCAGCGGGCGGTACTGAGGATTGAATCCCGGCGTCGGGTACAGACCGTCGCCCGCGATCTCTCCGCCGTCGATGGCGAAGGCATGCGAGGACTGAGCTCCCGCGGGATGCAGGCTGCGTGATCCGAAGCTCGTCGGAAGTTGCGGAGCGCCGCGCAGGGTCACGCTCGCGGCCGCGCTCGTGGTCGAGCCGCAGGCGTTGGAGACGACGCACTCGTACACGCCCGCATCGGCGCTCGCCGTGTTCAGCAGGCCGAGGCTCGCGGTCGCCGCGCCCGAAACAGTGCTGCCGCTGGACTGCACTCCGTCGAACACGTCGGCGCCGTCGTGGCGCCAGCGGTAGGTGAACGGCGGCGTGCCCGAGACGGCGATGCTCATGCCGATGGGCTGACCGAGGATCGAACGCAGACTGCTCGCCTCGATGTCGATCTGCGGGCAGCGCGGCGTCGCGAGCTTCTCGCTCGTGCCCGTGCCTCCCGCGCCGTTGCTGCCGCCAAAGACGTAGATCGAGTCGTCGGCGCCTAGCACGCACGCCGCGCGGTGGCGCGCCACGTTCAGGTCTGGACCCGCGCGCCACGACGTGGCGCCGGAGTCGAGGATCCACGTCGTGCGCCGCGTCGTGCCGTCGGTTCCGCCGATGACGTAGACGCGCTGGTCGACGCCGCGCACGGCGCGCGCGCCCGAGAGCGCGAGCGGCAGGTCGGCGATCGCCGTGTCGGACCAGGTGTCGTTCCCGATGTCGTAGAGCGCGACGTTCGCCGTGCGCGCTCCCGTCGCGCCGAAGCCGCCGATGACGAGGATGTGTCCGTTGCCGTCGTTGCAGGCAGCAGCATCGGCGACCGGCGTCGGCAGCGGTGCTCGCACTTGCCAGG
The DNA here is from genome assembly GCA_044228975.1 of Planctomycetota bacterium. GTDB lineage: Bacteria > Planctomycetota > UBA1135 > UBA1135 > JADJNY01. Next base: position 24,508 of record JBGATX010000068.1, on the reverse strand, counting down.
CGTCGAGCGAGGCGTCATAGCGCTCCACGCGGCTCTTGTTCGGGTTGGAAGCCGTCGCGCTCGCACCTGGACCGCCGCCGATCGAGTACACGCCGCCTTCGTCGTCGTACGCGATCGCGAAGTACGTCCTCGGCGCTTGCGACGAGCGAGACGCGAAGCCGCCGTTGTTGCCGTCGGCCTCCGTCCACTGGTAGTAGTCGCCCTCGCCTCCGCCGGAGTCGACGCCGCTGAAGACGAGGATTCGGCCCAGGGAATCGAGCGCGACCCCGCCGTTCAGCGCACCGCCCTCGAGCGGCGTGGCCGTCGCGACGATCGTGTTCGACGCGGGGTAGTACCTGTGCACCGGCGCATCTCCTCCGCCGGTCAAGGGCGTGCCTCCCACGATCCACAGCGTGCCGTTGATCTCGAGCGCGGTCGCGAGCTGTCGCGGACTCGCCGACGCAGGGAACGAAGCCACGCTCTGCCACACCTGCGCGTGGGCCAGGGTCGAAACGGCGCCGAGCGCGGCGAGAGAGAGCGTGTGTCGAAGATGCGATCGCATGGGAACCTTGTGAGGAGGATTTCGAAGCCGTCGTTGCGCGAGCGAATGCGCCGGCGCGCGTTGCGCGTCGCGCGCGCGGGATCTCGAGTCGGACCGCGCCGGTGCGGACACGCGGCGCGGCCGTGATGGTGTGGGTGCGGCGCTCACCACACCTGCCGCCAGCCGTTGCTCGCGTTGAAGGTCTCCGGCGGGCAGAACGCGGCCGCGGAGTTGCGGTAGTAGGTCTGGTAGAGGCGCAGCGCTCCGCTGCCGGGCGCGACCCCGCCGCGCGCAGACAGCGTGATCGTGTCGACGCCGGCCTCGGGGAAGGAGCTCGCGCCTCCGGCGTTGAGCTTCGTGCGCAGCCGCAGGAGCGCGCCGCCCGCGCAGCGCACTCCATCGCCGAAGACGGCGTCGTCGAGCGCGTCGCCTTGCAGGTAGATGCACGCGACGGTCGCCGGCATGCCCGACGCGCGCAGCACGACGTCGTCCGCGGCCGCACTGCCGGTCGCGAAGAGGCGCGCTCCCGCAGCGTCGACCGAGTTCGCGCAGCCGCGGCCCGCCGCGCCGGTGTTGGCGCAAGGACAATTCGTCGTGTGGCTCGTGTCGAGCCCGTCGCCGAAGCAGAAGCTCCCGTCCTGCGCGTCCGAGAGGAGCTGGAAGACGTAGGCCCTCGTGTTGGCGATGTCGAGCACCGCGAGCGTGTCCGTGGCCGAATCCCAGCCGAAATCGAAGGCGCCGTTCGAGGTCGGCGGGGCGAAGCTGCCGAAGTCGGCCGTGAGCGCCGCGCCGCTCGTGTCGGTGAGCTTGTTGACCGTCGCGAAGACCTGTCCGGTCGCGTTCGTGAAGCGGTCGTTGAAGATCAGGTACGTGCCCGCGTCCGCGTTCAGGACGGCGACGTTCTGGCGCGGCTGCGTCGAGTCGATCAGGTTGACGAGCACGCTCGAGACGCAGTCGTTGCTGCCCGTGCGCACGCAGCGCACGACGTCGTTGGACTTGCGCAGGTAGACGTCGCCGCTCGACTCGTCGAAGTCCAGATCGCGCCAGGTCGTGCCGCTCGAGGAATTGATGATCATTCCCGTGGCGAGCGAGTAGATCTCCGCGCCGGTCGTCGCGTCGTTCAACGCGCGCCGCCCGCCCGCGAACGAGACCCAGCCGATGCCGCTCCCGGGTCCGTGCGCGCCGAGGTAGTCCGGATCGAAGGCCGCGCCGCTCGTGCAGCGCGCGGAGAACGACCACACGAGAGCGCCACTCGTGTCGTACAGGCTCAAGCTCTGCGGACTCGTGGCGCCCGTGTCGAGCGCAGCGGCGAGGCGCGATCCGTCGAGATCGATGCCTGTGTAGCCCATGCCCGAGATCACGGTGACGACGCCGAACGGCGTGCCGATCTGCGGTGTCGTGAACACGTTGGTGATGCGCACGATGCCCGCCGTCGTCGCCATGCCGGCGTTCCAGCCGGCGATGACGAGCTCCGAGCCGTTCCAGGCGAGGTTGCCGGCCTGCGTGCCGATGAACGTCGCGCTCGCGGGCTGCGTGAGCGACGAGAGGTCGACCGTCGCGAGGTGCTCGAAGCGCACTTGCGCATGCAAGGGGAGCGCGCCCAGCGCGAGCCCGAGTGTCGCGAGCACGGCGCGACGGCCGGAATTCACCGCAAGATCATCACGAGGGGTCATGACCCATCTCCGTCTCTTCGTCTCCGATCACGGAGCCCAGGCGATTTCGTAGCCATTCGTCAGGTTGAACGTCGCGCCGGTGCACCACGCCGCGGCGTTGCGGTACCAGACCTGGTAGCTGCGCACGTCACCCGCGGACACGCCGCCGCGCACGGAGATCGAAGCGTCGCCGGGTGCGGGGTAGAGCGAGCTCCCGCCCGCGTTGATCTTCGAGCCGAGACGAACGAGCGCGCCTCCGACGCACAGGAGCCCGTCGCCGAGCACGTTGCCCGCGCCGCCGTTCTCTCGCGCGCTGCCTTGCAGGTAGAGCGCGGTCGAGCTCGGCATGCCGAGCGCCGAGAGCACGAGCGAATCGCCCGCGACGCTCGCCGTTCCGCCGGCGCTCAATTGCCCCCCGAGGCCGAGCGAGTTCATGCAGCCGCCGGTTCCGGGCCAGGTCGGGTTCGAGCACGGACACGCGGTGCCGCTGTCGTCGCCGTAGCAGAACGCGACTCCCGGCTCCGTCACCGGCAGCCAGTCGAGGCGCACGAGCCACGCTCCGTATTGTCCGGTGGAATCCGCTCCGTCTCCGACGAGGTACCACGGACCGCTGCCGGCGATGCAGCGCACGTCGTCGAGGCTCCAGCCGGCGATCGCGGCACCGAGACCCTGTTGCACGAGCAGCGCGCGCAGCTCGTGAGCGTTGCCTTGCGCATCCCACAGGCATGCTTGCGTGTAGCCGCCCGCGGCCGAGCACCAGCCGCCGACCAACGCCGCATCGGGAGAGATGCAATCGGCCCAGCATTCGTCGTTGCTCGTGAGCGGAGGCAACGCTTGCGTGCCGGTCGACGCGCTCCAGCGCCACGCCGTGCGCGGTCCGGCATAGTCGCCGCCGACGACGATCGAGCCGGTCGCGTCCGTGCCTTGCGCATAGGCTTCGGATCCGTTGGGCAGTCGCGGGATCGCGGTCATGCCCGTCGCGGCCGTCCAGCGGAAGCCGGTCGTGCTCGCGAAGCCGCCCGCGCTCCAGCCGACGATCACGCTGCCGTCGGCATTGACGCCCAGGGCCTGCGAATTGGAATGACCGGGCAGGAAGCCCAGGTTGGTCCAGCCGCTCTGGTCGGTGTACTTCGCCGCCTGGAACAGGTTGGGATTCGATTGCACGCCGCCGTAGCCGACACTGACGATCCCGTCCGCCGAGACCGCGCGGCAATCGCTCGTGTCGTGCGCCGGCGGAGATCCGACGTGTCCGACGCTCGCTCCGTACCGCATCCAGCCTTCGAGATCTCCGAAGACGGCGTGTCCCGTCCCGCCGGAGATCACGCTGCCATCGGCCGACACACCCCAGGCCCAGTTGGCGACGGGGCCGGAGCTCGGCCCGGGGTAGTCGAAGCCGATGCCGTTGCGCCAGCGGCGCGCCTTGTCACCCTGGCCGAGGATGTAGGCCATGCCGACGACGGTGTTGCCGTCGGCGGAGACGCCCGCGGGCGAGAAGTAGCCCGTCTCCGGAATGTCGAGCGGCGTGAACTGCGCCGTTTGCGCTCGCGCGTTGTCGAGCAGGCCGAGTAGGAAGAGCGAAAGAGCCAACCCCGTCGTTCGTGCGCGCATCGTGCCTCCTGTATGCGGTCCGAGCGTCCAGGGTCATGCTCCCCGACCACGGTCCGAGGCGGCGTGAATTCCCGTTCATCGGTGACGGATCGCCGCTCGTCCGGGCGAGCGAGTCGCCGGCTGAGCCCGGCCAACCCGCGGCCAGCTCCTTCCTCGCGGGCGAGGTCGGCTCAGGGGCGCGCCTCGAGCACGAGATTGAAGGGTGTCTCGCACGCGCGTCGCACGCGCGAGAAGCCGCCCTGTTGGACGACGTCGCGCAAGCGCGCTTCACCCGCCTGCGCGCCGAGCGCGAGACCGACCTCTTGCGACAGCGAGGCCGGAGTGCACACGAGCGTCGACGCGCAGTAGTAAACGCGGCCGACGGGGTTGAGGTTGTCCTCCACGCGATCGTTGGCGAAGGGCTCGACGATCATCCACGTGCCGTCACGCTTCAGGGCCTGCAGCACGTGACGGGCGGCGCCGACCGGATCGCCCATGTCGTGCAGGCAATCGAAGCACGCGACGAGGTCGTAGTCGCGGCCGGGGAAGCTCTTGGCCGGCGCGACCTCGAAGGTGACGCGTTCGGACACGCCCGCGCCGCGGGCCGCGCGCCGCGCCCATTCGATCGATGGCGCGTGGTAGTCGAAGCCGTGGATCGTCGAGCGGGGGAAGGCCTGCGCGAGCAGGATGCTCGAGGCTCCGTGGCCGCAGCCGATGTCGGCGATCTTCGCGCCGCGCTCCAGTTTCGCCGCGACGCCGTCGAGCGACGGGATCCAGCTGTCGATCAGGTGCTGCATGTAGTTCGGGCGGAAGAAGCGCTCCGTGCCTTCGAAGAGCCCTGCATCGTGCTCGTGCCAGCCGACGCCGTGGCCGCTGCGGAACGCGGCCGTGATCTTGGGTTCGTCCTTGAGCACCGAGGTCACGAGCTGGAATGCGCCGGGCAGATAGGCCGGGCTCGTCTCGTCGGCGAGCGCGAAGGCCTGCTCGGCGTCGAGCGAGTAGCGCTTCGTCGCGGGGTCGTACCGCACGTAGCCGCCGGCCGCCATCGCATTCAGCCATTCCCGCACGTAGCGCTCGGCCGTCTCCGTCCGCTGCGCGAGCTCGCTCGACGTGCACGCTCGAGCCGCGGCGAGCGCCTTGAAGAGGCCGAGCTTCTCGCCGGCGACGACGAGGCCCGCGTGCAGCGTGGCGCCCAGATCGCAGACGGCCTTGCCCATGAATTCGTGCAGCTTTGCTTGGTCGACGGTCACTTGGAATCCTCGGAGATCGGGAGGTTGGGACGGAGGTGCGCGCGCGCGGCTCGTCTCGGTTTCGCGGCGCGGCGAACGGACGCTGCGTGAAGCGCGGATGGGACTCGAGCAGCGACCGCGAGCGTTTCGCTCCGTCGCGATCGGCGCGCGCCACGCGCCGCGCTGACCGGTTCTACGCGCGCCGTGCTCGCGTGCGCAGCCGCATGAACGTGCGGTGCGCGCGTGACGACGGCGGGGACGGGGTGTGCCGTCCGTTCAGCTCACGAGTCCGCGCTTGAGCGCCTGCATCACGGCCTCGGATTTCGAGTGCACGTGGAGCTTCTCGTAGACGTTGCGCACGTGGAAACGGATCGTGTCGATCGAGAGCGAGAGCGCGTGGGCGGCGGTCTTGTAGCTGTGGCCTTGCGCGAGGAGCTGGAGCAGCTCGAGCTCGCGCGGCGTGAGCTGGTGCGCAGAGGCTTGCGGCGGCGGCGTGCGCGCGAACATCGTCACGACCTTGCGCGCGATCTCGGGGGACATCGGCGCGCCGCCGGCGTGGAGCTCGCGGATGGCGGCGACGAGACGGTCCGGGGGTGTGTCCTTGAGCAGGTAGCCGCTCGCGCCGGCGCAGATGGCCTCGAAGATGTGCTCGTTGTCGGCGAAGACGGTGAGCATCAGGATCGCGAGGTCGGGGTGGAGCTGGCGCAGGCGCCGGACGCCTTCGATGCCGGAGATTCCGGGGAGCGCGATGTCGCAGAGGGTGATGTCGGGGGCGCGGTGGGTGAGAGCGGGGAGCGCGCGCTCCATGGACTCGAATGCGCCGAGGATGTGGATGCCGGGAGTGGTGGAGAGGAGGAGGGTGAGGCCCTCGCGGGTTTGTTTCTGGTCTTCGATCAGGGCGAGGGTGATGGGCATGACGGGGTGACGGTAGCGCGCGGCGGAGGTGGCGGTAGCTCCATGGACATGTGGGCGCGAGAGGGAGGTGAGGAGCAACGGCGAGATCCGGAGCAAGGGCACACACAAGCGTGCTACCGCATCGCTGACCCCGCGCGGCGATCGGGCCACTCCAGGTCGCAGCGCGCGCTGCGCGGCGCTGCTCAACCGGCGACCCAACGCTGCGCGGGGTGCGGGTCAGAGGGGGATCTCGAGGTGGAGCGTGGTGCCGGTGGAGGTGGAGTCGAGCTCGAGGTTGGCGGCGAGCGCGGTGGCGCGGTGGCGGAGAGTGGTGAGGCCGTGACCGGATGAAGATGCGCTCGTGTCGAAGCCTCGGCCGTCGTCGGCGAGGGTGACGTGGAGATGGGTGGGCGTGAGGGTGAGCTCGATGCGCACGCATTCGGCGCGGGCGTGGCGTGCGGTGTTCGAGAGGGCCTCCTTCAGGACGAGCAGGAGGTGACGGCGCAGGTTGGTCGGGAGCTCGACGTGGGCGAGTTGCGTTTCGTCGGGCAGGCGGAGCTCGACGCGCGTGTTCTCGGACTCGAAGAGGTTCGTGGCGATCTGGCGCAGGCGCTGCACCAATTCGGCGAGCGTGTCCTTGCGCGGGTCGATGGCCCAGACGAGATCGCTCATCGACTCGCGCAGCGCGCGGGCGAGGCGCGCGACCTCGTCGAGTTGTGGGCGCGATGAGGGAGTGGAGTCGCGCTTGACGACCTCGGTAAGGATCGCGATCTGCGCCAGGCCGGCGCCCATGTCGTCGTGGATGTCGGCGGCGATCTGCTGACGGACGGCTTCGAGCGCGAGCAGGCGGCGCACGCGCGCGCGGTGCAGCGACCAGGCGCCGAGGGCGAGCAGCAGTGCGCAACTCGCGAGGAACCAGGCGCGTTGCCACCACGGCGGCGCGATGCGGAAGCTCACGCGCGCCAACGCGGGCGGCGTGGTCGCGGCGGGTTGCACGGCGCGCAGGCGCAGGTCGTAGTCGCCCGGCGCGAGGCGCGCGAGCGTGACGCTGCGCTGTTGCGTGGGGCGGCTCCACGGCTCGTCGCCGCCCTCGAGCCGGTACTGGAACGCGAGCTCGCGCTCGCCGCGGAACGAGGGCGCTTCGAAGCGCAACTCGATGCTGTTCTGCGTCGCGGAGAGCGTGCCGAGATCGAGCTCGGTGACGCCGCGCTCCGCCGCGGGCAGATCCTCGCCCGCGACGCGCACGGCGGTGATGCGCACGGTCGCGGGAGCCGGCGGCGGGTCCTCGCTCTCGGGCTCGATGCGCGATACGCCGCCCGACGTCGCGACCCAGATGCGGCCGTGCGCATCGGCGAGACAGTGGTTGACGATCTCGCCGGCGAGCCCGTCGAGCGGCGTGATGTGCCGGATGGCGCGCGTGCGCGGATCGAAGCGCTCGAGGCCGCGTGCCGTGCCGAAGTACAAGCGCCCGGCGCGATCCTCGGCGATCGACCAGACGGCGTCGGAGCTCAGCCCGTCGGCGCTCGAGAGCTGCGTGAAGCGCGGGGTCTCGGCTTGCGGATCGCTCGAGTGCCACACGCCGCGAAAGCGGGTTCCGATCCACAAGCCGCCGAGATGATCGAGGAACAGGCAGCGCGGACGGACGGGCTGCACCTCGCGATCGATCTCGATCGGGCGCGCGACGCCGCCGCGCAGTCGCACGAGTCCGTCGTAGGGCGCGAGCCACAGATCGCCGTTGGAGAGCCGCAGGAACTCGCGCGTGGCGCTGCTCCCCGGCGGTTCGATGCCGAGGCTCATCGTCTCGAGCGGCGGCGCAACTCCGGGCGCGCTCGAGGCCAACGCTGCGTGCGCGAGCACTCCCGCATCGTCGCTGAGCCACAGCTCGCCGCGCGCGTCCTCGTAGGGCGCGCCGAACACGCCGTGCGCCGCCCAATTCGGCACCTCGATCTTCGTCGCGCGCGAGAGATCGAGCGCGGGACCGGGCGCGAAGAGCAGGCCGGTGTCGGTGCCGATCCACCAATCGCGACGCGAGTCGCGCAGGATGCGCATTCCGATCGAACCGAGTTGCGCATCGTCGAGGCCCGGCAGCCGACGCACGGTCGATCCATCGAGCAGGACGAGCGCGCGATTCTGCGTCACGAGCAGGCCTTCCCCGCCGAGATCGACGAGGCGGACCGCATCGCGCTCGGGCAGACCGCTCGCGCTCGTCCAGCTGACGATTCCGCGGCTCGAAAGGCGGCACAAGCCCGCCGACCACGTGCCGATCCACAGGTTGCCGTCGCGGTCCTCGCACAGGGCGCGCAACGAATCGTCGGGCAGTCCGCGCGCGGTGTCGAAGCGTTCGGTCTCGCGGCCGTTCCAGTGCACGAGACCGCGGCGCGTGGCGAGCCAGACCTCGCCGCGCGAGTCGCGCAGGAGCGCTCGCACGAACTCCTGCGGCTGCAACTCGATCGGGACGCGCTCCCACGCGCCTTGCGCGCCCGCGCCGAGCTCGTACAGCGCGTGATCGAAGGCCACGAGCACCCTGCCCGCGTCGATCGGCGCGAGCGCGATCATCTCGCCGAGCCCCGGCGCGTCGGGGTTGCTGTGGCGCACGAGCTCGTCGCCCCCGCTCCCGCTCTCGAACTCGAGCACCTCGCCGTCGCTGCCGAACCACAGGCGCTCGGAGGTGGCGGACAGACTCGCGCGCGCGGCCAGCTGCGGCCATTCGATTCGGCAGCCTTCCACGACGCGTTCGAAGCGCGGCGCGCCGTCGCTCGCGAGTTGCGCGCGCCACAAGCCCGCGCTCGAGCCGCACCACAGCCGGTTGCCGCGATCGCAGAGCAGGCTGTACACCTGCTCGGCGGCGTCCTTGGCCGTCGCGCTCGAGGGCGCGTCCGCCGGCATCGAAGGCAGCGTGAAGGTCTCGAAGCTGGCGCTTCGGTTCGCGTTGGCGCGCCGGTCGTCGAGGCGCGTGACTCCTCCGCCCGCGGTCGCCAGCCACAAGTTGCCGTCGCGATCCTCCTCCAGCGCGGCGACGTACGCCGCGCCGATCGGCTGTGCGTCGTAGTTGCGGAAGCTCGTGCCGTCGAAGCGCGAGAGGCCTTCCCAGGTCGCGATCCACAGGTACCCGGCGCGGTCCTGCAGCACGTGGTCGACCGCGCGGAGACGTTTCCGACCGCCGAGCATGCGGCGCATCGTAGCGCCGCAACGTGCGCACGCCGTGGGCCCTGGCGAGCGCGCGACGGGCGGTTCAGCTCACGGGACGGGTACGGTGAGCAACGACCTGGCGGTCACTCCCAGCCAGACGTGCGTCTCGCTCGCGCCCGAGGGCGAGGCGAGCAGGATCTCGCCCGGGATGTTCACCGGCGGCCCGTCGTGGTGCGTGGAGACGCACACGAGGTCGACGAGCGCGTCGTGCAGTCGCTCGACGTCCTCGGGGCCGCGGTACCACGAGCGCGGGTAGCGCCACCAGCTCGAGTTCGTGAAGTCGTAGCGCCAGAGGTAGCCGGGCTCGGTCGGATCTCCCGGCTCGTTCTGCGCTCGGTCGAGGAGCCACAGGCTCGCGCCGTCGTCCTCGAAGTCGTCCGCGGCGACGAAGAAGTCCGGCATCGGGATGCCCGGCGCGCTGCCGGGGCCGGCGAGCGTTTCGACGAAGAAGCCCGCGCTCGGAATCGACCAGCGCGTCGTCCAGCCCACGAGCCGGTCGACGCCGGGCAAGGCGACGAAGCTGGTCCAGTACGTGTCGTTCAGCGTGTTCGCGACGAGCGACATGCTCGCGGGCGCCAGCACGACGCGCGAGAACTGCGTGGAAGCCGTCGGTCCGGGGCCGAAGTGGTGCGTGGTGACGAACACCTGTCCGAGCGCGAAGGCCATGCGGTCGAACGTGCTCGCGGCGGCCACGGTCTCGAGCGTCAACGAGCCGCGATCCTGGAGCGCGACGAGGTCGACGCGGCGCAGCGCCGGTCGCGCGGAAGCGTCGTACTCGGCGATGAAGGCCTCGCGCGCGCCGCGATTGACGCACCACGGGCGCGCGCTCGTGAACGGCAGCGCGAGGGCCGCGATCGGCGCGCGCGTGCGCAGATCGACGACGTGCACGGTCGCCGGCTGCGCGGCCGCCGGGATCGGCAGCAGACCCGTCTCGAGCACGTAGACCCGCGTCGCGGTGGCGTCGGTGTACAGCACGCGCGAGCATTCGCCGGCGAAGGTCAGGCTCCCGAGTCGCGCGCCGAAGTACGCGTCGAAGAACACGAGCTCGTGCAGCGAGGACATCACCGCGCCGACGGCGAAGCGCGAGTCGAAGACGGGGCGGCCTTCGGTGTTCGAGCCTGGCGGAGCGCCCGTCGTCCCGTGATCGAGCGCCGCGGTGACGACACCGTGGATCGCGTCGACGATGTACAGGCCGGTGTGCGCCGGAACGGTGCTCGGGTCGTCGTAGGCGGCGTAGACCCTCGAGCCCAGCAGGCGCAGAGCGAAGGCGTCGGAGAAGAGCGCGCCCGCGGGCGCCGCAGGATCGAAGACCAGCGCCTGGTAGTGCTGTTCCTGCTCGGCGAGTCCCGCCAGCAGCGGGATGTCGAGTGCCGTGCTCCAGTTGCCTTGCGCGTCGGTCGTGCCGTTCGCCACGGGGATGATGCGGAAGCGACGCAGCTCGAGCGTGCCGAACGGCGTCGACGAATGACCCGCTTCGGGGCTGAGCATCAACGTCACGGGCACGAAGGGCGCGGCGCCGGAGAGTTCGATCGAGAGCGCGTGGCCGAGGAAGGGCGCGCCGTGATCGAGATGCGGCGTGGCGACGACACCTGCGAACGCCGTCGTGGCCGAGAGGATGAGCGCGGAGAACGTGGGCACGATCGAAGACGTGGAGTGACGCATGTCGCCGGCCCGCGGGGCGGAAGGCCCGCGGGCCTTGCTCGTAGCATGGCCGGGCAGGACGCGCTCGCGCATGCGCGCGAGTGCGGAGCGCGCGACCGCACTGTTCGGAACGCCAGGCCGCCGGCGCGCGAGGCGGGGTCCGTGCGCGACCGCACGCCGTGGCTTCGAGCGCAACGGCGAGCGCGGGGCGCGGCGTGCTCGCGAGACGCGTCGTGGGCTCGACCGCCGCGTCGCGCGTCGCGCTTCAGTCGAGCTCGTCGATCCAGGCCATCTGGATGGCCTCGAGGATCGGCTCGTTCGAGCGCTTGGGATCGCCGCGGAAGCCCTCGAGCTCGCAGACCCAGCGGTGCAGGTCGGTGAAGCGCAGCTGCAGCGGATCGACGTCGGGGTGCTGCTCGAGCAGACGGATCGCGATTTCGCGCGTGTCGGTCCAGCCGAGCTCCTTGCGTGCCGCCATCGCTACACGTCCTCGAGCTTCTTGCCCATCAGCGCCTTCTGCGCCACGTTGTTCATGAGCAGCGCCGCCAGCGGCAGCGTCGCGCGTTCGAACTCGTCGCGCGCCTTCTGCAGCGCGGCGAGATCGTCCGCCTGCGTCGCGGCGCGAGCGCGCGCGAGCGCGTCCTCCAGGTCGAGGTAGCTCTCGCGGTCGAGACCGGCGTGCGCCGCGTTCAGGTTCTTCTCGGTCGCGCGCAGCATGCCGCCGATCTCGATCTTCAGGTCGGCGACCCGGCGCGCGTTGAAGTCGTCGCGCGCGTGCTCGAAGCCCGCCTTGAGCATCCCTTCGACCTCCGCGTCGGTCAGGCCGTTGAGCGGCTGCACGTCGATGCGCGCGACGGTGCCCGTCGATTCCTCCTTGGCCGTGACCGACAGCACGCCGTCGGCGTCGATGTGGAACTTCACCGCGACTCGGGCGAGACCGGCGGGCATGGGCGGGATGCCCTTGAGCTGGAACTTGCCGAGCGAGCGGCAGTCGCGCGCGAGCTCGCGCTCGCCCTGCACGATGTTGAAGTCCATGCCCGTCTGGTTGTCGGCGTAGGTCGTGAAGCCCTCGGTCGCCGAGCACGGGATGGTCGAGTTGCGCTGGATGATCTTCTCGACGGCTCCGCCCATCGTCTCGACGCCCAGCGAGAGCGGCGTCACGTCCATGAGCAGCATGTCGCGCTTGCCGCCGAGCAGGATGTGCGCCTGCACCGCGGCGCCGAGCGCGACGACCTCGTCGGGATTGAGCTCGGTGTGCGGCTTGCGGCCGAAGAAGCGCTCGACCTCGGCGCGCACGAGCGGCATGCGCGTCGAGCCGCCGACGAGAACGACCTCGTCGATGTCCTTGGGCGCGAGATGCGCGTCGGCGAGCGCGCGCCGGCAGCAGGCGAAGGCGCGCTCGAGCAGATCGGCGCAACGGGATTCGAGCTCCGCGCGCGTCACGGTGCGGCGCCAGTTGAGCCTCAGGTCGGGCACGACGACGTGCATCTCGGCCTCGAGCTGCGTCGAGAGCTCGATCTTGCACTTCTCCGCCGAGAGCCGGACCGCCTGCTGGAAACCGGGGTCGTCGACCAGGCGCGCGCCGAAGTGCACGGCCACCTCCTCGCGCGCGAGGCGTGCGAGGCGCTCGTCGATGTCGTCGCCGCCCAGATGCGTGTCGCCGTTGGTCGAGAGCACGCGGAAGACGCCGTCCTCGATCGCGAGCACGGAGATGTCGAACGTGCCGCCGCCGAGGTCGAAGACGGCGACGTGGCCCTTGTCGCGCTGATCGAGGCCGTACGCGAGGCTCGCGGCCGTCGGCTCGTTCAGGATGCGCAGCACGTCGAGGCCCGCCAGACGCGCCGCGTCGCGCGTCGCCTGGCGCTGCGCGTCGTCGAAGTACGCCGGCACGGTGATCACGACGCGCTCGACGCTCGCCTGCAGCGCGGCCTCGGCGATCGCTCGCACGCGCGCGAGGATGAGGCTCGAGATCTCCTGCGGCGTGTAGCGCTTGCCGCGCAGCTCGAGCTCGATGATGCCGCGCTCGCCCGCGTGCGCGACATACGGCCGCGACGCGAGCTCGTCGCGCACGTCCGCGAGTCCGCGGCCCATGAAGCGCTTGATGCTGAACACGGTGTGGCGCGGATCGACGACGGCCTGGTCGCGCGCTTCGTGCCCGACGATCGGCGCGCCATCGGCGGGGAAGTAGACGACGCTCGGCACGAGGCCCGAGCGGTGTCCCGTGCGCTCCGACGGCGCGAGCACGACCGGCCGGCCGTCGCGCCAGGTCGCCACCAGCGAGTTCGTTGTGCCGAGATCGATGCCGACCACGGCCGACGGGGCGTTGTTGAGGACGTTGAGCTCGATGTAGGGCATGGTTCGAGGCCTTCCCGCGCGCCGCGCGTCAGCGCACGGCGGGATTGCCCGATTGGAGGGCTTCGACTTCGGCGAGCGTGCGATCGAGGTAGCGCAACGCATTGAGCTCCATGCGAACGTCGGCAAGGCGCGGGCTGCCGCGTTCGGGCAACGGCTGGAGGAGCTTGCGCAGCCGGGCGATGAGCTCGAGACGCCGTTCCGCGAGCTCGTTCTCGAGCGACACGACGCGTCGGCGCAGTCGATCGTCGAGAGGCGGGCGGCGCGCCTCCTCGAGCAGCTCGTTCCACTCGAGCACCTCCGCCAGGAAAGCCTGCGGCATCTGGCGCACGCTGCCTTCGTCCGGACCGCCGCGCTCGCGCAGGAGCCAATCCGCGCGCGCGTGGTCGTCGAGCAGGAGCTCGCGCGCCGAGTTCAGCGCGGCGGTGTTGGCCTCCGCGCGCGCGCGCGCCTGCGCATCACGCGTGGCGTAGAAATCCGGATGCGTCAGGCGTCCGAAGCGGCGCACGCGGCGCTCGATCTCCGCCCGATCGACATCGAAGGCCGGTGCGAAGCCGAGCACTTCGAAGGGCGTGACCGTCGTGGCGAGCGGCAGCAGCGCTCCGCACGCCGGACAGCCCAGGGGAGTTTCGAGAGCGGCGCCGCAGTCGGGGCAGGAAGGCATGAACAGCGCGGGTCGAGCGGGCTCAGACGGAGAACGACTCGCCGCAGCCGCAAGTCTTCGAGGCGTTGGGGTTGCCGAACTTGAAGCCGCGCCCCATCAGGTTGTCCTCGAAGTCGATCTGCGTTCCGCTGAGATAGAGGAAGCTCTTGGGGTCGCAGACGACGCGCACCCCGTCGATCTCCGACACCTGATCGACCTCGCCGACGTGATCGTCGAAGCCCAGCGTGTACGAGAAGCCCGAACAGCCGCCGCCTTTCACTCCCACGCGCAGCGCGGTCTCGCCGGGCATGTTCTGGTCCGCGATGATGCGCCGGATCTCCTTCACGGCGCGCTCGGTGATCGTGATCATGAACGCGACTCCTGGGCCACTCCGGCCACGCCGGATGCTCCCGCCTGCTTCGACTTGTAGTCCGCGATGGCGGACTTGATCGCGTCCTCCGCCAGGACGCTGCAGTGGATCTTCACGGGCGGGAGCGAGAGCTCCTCGACGATCTGCGTGTTCTTGATCGTCAGCGCCTCGTCGAGCGTCTTCCCCTTGATCCACTCGGTGGCGAGCGACGAGCTCGCGATCGCCGAGCCGCAGCCGAAGGTCTTGAACTTCGCGTCGACGATGCGGTCGCCTTCGACCTCGATCTGCAGCTTCATGACGTCGCCGCACTCCGGCGCGCCGACGACGCCCGTGCCCACCGTCTGCTTGCCCTTGTCGAGCGAGCCGACGTTGCGCGGGTTGTTGTAGTGCTCGATGACCTTGTCGCTGTATGCCATGACTGTCTCCGTTGTGCTTCTCGCGGTGTCGCGCGCTCAGTGGCCGGCTTGCCAGTTCACCGTCGAGAGGTCGACGCCTTCCTGGACCATCTCGTAGAGCGGCGAGAGCTCGCGCAGCCGCCGCACGGCCTTGACCACCTGGTCGACGGCGAAATCGACCTCCTCGCGCGTCGAGAAGCGTCCGAATCCGAAGCGGATCGAGCTGTGCGCGAGCTCGTCGCCGACGCCCATCGCGCGCAGGACGTGCGAGGGTTCGAGGCTGGCCGACGTGCAGGCCGAGCCCGACGACACGGCCACGTCCTTGATCCCCATGATCATCGACTCGCCCTCGACGTAGGAGAACGAGAGGTTGGAGTTGTTCGGCAGGCGGTGTTCCACGTCGCCGTTGAGCGTGACGTGGTCGAGCGCGGCGAGCACGCGGCGCTCGAACTCGTCGCGCAGTCCGCGCGTGTGCGCGAGATCCTTCTCGAAGTCGACGCGCGCGATCTCGCAGGCCTTGCCCAGGCCGACGATGCTCGGCACGTTGAGCGTGCCCGAGCGCATGCCGCGCTCGTGCCCGCCGCCGTCCATCTGGGATACGAGGCGCACGCGCGGATTCTTGCGGCGCACGTAGAGGCAGCCGACGCCCTTGGGGCCGTAGATCTTGTGGCCGGACAGGCACAGCATGTCGACGTGATCGGCCTCGACGTCGACCGGCACCTTGCCCACGGCCTGCGTCGCGTCGGTGAAGAAGAGCACGCCGCGCTCGCGGCACAACGCGCCGATCTCGCGGATCGGGTTGAGCGTGCCGACCTCGTTGTTGGCCCACATCAGCGCGACGAGCACGGTGTCCGGACGCAGCGCGGCCGCGACCATGTCGCGCGTGATCCGCCCGGTCTTCGTCGGTGCGAGGTAGGTCACCTGCCAGCCGTTCTGCTCGAGGTGCTTGCACGTGTCGAGCACGGCCTTGTGCTCGACCTCGCTCGTGACGATGTGCTTGCCCTTCTCGGCGTACATCTCGGCCGCGCCCTTGAGCGCGAGGTTGATCGCTTCGGTCGAGCCGGACGTGAACACGATCTCCTTCGGCGACGCGCCGAGGATCTCGGCGACTTGCGCGCGCGCCTTCTCGACGGCCTGTTCGGCAGTCCAACCGAAGGCGTGGCTGCGGCTGGCCGCGTTGCCGAAGTGCTCGGTGAAGTACGGCAGCATCGCTTCGAGCACGCGCGGATCGAGGGGCGTCGTCGCCTGGTAGTCGAGATAGATGGGCAGCTTCATGATCGGCCTGCTTGCGAATCGAGGAGCGGCAGCGTCAGCGGGGTGTCGAGCGAAACGAGCGGTCCGGGGCGCGCCAGGGAGCGCAGGGTCGTGCGCTGCATCAGCCCCCAGATGCCTTCGCGGATGCGGTGCAGAGGAGAGCGGATCGGACAGGTCGGCTCGAGGTCGCACTCCCCGTGGCTCGCGGCGCCGAGGCTCTCGCAGCTCGAGAGCGTGGGCGTGCCTTCGAGCGCGGTGACGACCTCGCCGAGCGTGATCGCCTCCGCCGAGCGCGCCAGGACGTAGCCGCCCAGCGCTCCACGCTGTGACGTGACGAGGTTCGCACGGCACAGGTCCTTCAAGACCTCGGCGAGCAATCGCCGCGGGACGGGGTAGTGCTCGCTGATCTCGCGCACGCTCACGAGCTGGCCGTCCCGGTCCACCATGTGGACCAGGGCGATCAGGCCGTACTCGGTTCGCTTGGTCAGTTGGAGCATCGAAAGCGCACTGATTTAGTGCTATTTCTGTCGACCGAAAAGGCCGCGCGAGGCGGCCTGATCGGGGTTCGACGTCGGAAGACTCTTCCGGGTGGGTCGGACGACATGCGGTCCTCGTGGAGGTCGCGTCCTGGCGTCGATACTCGTACCCATGGGTTCCGCACATCCGACGCGCTGTTTCACCTGTGGTCTGCCGGTCGGTGAGCCGGCCCAGCTCAACGCCTTGCCGGACGGGAAGCCCTGCCCTGCGTGCCGCGAGCGCCTGCTCGAATCCTTGCCCTCGATCGTGCCGAGCCCGCGCAAGCGCGAGCGCACGATCGAGCGCGAAGCCGAGCGCAGCGAGCGACTCTCGCGCAGCGAGTCGATCGAATCGCCCGCGTGGCTCGATCCGCAGGACGAAGGCCGCTGAACGCGAGCGTCGCGGGCCGGCACGGCAGCGCCTGTTCTTCGTCCGTCGCCGTGAGCGCGCGCCGACGCCTCGGTCAACCGTCGGGTAGCAGCCCGCGAAGCTCCTCCGGCAGGGGAATCGGGCCCCGCTGGCGATTGCGCAAGTCGATGCACGCGAGCTCGACCGAGCCGTTCGCGAGCAGCGCGTCGTCGCTCTCGCGGCGCACTTCGGAAACGAACGTGATCGACGCGGCCCCGACCTTGCCCACGTGCGTGCGGATCACCAGCGCGTCGTCGTACACGGCGGGCGCGCGGTAGCGCAGCTCCACGCGGCGCACCGGCAGGCCGATTCCCGAGCGCTCCAGCTCGGCGTACGAGCAGCCGCGCTCCGCCATCAAGCGCGTGCGGCTCTCCTCGAAGTAGAGCAGGTAGTTGGCGTGATGGACCACGGCCATCTGGTCGGTCTCGCCGTAGCGCACGCGGAGTCGATGCTCGTGGGGACGCGGGTCCATGCGCGAGGATGATCGCAGGCCGGCCGGGGTGGGTGAAGCGCGGCGAGCGATCCTGCACCCGCGTCCTCGCCGCAGGCGGCTGGGGCGCGCTCCACCCGCGATCCGTACGCCGATCGGTGTGCGCGAAGCGTCGATCTCGAGCTCTCGCAGAGCGTCGGAGGCTCGTCGCTGGCCGCCGCGCGCCTGCGCTGGTAGAACCTCGCGCTCTCGACCATGTCGTCACTGGCCACCAACGCCTCGGAGCGACGCGGGGAGCCGTACGCCGCGGCACTCCTGACCTGGGCCGTGCCCGGCGCGGGCCACATGTTCCTGGGCATGCCGATCTTCGGCCTGATCGCATTCGTCGTCATCCAGGGGCTCTACTTCGCCGGGCTGCGACTCACCGGCGGGATGCTCTTCGAGTACCTCGAAACGGATCTGCGCGGACCGGTCGCCGGGGTGCTCACGCCTGAGGTCGGGAACCTCGGCATGCTCGTCTACCACACGCAGGTCTACGGCTACGGCGTGGGACATCCGCGCGTGTGGCCGGAGTGGATGCACCTGGGCACGTGGTTGACCTCCACGAGCGGGATCTTGAACGCCTGCCTGATCGTGCGCGCCCAGCTCGACGCGAAACAGCGCCGCGGCTCGCAGCCCTTCGGCCGTTCGCCCCTCGTCGAGATCGTGAGCGCTTGGCTCGTGCCCGGCCTTGGCCACTGGTTGCAAGGACGGCGACTGCGCGCGGCGGTCGTGTTCGTGCTCCTGTGCGGGCTGTTCGCGCTCGGAACTCTGCTGTGCGAGGGCTCGAACCTCGATCGCGAGCGCCACTTCTACTACTGGGCCGGGCAATTCCTGCTCGGGGCGCCGGTGATGATCGCGGAGTTCCTGCACGGGCACGCGCTGATCACCCACGACATCGACTACGTCGACGCGGGACTGGGGATGGTGTGCGTCGCGGGGCTGTTGAACGTGCTCTCGATGATCGACGTCTACTCGTACTGGGAGCAACGCGAGTCGGGCGGGGCGAGCCCGAGCGTGACGCCCGCGGGCGGGGAGCCGCAGCCATCGGCTGCCGCGCCGAAAGCGGGGACCCTGGCGTGATCGATCCGCTGAAGCATCTGATCCTGTTCCTGGCCGTGGTCGTCGTGATCGTGACCATCCACGGGTTCTTCTTCTCGACGGACGACGAGAAGACGCTGCGTGGGATGCCGCGGCGTCTGGCGAAGTTCGTGTTCTGGTGCGGGATCGTCGTCGGCCTGATGCTGGTCGCCGAACACACGGTCGCATCGGTCAGCTGAATTCTCCGGACTCCGCCGCGCGCCGCGACCCGGAGCCCTACGCGCGGAACAACGCGCCGAGCTGGTACCTCCCTCCGGGCAGGCGACGCACTCGGCCCGTCATCTCGCACTCGACCAGCGCGACGAGCACCTCCGGCAGCGAACGCTCGAGGCGCCGCGCGAGCTCTTCCGACGAGAGCGTGTCGCCGCTCAGTGCGTCGATCAGCGCCGCGTGCGGATCGGTGGGTGCCGACGCGCTCTCCGTGTTTGCGTCTCCGCGTGGCACCGCGTGACCGAGATCCTCGAGGACCTCCAGCGGATCCTCGACCAGCGCCGCGCCCTCGCGGATGAGCTTGTGACAGCCGCGCGACATCGGATGGTCGACGCGGCCAGGGAGCGCGAAGACGCCGCGACCTTGATCCACCGCCCAGCGCGCGGTGATCAGCGATCCCGACGCGTGCGCCGCCTCGATGACGATCACGGCGCGACACAGCCCCGAGATGACGCGATTGCGCAGCGGGAAGTGATGCGGCTTGGGCGCTTGACCTGGTTGGAACTCCGACAGGAGCAATCCGGCGGAGATGACGTCTTGCGTGAGCGCACCGGTCGGCCATGGCTGGTCGACGCCGGACCCGAGCACGGCGATCGTCGCTCCGCGCACGTCGAGCGCCGCGCGATGCGCCGCGTGGTCGATGCCGCGGGCGAGACCCGAGACGATGCAGCATCCCGCGCGCGCGAGCACCCGCGCGAAACGATCCGCCTGCGACTCTCCATAAGGCGTCGGCGAGCGGCTGCCGACGAGCGCGATGCGCGGCAGCGCGCTCAGCACCGACAATCGTCCGCGCAGCCAGAGCCGCTCGGGAGAGCCCTCGATCTCCAGCAGCTCGGCCGGCCAGTGCGTCGATCCCGGCTCGATGCACAGCGCGTCGACGTGTCCGCTCACGCACCAGGAGACGCGCGAACCCGCCGGCGGTGACACACCTGCACCAAAAAAATCGCCTACGCCGCCGCGCGAGGCACCGAATCCGCGCGTTCAGCCGCCTTTGCCTTCGCGTTCGGGCTTGTCCTTGCCCGCGCCGGACTCCGGATCGCCCTTGCCGCGATCTCCGCGGCGGCGCAAGCGCTCGTACGGCTCGCGCTGTCCCCAGTAGACCTCCCAGCGCATTCCGAGCTCGCGCGGCATCGCCGCGGCGGTGGCTTCGACCTTGAAGCGCGCGCGGTTGTCATTCCACCACTCGTTCCACAGTTGTTGGGACACGCCCTTGTCGACGCCGGTGAGCTGCACGAGCGCGAGACGGAAGTCGGCCATCACGTTCTGGATGCGCTGCGGTCCGGCGGCCTTCATCAGGCTCATCAGCGCTTCGACGGATTCGATCGTGCGGATACGTCCGAGGCCGAGTATCCGCGCCTGGATCACACCCTGTTCCGGCACGGACCACAGATCGTCTGTGAGGATTGCGATCGACGTGGGACTGGAGTGCTGGCCGATGGCCTTGAGCAGCTCGGCGAAGACGATCGGTTCCTTGCGCAGGTCGCGCGGCGACTTGGCGAGCGCGTGCAGCTCCTTGAGCGCGTCGGGATGGTCCATCCAGCGCAGTGCGACGATCGCGGACTTCTGCACGTCGAGCTCCTTGTCCGAGAGCCCCTTCGCGATCTGCTTGACGACCTCGGCGTCGACGACGTCGGACTGCTCCTGCAGCGCCTTGAGCTTCTCTTCCTTCGTCCCGCCTCGAAACGCCTTGTCGAGCTGCGCCACGGCAGCCTTCACCCGCGCGGGATCGGGCGCGGCTGGCTTGTCGACGGCCGGCTTGTCGTCAGCGCGCTTGGGGTCGTCGAGACCGGGTGCGGCGATGGAGAACTCGCTGGGCTGCGTGGCGAGCGAAACGAACGCGATGACGATGTTCGCGAGCAAGGGGGCCTCCTCGGTTGGACGCTAAGACGAACCCGCCGCGGACGCCAGTGTTCCGCGGCGGGTTCGATTCGTATCGCGTGCCGACGCTCAGCCTGGCGTCGCCGGAGTGGCGACCGCGGCGGGCACGAGCTCGAGGGCGACCGAACCTTGCTGGAAGCTCAGGTTCTGCTGGTCGGCGGAGACGCCGATCTTGATCGGCTCGTTGCTCATGCCGGGGTGCCGCAGCAGGTGCTCGGCCAGCGGGTCCTCGATGAAACGCTCGATCGCGCGACGCAGCGGACGCGCGCCGTAGTCTTCGTTGTATCCCTTGTTGATGAGGAAATCGACGGCGGTCGGCTCGAGCTCGAGCGTCAGGCCCTTGTCGGTGAGGCGCTTGCGCACCTCGGCGAGCTGCAGGTGCACGATGCGCGAGAGATCCTCGTGCGTCAGCGGGTTGAACACGATCAGCTCGTCGACGCGGTTCAGGAACTCGGGGCGGAAGTAGCGCTCGACCTCGATCATGACGTCGGCGCGCATGCGCTTGCCGCGCTCTTCCTCGCTGACCTTGGTGCTTCCCGCGCTCACGCGGTCGAAGCCCAGTCGCGAGCCGGCCTTCATCTGCTGGCTGCCGAGGTTGCTGGTCATGATCAGGATCACGTTGCGGAAGTCGACGTGCCGGCCGAACGAGTCGGTCAGACGCCCTTCCTCCATGATCTGGAGGAGCATGTTGAAGACGTCGGGGTGCGCCTTCTCGATCTCGTCGAGCAGCACGACCGAGTACGGGCGGCGGCGCACCTTCTCGGTGAGCTGTCCGCCTTCCTCGTAGCCGACGTAGCCCGGGGGCGCGCCGACGAGGCGGGAAGCGTTGTGCTTCTCCATGTACTCGCTCATGTCGACGGTGATCACCGCGTCCTCGCTGCCGAACATGAACTTGGCCAGCGACTTGGCGAGGAACGTCTTGCCCACGCCCGAGGGGCCGAGGAAGACGAACGAGCCCATCGGACGGCGCGGATCCTTGAGCCCCGAACGCGAGCGGCGCACCGCGCGCGCGATGGCCTTGATCGCGGCGTCCTGGTTGATCACGACCGCGCCGAGCTCGCCTTCCATCTGCAGCAGGCGCTCGGCCTCGGCCTTCTCGAGGCGGGTGAGCGGGATGCCCGTCATCTTCGAAACGGTCTCCGCGATGATCTCGGACGTCACCTGGCCGACCTGCTCCTTTTCCGCCTGTTCCGCGCGCCAGCGGTTCTGCTGCTCTTCCTTCTTCTTCTTGAGCTGGTAGGCCTTGTCGCGCATCTGCGCGGCCTTCTCGAAGTCCTGCGCGGAGACCGCCTCGTCCTTCTGGCGCTCGAGGCGCTCGATCTCCTGCGAGAGCTCGCGCATGTCCGGCGGCGTCTGCATCGACTTGATGCGCACGCGGGCGCCGGCCTCGTCGATCACGTCGATCGCCTTGTCCGGCAGGAAACGGTTGTTGATGTAGCGCGTCGCGAGATCGACGGCCACCTGGAGCGCGTCGTCGGTGTACGTGACGCGGTGGTGAGCTTCGTACTTGTCGCGCAGGCCCTTGAGGATCTCGACCGTCTCCGTCGGTGAGGGCGGGTCGACGTTCACGGCCTGGAACCGGCGTTCGAGCGCGCCGTCCTTCTCGATGTGCTTCCTGTATTCGTCGAGCGTGGTCGCTCCAATGCACTGGATCTCGCCGCGTGAGAGCGCCGGCTTGAGCACGTTCGATGCGTCGATCGCGCCCTCCGCTCCGCCAGCGCCGACCAGCGTGTGCAACTCGTCGATGAAGAGCACGACGTCGCGCACGCGGCGCACTTCGGTCATGACGGCCTTGATGCGCTCCTCGAACTGGCCGCGGTACTTCGTGCCGGCGACCATCAACGCGAGGTCGAGCACGACGATGCGCTTGTTGCGCAGGATGTCGGGCACGCGGTTCTCGATGATCTGCGTCGCGAGGCCTTCGACGATGGCGGTCTTGCCGACACCGGGCTCGCCGAGCAGCACGGGGTTGTTCTTCGTGCGGCGCGAGAGGATCTGGATCACGCGCTCGATCTCGTTCGCGCGGCCGATGACCACGTCGAGCTTGCCTTCGCGAGCGAGCTCGGTCAGATCGCGACCGAAGCTGTCGAGCGCCGGCGTCTTGCTCTTGCCCTGGGCCTGTCCGGCGCCCTGGGGCTTCTCGTTGCCCTCCTGCTGCGCGCCCTCCTCCTCTTCCTCGTCGTTCGATTCGGCGCCCAGGAAGTCCAGGACCTCCTCGCGCACGTCCTCGAGCTTCACGCCGAGGTTCAGCAGCACCTGCGCCGCGATGCCCTCGTTCTCCTTGATCAGGCCGAGCAGCAAGTGCTCCGTCCCGATGTAGTTGTGCCCGAGGTTGCTGGCCTCCTCCATGGAGAGCTCGAGCACCTTCTTCGCGCGCGGCGTGAAGGGCAGCTGACCGACGGACACCATCGTGGAGCCCGTCTTGACGATCTTCTCCACCTCGCTGCGGATCTTGGCGAGGTCGATGCCCATGTTCTTCAGGACGTTGGCTGCGACGCCGCTGCCTTCCTGAACGAGGCCCAGCAGGATGTGCTCGGTGCCGAGGTACTCGTGGTTGAACCTCTGGGCCTCCTGACGGGCCAGGTTCATCACCTTCTTGGCGCGGTCCGTGAAGCGGTCGAACATGGTGTCTCCGGGGCCCGTGCGCGGTGAGGGGACGATCGGGGGCGACGAGCCAGCGCCCACCGGTGCGGTGATGGTAGCTAACTCTGACGTTTCGACCTTCAAGGTCGGCGAGGTGAAGCCGTGCCGCGCGTGAAATCGCGTCGGACGCCGAGCCGTCAACTCTTTCGCGGCTCTTCGAGCTGCTTCAGTTCGTCGCGCAGCCGCGCGGCGTTCTCGTACGCTTCCTCGCGGATCGCGATCTCGAGCTTCTGGCGCAGGTCGACCAGGCGCTGTTCGCGCTCGAGCGCCAGTGCGTCGATCGGGGGAGCGGGGATCGCAGCGTCGGTGCCGGGCAACCGGCCGACGTGCTGCCGCGCGCCGTGGACGCGCTCGAAGACCTCGCCGAGGTGCGCCGCGAAGGCGTCGTAGCACTGCGGGCAGCCCAGTCGCCCCTTGCGGCGGAACTCCTCGAGTTGGAGGCCGCATCCGGCGCACGTCGGGCCGCCCTTCCGGCGCGTCTGCTTGGCCGTGATCTGGAGCAGCTTCCAGATATCGAGCTGGGCCTTCTGGAGCGCGGGAGCGTGGGGCAGGTCGAGGGTCTGCGCGCAGACTTCGCACAGATGCTGCTCGCTCACGTGGGGCGCGGTCTCGGCCGGGGATGCGGTTCCATCGCCGACGGACTCGACCGGAGCGACCACCGGGGTGGCGATCTCGGTCACGTGCACCGTCGCGGCGTTCTTGAGGCAGTTCTGGCAGATCATCCCGTCGGGCGCGGCTGGGCAGACGCGCACGTTCCTTCAGGTCTAGCCCCCGCGACCCGCCTTGTCGAGACGCCGCTCCGGCGGTGCGGGATGCGGGGTGCGAAACCTCTCCAGGGATTGTCGGAAGGCCTGGGCCCGCTCCTGGAAATTCAGGTACTGGTCGTAGCTCGCGCAGGCCGGTGAGAAGAGGAGCTCCTCGCCGGACTCCATGGCCCCGAAAGCGGCCTCGACGGCCTCGGGGACGGTCGCGACGGCGATCGCGTCGATCCCGGCGGCCCGGAAGGTCTCGCTCAGCAGGGGGCCTGCCTTACCGAAGGAAACCACGCGGCGCACGCGCCCGCTCGCCGCGCGCACGAGCTCGTCCAGGGGCAGGTCCTTGTGCTTGCCGCCGACCAGCAACGTGAACCCCGGCGCGAGCGACCCGAACACCGCCAGGGTCGAGTCGGGCGTGGTCGAGACCCCGTTGTCCCAGACCCGGTGTCCAGCGAACGTGCCCAGGTCCTGCATCCGGTAGGGGAGCGCGGTCAGACCGGGGACGGCGGCCGCGAGCCGCCGCGGATCCGCGCCGAGGAGCCGCGCGAGACCCAGGGCGAGCAGGGTGTTCTCGCGCTGGAACGTTCCCGGCAGGCGCAGGTCGTCGACGCGCCCGAGGATCTCGCGCTCGAGGCGGAACGCGCCCGCGCGCACGTTGAGCCCGCGGTCGGAGTCCCGCGTCGGGAACGCATCGAGCCGCCGCAATCCGGGCTCGCTCCAGCCGGCGAGCCGCGGGTCCTCGGCCGAGAGGACCGCCGTCCCGCCGGCCGCGGCGGCGAGGCCCAGGATGCGCCGTTTCGCG
>JBGATX010000067.1:0-28202 GCA_044228975.1 Planctomycetota bacterium | reverse complement strand
CGCGCCGATCCTCGACGAGAAGGAGGCGCTGATCGCGGGCGAGACACCGTGTTGCGAGCTCGAGCGCATCCGCGCCGACCTCGCGGACGAGGGAGCGCGTCGCGCGTCGCTCGCGCGAGCTCTCGCCGCCAGCACGCGCGCGTTGATCGTGTCCGAGGGTCTGCTCATCTACCTCGACGACGCGTCGGTCGCGGCGCTGGCGCGCGATCTCGCCGCCGAGCCCGCGGCGAGGCTGTGGCTCTTCGACATCGCGCATCCCAAGCTGCTCGCGTGGCTCTCGAAGCGTTCGGGCAGGTTCACGGCCGAAGGCGGAGCTCCGTTCCGCTTCGCGCCCGCGAACAACACGGCCTTTTTCGAGCCGTTCGGCTGGCGCGAGCGCGAGTACCGCGGCGGAATGCACGAGGCGCTCCGCTTGAAGCGCATGCCGCCGTTCTTCCGGCTGTTCGCGATCCGCGGGCTCTTCATGTCCAAGAAGACGAAGGCCATGTACCAGCGCTTCTCCGGCTACGCGCTGCTCGAACGCGCGTGATGTACGGTACACGGCATCTTTCTCACGGATCGAGCGTCACCGCACACGTCACTGTGCGAATGCGCCGAATCGGTGAGAAAGATGCCGTGTACCGTACTGTACGGAGTCCCTTCGCATGACGCGGCGCATCTTCATCGGGGACATCCAGGGCTGTCGCGAGGAGCTCGAGCGGCTGCTCGAGGCGCTGCGCTTCGATCCCGCGAGAGATCAGCTCGAGCCCTGCGGCGATTTCGTCAACCGCGGGCCGGACTCGCTCGGCGTGCTGCGCCTGGTTCGCTCGTTGAAGCGCAGCGGCGTTGGAGCGCGTGAATGCGTCGGCGGCGTGCTCGGCAATCACGACGTGCACTTGCTGCGCGTCGCGCGCGGTCTGCGCAAGACGAGGACGGGCGACACGCTGGACGAGCTCCTGCGCGCCGACGATCGCGAGGAGCTGCTCGCCTGGCTCGCCGCGCGACCGTTCGTGCGCGCGTGGAACGACGCGCTGCTCGTGCACGCGGGCTTGAACCCGCGCTGGAAGAACCCCGAGCGACAGCTCGCGCAGCTCGACCCGCTGCGCGAGGACGCCGACCTCGCCTTCGCGATCTCGGCGCGCTACTGCACGCCGCAGGGCGAGCGCCCGCAGTCCGATTGGCCGCCGCCGCCCGCTCCCTACCGCGCGTGGTACGAGTTCTGGCCGCCGCGCGCGGACGAGCGACGCACGGTCGTCTTCGGACACTGGGCGCGCGTGGGCCTGATCGTGCGGCCGCAAGTGCGCGGGCTCGACACCGGCTGCGTGTGGGGCGGCCGATTGACAGCCTGGATCGCCGAGGAGGACCGCTTCGCGCACGTCGACGCGGCGCGCGCCTACGCCCAGCACGAATGATCCGCGGTGTGGGCGCGAGCTCACTCGCGCATGCGCGCTCGGCGCTCGCTCGCTTCGCATCGGGGTACTCGCCGGCGTTGCGTGGCTCGACGATCCCTGCCGCCCAGGTTGGGCTCGGCGAGCGCGTCCGGCCGAGTTGCCGGGAGCGCAGCGCGCGCGACAAACTGGAGCGCAGCGCTCGAGCGCTTTCCCGCGCGCGCCCCACGGACGATGAAACGTTCCCTGCCGATCGTGTTGCTGTTGATCGTCGCCGCCTTCGTCGTGTGGTGGCTCGCGCGATCGGACGATGCGGCGCCGAACGCCGGGGAGCGCGCGAACGCTCGCTCGAGCGCGCGCGTCGAGGACGCCGGGCCTCGCGCGGACGCAGCGCCACAGCTCGCGGGCGTCGTCGAGCCGGGCGAGAGCACGCGCGACGCGTCGGCGATCGCGAGCGCGCCGAGCGCCGCCCAGCCCACACCCTCGACGCCCGCGAAGGTCGACAAGAGCGCGCGCGATTGGGTGCAACTGCTCATCCAGGATCGCTTCGGCGCCGCGATCGCCAACGCGGACGTGAAGATGGTCGGCCTGCGCACGCAGCGAGAGCCCGGCTCGCACTACTCCTGGCCCGACGAGCCGTCGGTCGGTCGCAGCGACGCGCAAGGCAAGGTGCGCTTGTGGCATCCGGTGTGGGTGAACTCCGACGACGAGACGGGCTCGTTGACGTTCCTCGTCACGCATCCGGAGTACGTCGCGAAGACGGTCGACCAGTTCGAGATCGGTCCAGAACCTCGCGTGGTCGTGCTCGATCGGGGCGCGTTCGTGATCGTCTCGGGCTGGATCGATTCGCCGAGCGAGCGCATCACGGCGGTCGAGCCGCACCTCACGTGGGAAGTGCGCCTCGCGAAGGACGCGTGGCAGCCGATACGCGACGGCCGGCTCTCGACGGCGAACATCCCGCCCGGCGAGCACGCGCTCTACCTCTCGTACTCGCATCCCGAGCGCGGCGTGTGCTTCAGTGCCGTGGCGCGCTTCACGCTGGCGGATGCGGAGCAGAAGGAGCTCCACCTGCAGCTCTTCCCGCCGCGCAGGCTCGAAGGGCGGCTCGAGGACGAGGTCCCGCGCCCGGTGCGCAACGGACTCGCGCGGCTCAACCTGCAGATCGGCGCCGGTCCATCGAGCCCGGTGCGCGCGCTGCGCGCGTTCGATGCGCCGATTCGCGAGGACGGCACGTTCACGTTCGCGAATCTGCCGCCCGGCGACGGACAGATCATCGCGCTGTGCGACGGCTGGGCGTCGGAGCGCGTCGACGCAGCGGAGCACTCCGCGGCGCCCGCGCGCGCGCCGTCCGAGCCTCAGCCGGACGCGCACGAGGCCTGGCGCCTGCGCGACGCGCGCTTCGTCGCGCAGCGAGTCGATCCGGCGGAGTTCGCCGAAGCGGGTCGCGTGTTCGTGCTCGCGATGGAACCGACGTCGAGCCTGAAGGCGACGTTGAAGCGCGCGGACGGCACGCCGGCCGCCGGAGTCAAGCTCAGCTGCTGGCCGAACGTGCGCTGGTCGAGCGGCTTCTCGAGCGTGTTCCTCGATCAGGAATGGTCGGCGACGAGCGACGCGCGCGGACGAATCGAGATCACGAACCTGCCGTGGGGTGAGGTGTGGTACGGCGTGCAGGACGCCGAACTCGATCTCGCGCGGGTCGACGGCGAGCGCTCGCGCCAGGTGCAACTCGAGCCGAGTCAGACGATCGAGGTCGAGCTGGAGCTCGTGGCGAAGGAGAAGTGAACGTCGCTTCGCGCTCAGCGCGACGAACTCGTTCGACGACTGCCGGCCTTCGTGCGCGCGGCAGCCTTGCGCTTCTTCGGCGCAGCGGATTTGGACTTCCTGTTCGCGACCAGCTCCTGCGCGCGGAACTTCGCGAGCCGTCCGATCAACACCACGGGTACGCGCCGCGCCAGCGGAAAGCGGATCGTCCCCTTGCTCACGTCGAAGGGTGCGAGCTCGTCCCGGAACTCCGCCACGAGCCGCTCGCTCGCCGGATAGAACGAGACGTGCTCCTTCCAGCCGGCGAAGTAGAGCGCGCCCGCGCCGCCAGGCAACTTGAACGACGGGATCCGATACGAGATCCGCTCCACTGAGTTCGGCACCGCCCTGCGAATCGCGCTGCGCATGCGCTCGAGCACGGCTCGCGCGGCCGGCGGCTGGGTGGCGAGGTATTCGTCCACCGACGTGAAGTGGGTCTTCGGCACGTTGTTCTCCGGCGAGTCGCACGATGCGAACGGCGGGCGCGCGGGAGCGGCTCGATCCATGCGCTCTCTCTCGACAGGATAGCTTCGGTACCGCTCGCCTTGTCCGCTGCCATCGCTCGCCGTCTCGGTCGATCGTGAGCGGCGACTCTGCCGTCGACGACGCTGAGCGAAGCCGACACCGCGGCGAAGCGGACCGAACCGGCGATTCATTCGCGCGGGTGACCGAGCCGCTCGCTGCTGCCGCAGCGCTGATCTCGCGCTGCCGCGATCAACTCACCCGGTCGAGCTCCTCCCCTCCAACCTCGTGCGCGAGGCGTTCGGCTCGGAGGACGGAGCGTTTGCACGCTGACGCCCGCAGTCCGTGGGTTCCGGCACCGCAGGGATGCTCGTCCGCTCCCTGCGACGAGCTTTGAAAAAGTCTTGGCCAGCTCGGAAGGCTTTGAAAGACTCGGTGCGTCGGCTTTCAAAGCTCGCCCTCGAAGGGCCCCAGAACGCCCGCCAGACGGCCATGGAGCCCAAGACTTCAAGAGCCCGCTGGCCGGACGGCCGGTCAAGACCTCAACCGGCTACTGGGCCTTCGTCCCGGCCCCGCTCCCTCCGGCGATCGCCTACGACGCCACCCTGACCCTGCTCCTCCCCCAGGCCGACGCGGCGCTGAGCGAACTCTCCGGCCTGGGTCGCTACCTCCCCAACCCCGACCTCCTCATCGCGCCCTACGTGAAGCGCGAGGCGGTCGCTTCGAGCCGCATCGAAGGCACACAGGCCGATCTGTCCGACTTGCTCCTGGATGAAATCGAGCCCAAGCGCACGCCTCCGGGCAGCGACGTGCTCGAGGTCCGCAACTACGTGGCGTCGTTGAACGCTGGACTGAAGAGGTTGCAGACGCTGCCGCTCTCCGGTCGCCTCGTGCGCGAACTGCACAAGGTCTTGATGACGGATGTGCGCGGCCAAGAGAAGACGCCCGGCGAGTTTCGCCGCAGTCAGAATTGGATCGGTCCGCCCGGCTGCACGCTCACCGACGCGACGTACGTTCCGCCGCCTCACGATCCAGAAATGCAGGAGTGCATCACGGCGTGGGAGCGCTTCCTGCACGAACGAGGAACGATGCCCGAGCTGGTCCAGTGCGCACTGGTGCACGAACACTTCGAGGCCATCCATCCCTTCCTCGACGGGAACGGTCGCATCGGGCGCCTGCTCATCACGCTGTTTCTCGTCGAACGCGGCCGGCTCAGCAAGCCGCTCTTGTACCTGTCGAGCTACATCGAGCAGCACCGCGAGGGTTACTACGCGCACCTGCAGCGCATCCGCACGCATGGCGAGTGGACGGAGTGGCTGCGATACTTCCTGGCAGCAGTTCGCGACACCGCGCGCAGCGCGATCGACCAGAGCGAGGCGATCTTGAAGTTGCGTGATGAATACCGAGCGCACCTCGGCAAGGACCACAGAGCGCTCTCTCTGTTGGACGAGCTCTTCGTCAATCCGTACACGACCGTCGCGCGCGCGGCGCAACACCTCGGCGTGACGCCGCCCACGGCCACCAAGACCATCGAAGTCCTGGAGAAGGCCGGCATGCTGAAGGAAGCCACGGGACGCGGCTGGGGTCGCGTGTGGCTCGCGCGGCCCATCTTGAATGCCGTCGAAGCCGGGTCGGCGATCAAGTCAGCGGGAGTCGACGATGGCGCGTAGAGCCAAGCTGCCGGCCAACGAGGCCGCGGCGACGAAGGCGCGCGGCAGAAGGCTCGCGACTCGACACAGCGCCGGCGCGGCCATCGGGTCGATCTGCGAGGTCATTCGTCGGGTTCGCTGACTTGATCGCGCACGCGCGGCTGCACTGGAGCGCTCACCACATCTCGCCGAACACGCGCCGCGAGAGGTTGGTCTCGAGGATGCGATCGGGGTCGAGTTCGCGCTTCAGCGCGGCGAACTTCGCGAGCTTGTCGGGCGGGAACATGCGGCGCGCGTCCTCCGGCCCGATGACGAGGTCCTTGGCGAAGTAGAACTTGCCTCCGCCGCCGAGCACGAGCTCCGTCAGCTCGGCGCAGTGTTTCCACAGACGCTCGCGACGCTCGGGCGTGACCTTGAAGTCGAGCGCGAGGCTCCAGCCGTCGGTCGAATGCGTCAGCCAGAACGGATCGGGTCGGTGGCGCTTGAGCACCGCGAGGTACGGCACCTGATGTGCGCGCTGGCTCTCGATCAGGATCGACTTGAAGACCTCGTACGCGGTCTCCTTCGGCACGAACGCCTGGTACTGGATCAGTCCGTAGCCGCGCTCCTGGCCATACGCCCACTTCCAGTTGGGCACGTAGTCGAGCAGGAACGCGAACGCGGCGTGCGGCTGGCGGTACCAGCCGCGCTGCGCCTCGAGCTGACCCATGCGGTACTTGAGCGCGTTGATCGAGCGCATGCCCGCGTCGCGATTGAAGACGCTCAGCGCGCGCCACACCTCGCTCTTCGGCACGCCGAAGATGCTCGGCGGGAGCTCTTGTCGCGCAACGCGCAACGTCGCGGCCGGGTCGGGATCGTCGCCGGGCTTCAGGTAGCGCGCCTCGTGCACGAGCCCGCGGCCGAGCGACGCGCCGGTCGCGAACGCGTCGATCCACCCGACGAGGTAGTCGGCGTTCGACTTGCGCTCCTCGATGAACTCCATCGCCTCGGCGAGACCGGGGTTCGAGAAGCCGCGCACCTCGAGCTCGCCCGAATGGACCTTCTTCGTCTCGAGCACGATGCGCGTGAACGCGCCGAGCATGCCGAAGCCGCCGATCGCGGCGTGGAAGAGATCGCTCTGCTTCTCGCGATCGCACGTGAGCACGTCGCCGCGCGGCGTGACGAGATCGAACTCGCGGATGGCGTCGCCGATCGTGCCCACGGCGTAGTTGTTCTTGCCGTGGATGTTCATCGCCGCCGCGCCGGCGAGCGTCGGGAACATCGTTCCGCTGACGACGCGCGGCCACCAGCCGTCGGGCAGGATCGTCTTCCAGAGCTGCTCGATCGTGACACCGCCCTCGCATTCGGCGACGCCGGTCTCCTTGTTCCACGAGACGATGCGAGCGAGCGCTCGGATGTCGAGCACCTCGCCGCGCTCGTTCACGCTCGCGTCGCCGTAGCTGCAACCGCTGCCGCGCAGCCCGATCGTCGTGCCGTGCTCGCGCGCACGCGCGAAGGCGGCGCGCACCTCGTCGACGGAGCGCGGCTTGAGCACGCGGCTGTGCGCGCCGACGGCCATGCCCCAGCCTTCGACGTACTCCAGGTCGCTGCGCGGACCTTGCGTGCGAAACGCCACGTGTGCGGAGCTCATCGTCGAGCGCGCGCTCAGAGGTTCAACTTGCGGAAGAGGAAGCTCGGGATCGACTTGATCACCGTCGCGACGAGCCACCACTGGCGCGGCACGAAGCGCTCGTTCGCCTTCGAGCGCGCGGCCTTGAGGATCAAGCGCGCGGCTTCATCGGCGGAGATGAGCCACAGGAGCTTCGGCATGCCCTTGGTCATGTCCGTGTCGACGAAACCCGGCTTGATCGTGCACACGTGCACGCCGTGCTCGGAGAGACGGTTGCGCAACGCCTCGAGATAGGTGTTCATCGCGGCCTTGGTCGTGCCGTAGACCGGATTGCCCTTGCGCCCGCGCTCGCCCGCGATCGAGCTGATGCCGACGAGCGTGCCGAAACGTTGCGTCTGGAACAGGCGCGCGGCCGCGTTGCACCACGCGATGCAGCCGCCGACGTTGACCGTGAGCTGCTCGAGGTCCTTCTCCGTGTCGTACTCGTCCTTGCCGACCTTCGGCATGACCGCGGCGGCATAGATCAGGAGATCGAGGCCGCCGATCTCGCGCACGAGCGCCTCGAACACGCCCGCGGCCTCGGCCGCGTTCGAGACGTCGTGCGCGCGCACGACGATGCCGCCACCGGAAGCGCGCGGCAGAGCGGCGCACTCGCGCGAGAGCGTTTCCAGGAGTTCGCGACGGCGCGCGACGGCCGCGACCTGCCAGCCTTCGCTCACGAGGCGTTTCACGAGCGCCGCGCCGATGCCGGAGCTCGCGCCCACGATCAGCGCGCGCTTGCCGGGCTTCGCGCCGCTCGGAGCGAACCCCATCGTCGCGGAAGAGGTCGAGGAGCTCGTCTTGGACGCGGGGAGGGTGCTGGAGGAGTTCATGCGCGGCGGTGCAGCGCGAGTGTATCGGGCACCGCGCGGCCTTTCCCGAAGTCCGCTCGCGTGGAGCGGCCCCGCCCGGCGTCGCGCCGATCGAACGTGCGCCCGCCGTCACCGCGGGCCCGTGCCCAGTCGCCCGGCGTTCGCCGCGTTGAAACCACGCGGATCGGCGCCGCTGACGGCCCGAACGGTTCACGCGCAGTGGAGCTCGCTCCGCTCGCCTGCCGGGAGCACTCGTCGCCGTGCGCGGCGACTTGCATCGCCGCGCGCGCGTGCGTGTACTGCGCGCGTCCCCCCTTGCTCCGCTGACCCTGCGAACCGACGTGAAGCACCTGACTCCGGCCCGACTGGCCCTCGCTCTGTTCCTGCCTCTGTGCGCGTGCTCGAAGGAAGCACCTCCCGCGCCCGCTCCCGGCGCGACGCCGAACGCGAGCTCCAAGGACGCGAGTGCGGCCGCGCCGAGCGTCCCGGGTACTTCGAGCGCCGACGACCTCGCACGCGAGAAGGCCGCGCGCTTCTTCAACCTGCCGCAGGCGGAGTACGGCAACGCACGCGCCGCGCTCGCGCCGCTCGTCGCGCGCAAGGACGCGACGCTCGACGACCTGATCGGCGCCGCGGCGATCGAGTTCGCCGACGGCAAGTCGGATGCGGCCAAGGCCTTCCTCGACCGCGCGGCGCAGCTCGACGCGCGCTCGGGCCGCGTGGCGTACCTGCGCGGCGTGCTCGCGCGCGAAGCGGTCGACTTCAAGGCGGCGCGCGAGTTCTTCCGCGCGGCGAACGCGGCCTTCCCGAACGACCTGCCCACGAAGCTCGCGCTCGCGGAGGCCGAGACGGAGAACGAGGACAATGCGCGCGCCGAGGCGCTCTACAAGTCTGTCATCGAAGTCGGCATCGAGAACGGACAGCAGTGGTACGTCACCGCCGTCTATCGCATGACGCGACTGCTCGTCACGGCGGACGGACGCGAGAGCGAGCTCAACAAGTACAACACGCTGTGG
Source organism: Planctomycetota bacterium (assembly GCA_044228975.1). GTDB lineage: Bacteria > Planctomycetota > UBA1135 > UBA1135 > JADJNY01. The sequence continues at coordinate 19,448 of JBGATX010000067.1, read as the reverse complement.
GCCGAGCTCACGAAGCGCGGCCTCGCGGCGCCGGACAACATGATGGTCGCGCTCGGCAATCTCGGCCGCTACCGCGCACCACAGCCTCCGGGCAACCAGATCGCGAAACCCGCCTGCCCCAGGGAGCTCGGCGCCGGCAGCGTGATCGCGCCCGAGCTCGGCGGCGCGCGCGAGCTCGAGGCCTGGGATCTCGATGGCGATCTGCAGCTCGATCTCGTCGCGTGGGGCGACAAGGGGCTCTTCATCGCGCTGCGCCGCGACAAGGACTGGCGCGTCGAGCAGCTCTCCAGGGAACCCGTCGGCGCGCTGTGCGCGTTCGATCTCGACAACGACGAGAAGGGCTCGAGCTGGCTGTCGTTCGTCGTGAGCAGCAAGGAGAAGCTCGTCCTCCTGCGCCCGGATCGCGAGAAGTCCGAGTGGTCGCCCTCGAACGTGACGCTGCCCGCCGTGCCCGGCGCCATCGCGCAGATCGTGCCCGTCGACTACGACCACGAAGGCGACATCGATCTCCTGCTCGTCGGCGATTTCGGCGCGCGCGTGTGGCGCAACGACGGCGCGCAGAAGTCCGAAGGCAAGTTCACCGACGCGAGCGCGGACGCATCTCTGCCGACGAGACCGCTCGCCTGGGCCGTGACCGAGGATTTCGACGGCGACAACGACGTCGATTTCCTGCTCGGCGGTCGCGACGGGCCGTTCCTCGCCGACAGCCTGCGCGCCGGACGCTTCGCGGATCGCACGAAGGAGGCGTTCGGACCCAAGCCGGTGTTCGAGCGCGCGCCGCTCGTCGCCGACTTCGACGGCGACGCGCGCGTCGACCTGTGGACGCCCTCCACGCAGTGGCATCAGAAGTCGGACGGCAGCTTCGAGGCGCAGCCGCATCCGAGCACGACGACGCGCATCGACGTGACGCCCAAGCTCGCCGACGTCGACCTCGATGGCGCGCTCGACGTCGTCGACGCGGGCGCGGCGAACCTCGTCGTCGCGCACCTCGCGGTCGGTCTGCCGGTCGAGCTCGGTTGCGCGCTCGGCGGGAAGCGCGAGGACACGGCCGCGCGTCCGCCGCTCGCGCTCGGCGATCTCGGCGGCGACAAGGTCTGCGATCTGGCGATCGCGGAAGCGGACGGCGTGCACGTCTACCCGATCGCGAACGGTGACAACCACGGCGTGCGCCTCTCCTACCGCGGCCTGCGCGACAACCGCCGCGCCGTCGGCGCGATCGTCGAGGTGAAGAGCGGCTCCGTGTACCGGCGCATCCACTGGCGCGGACAGCCGGAGCTCGTGGGCGTCGGCAAGAACGACAAGCTCGACGTGCTGCGCGTCACCTGGCCCAACGGCACGTTGAACACGGAGCTCGCGCTCGACCTGAAGCCCAAGGGAGGCGTCGACGATCCCGACGCGGCCTTCAACAACATCACGCAGCCCAACGCGCTCTACGGATCGTGCCCGTTCCTCTACACCTGGAACGGCAAGCGGTTCGAGTTCGTGACCGACGTGCTCGGCATCACGCCGCTCGGTCTGCCGATCGCGCCCGGCATGCTCGTGCCGCCCGATCACGACGAATACGTGTTGGTGAAGGGCGAGCAGCTCGCGCCGAAGGACGGTTTCCTCGAGATGCAGTTCACCGAGGAGCTGCGCGAGGTCACGTACCTCGATCACGCCAGGCTCTTCGTCGTCGATCATCCGGCCGACACGGAGATCTTCCCCGACGAGCGCTTCACCTTCCCGCCTTTCCCCAAGCCGCACACGCACACGGTGAAGGGCGCGCTCGCGCCGACGAAGGCCACCGGCAGCGACGGGCGCGATTGGACGAAGGAGCTCGCGACGACCGACGACGAGCACGCGCAGCCGTTCACGCGCGAGGCGCCGCAGTTCGTCGGCCTCGCCAGGCCCTGGTTCCTCGAGCTCGCCTTCGACAAGGCCGCGGTCGCGAAGGCGAAGAAGCTGCGCCTGATCTGCACCGGCTGGTTCTTCTGGAGCGACGCGAGCGCGAACATGGCGAGCGCGGGCACGCCCGACGTGCGCTTCATCCCGCCGATCCTCCAGATTCCCGATGGAAACGGAGGTTTCAAGGACGCCGGTCCGCCCGTCGGTTTCCCCGCGGGCAAGACGAAGACGATGATCCTCGACGTCACGTCGATCGTGAACCGCGACGATCCGCGCCTGCGCCTCTTCTGCTCGCTGCAGCTCTTCTGGGACTCGATCCGTCTCGCCGTCGACGACGACGACGCGCCGCTCGCGGTGCAAGAGCTCGCCGTCGCCGGTTCGAGGCTCTGGATGCGCGGCTTCAGCTCGCCGCTCGAGAAGCGCGCGGACGTGTGCTGGACCGACAAGCCCGAGCGCTTCGACTGGAACGCGATCGCGCCCTTCGCGCGCTGGAACCAGCATCCGGGCTTCTACACGAAACTCGGCGACGTGACGCCGCTGCTCGGCGAGATCGACGATCGTTTCGTGATCCTCGGCTCGGGCGACGCGCTCACCTTGCGCTTCGACGCGAGCAAGCTCGCACCGGTGAAGAGCGGCCTGCGCCGCGACTACCTCGTGTTCCTCGACGGCTGGGCGAAGGACCGCGACCCGAACACGCTCCAGGCGCTGGAGGTCGAGCCGCTCCCCTTCCACGCGATGAGCGGCTACCCGTATCGCCCCGACGAGCACTTCCCCGACGACGAGCTGCACAAGCAGTGGCGGAAGGAATGGAACACGCGCCCCGCGCACGAGTGGATCGCTCCCGTCTCGGCGATTCGCGAACGCGAGTGGCTCTTCAAGCCCTGAACGTCGCGCGCTCGAGGGCGGAACGCGCGCTGCCCGCCGGAGTTCGTCGGAGTTCATCCACGTCCCGTGGTTGGCGCTTCGACGACGAGCCTCCGTTGTTCCGACGGCGCGTCTGGTGTTCGCGAGATCGAGAGATAGCCTGGGCGACAAGAGCTCGGTGATCGTTTCGCTCCCCCTTCTCTGCAATCAGGAGTCTTCCCCATGTCCATCCGTTCGCAGCTCCGGTCCGTCGCAGCCGGCCTGTCCCTGGTGTGTCTCTCCACGAGCGCGGCGGCGCAGGGCGCGGATCTGTGCTCCAACGCGCAGGCGATCAGCGGCAGCGGCGCGCACAACTTCGTCAACAACGGCGCGAACACCGACGGCCCGGCGAGCGCGGGCTGCAACTTCTTCGGCCAGCTGCAGATCGAGGCCGACGTCTGGTTCCGCTGGACCGCGACCGTCACGGGCACCGCGACGATCACGACCTGCGGCTCGACGCCGCTGGACTCGAAGATCGCCGCCTATGCGTTCGGAGCCTGTCCGCCGACGACGCTGATCGACTGCAGCGACGACGAGTGCGGCGGTCCGCTGCAGTCGACGCTCTCGTTCCCGGTGACGAACGGCACGCAGTACCTCCTGCGCATCGGCGTGTTCCCCGGAACGGCGACGGGCGCGGGCCAGATCGTGATCAGCCAGAGCGGCTCGGGCGGATCGAACGACAACTGCGCCACCCCGACGGTGATCTCGGGCACGGGAACGTTCCCGTTCAACAACGCCACCGCGACGACGGACGGGGCGGCCAGCGCGCTGTGCAACTTCTTCGGTCAGACGCAGATCGAGGAGGACGTGTGGTTCCAGTGGACGCCGTCCGCGACCGGCAGCTACACCGTCGCGACCTGCGGACAGACGACGATCGACTCCAAGATCGCGGCGTACTCGGGCGCGGGCTGTCCCGCCGGGGCGCCGCTCGCCTGCAGCGACGACGACTGCGGCTCGGGCAATCTGACGTCTTCGATCACGTTCACCGGGACCGCCGGCCAGATCTACATGATCCGCGTGGGCAACTTCCCGGGCACCTCCGCGGGCGGAGCAGGCAACATCGTGATCTCGACGGGCGGTGGCGGCGGCAACGACTGCTCCCCGCCGTCGACCGGACCCGACGTGATCGTCGGCGGACTGAACGGCATCTCGAAGTTCGGCACCGTCGGCACGCTCACCGGTTATTCCGTCGGCACCGACAGCTGCAACATCGGCTCGGTCGGATTGAGCTGGGTGGCGACGACGAATCAGCACCCGGTCATCGGTCAGAACATGTACCGCTTGAAGAACGGACGCTTCGAGCAGCTCGGCATGAGCTGGCTCAAGCACGGCTTCCTGGCGCTGAACCAGAGCCTCTGTTGCCCGTGCAACAACCCGGGCACGGGAGCGATCCTCGGCGTCGGCTGCTCCGATCCGTACGACTCCAGCTTGAACGGGTTCCAGGAGGGATCCGGTGGCACGGGCGGACTGGGCCCGCGTTCGGAGGTCAACCCCACCACCGGCGCGTTCCCGTTCCCGTACGGCTCGCAAGGCCTGGGCGGCAACGCGATCTACAAGCGCATCCAGGTCGAGAACGCCGACCTCGACCCCGCGCTGAACGCCGGCGCGACGTACTTCGCGGAGGGTCACTACGTCGCGCCCGACGACGCGCTCGCCAACAACCGCAACAACAACGCTTCGTACATGCCGATGCTCGTCGGCTCGTTCGCGAGCGGCGGCTGGAATCTCTCGCTCAGCGGCGTGACCGAGCGCAAGCAGGCGGCGATCCGCGCCTGGAAGGTCGCGATTCCGGCCGTCGATCTGCGCGACGTGCAAGTCGACGGCTTGTTCATCGCCGGCAGCCACGCGATCGACAACGGCAACGGAACCTGGCGCTACGAATACGCGGTCTACAACATGAACTCGGACCGCGCGGCCCAGGCGCTCTCGGTGCCGGTGCCGGCGGGTGCTTCCATCACGGGCGTGGGTTTCCACGACGTGAACTCGCACTCCGGAGAACCGTATTCGACGACCGATTGGGCGTCGTCGGTCGCGGGCGGCGCCGTCAGCTGGGCCTCGCAGACCTTCGCGCAGAATGCGAACGCGAACGCGTTGCGCTGGGGAACGCTCTACAACTTCTTCTTCACCGCCAACCGCCCGCCCTTCGCGAACGGGACGTTGACGCTGACGATGTTCAAGCCCGGCACGCCGAGCAGCGCCACGTTCACCGGCATCGTGCCCGATCCGGGCAGCCCGCCGATCAGCGCCTACTGCTTCGGCGACGGATCGAACGGAGCTTGCCCCTGCGTCAACAACGGTGCGGCCGGCAACGGCTGCGCCAACTCGGGCTTCGCCGGCGGCGCCAACCTCGGCGCGAGCGGCACGGCCAGCGTCGCGGCTGACACGCTCGTGCTGAACGCGGCCAACATGACCGGCTCGATCGCGGTCTTCTTCCAGGGCGCGACGCAAGTCGCTCCGGCCGTCGTCGACGACGGCCTCGGTTGCGTCGGTGGACCGATCATCCGCCTGGGCAACAAACCGGCGGCGGGCACGAGCTTCTACCCGCAGCCGGGAGATCCCTCGGTCAGCGTGCGCGGAGCGATCCCGGCGGCCGGCGGCACGTTCTTCTACCAGTGCTTCTATCGCAACGCCGTGGCGGCCTTCTGCCCGCCCGCGACCTCCAACCGCACCAACGGTTTGCAGATCGTGTGGGCGCCTTGAGTTGGACGGACCTGTCGACCGCAAGGTGACGGGTTCGTTGCTCCGACTCGTGCGAGGCTGGCCGGCATCGGTCAGCCTCGCGCGCTTGTCCCCCGTGCGCTCACGCGCGCGAGTGCCTCAACGCCGCTCGCGCGCTTCGATCGCCGCGCGCAGCTCCGCGGGGAGCGCGACCTTCTTGCCCGTGCGCGGGTCGTAGGTCACGAGGCGCGCTTGCGCTTGCGCGAGGACGCGGCCGCTCGAGACTTCGCGCACGCGGTAGCACTGCGTGAAGCTCGTCGAGCCGACCTGCGTCGTCGCGCACTCGCACTCGACGTCCTCGCCCCCGCGGCCCGGCGCGAGGAACGCGACGTTCGTCTGCGCGAGCAGGAACGGGAAGTGGTTCGCACCGAGCAGGTCGCGGAAGTAGCGGTAGCGCGTCTCCTCGAAGAGCGTCATGTAGACGGCGTTGTTGAGCACCTGCTGGTTGTCCTCGTCCGACCAGCGCGTCGCGATGCGCACGCGAAAGCGCATGGCTTCGCTCGGCGGCACGTTCGGAAGCTGCATGCGCTCGTCGGAGCTCATGAGCGCACCGCCGGTTCGCCTCCGACGTCGAGCGGCGCCGCGCGCGGAGCTTCACGCCGCGCGACGAGCCAGATGCCGGCGCACACCATCGCCGCCGACGCGATCACGATGGCGGTCAGCTCCTCGTGCAGCGCGACGGCACCCGCGACGACCGTGATCAGGAACTGCAGGTAGACGTAGACCGCCGTCGTCGACGCGCGTACGCGCGAGAGCGCGAAGGCATTGAGGAAGTACGCCAGCGACGTCGGGAAGACGAGAATGAATGCGAGCGAGAGCCAGGGTCGCGCTCCCGCGCCGCTCGGCGCGAAGAACTCGCGCACGGCGTCGAGCGGCGCGAGCGCGCTCGTCGCCGTCTCGCGCCACACGAGCAGCGGCACGAAGGGCAGCGAGAGCGTGAACACCCAGGCGATCACCGCGAGCGGCGGATAGCGGCGCATCAGCGGCCGCACGAGCACGAGATAGCTCGCGTAGGAGAGCGTGTTCAGCGCCATGAGCGCGTTGCCCAGGCCGTGCTCGCGCACGAGCTCCGGCCTTTCGGCCCAGAAGAGCAGGGACGCGCCGAGCAGCGCGATCGCGAGACCGATCGTGCGCGTCCAACGGAACTCCTCCAGCTTCACGGCCGCAGCGATGGCGAAGGTGAAGACCGGGATGAGGCACATGACCAGGCCTGCGTTGACCGCCGTCGAGCGCTTCAAGCCCTCGAGGTAGAGCGTCATGTTCACCGTCACGCCGAGCAGCGCGCACAACGCGAGACGTCCGAAGTCGCGGCGCTCGGGGATCCACCTCGGGCCGCACGTGAGCCACGCGCCGAGCAGCAGCGAGAGCGACGCGAAGAGCATGCGCCACACGCCGACGGCGAAGGGAGCGAACGCGCCGGGCACGAAGGCCCACTTGCCGAAGATCGGGAAGAGCCCGAAGCAGGTCTGCACGGCGAGCAGAGCGACGTGCGCGGGCACCGTCGAAGGCCGTTGAGCGAGCGACGCGGGCGCGCTGGACATCGGCGCAAGGTAGCAGGCGCGAGCATCAGCGGCCATGGCTCGCGCGCGCTCGACGACGTGCACTCCGCGCGTGCGACCGGAGAGCGGAGCGGGCGCGAACGGAAGCCGGAGCGATCGCGACCTGTCACCAGCGCGATCGCGACTCGACACCGGAGCGGTCGCGACTCGAATTCCGGAGCGTCCATGAGGCGAGCTCGCGCCGGACGGATCGAGAGACTCGCACAGTCTCTCCGCGTCGAACCCGCGCGCGCCGCGTGTCGTCGGGCCGGGGCGCTGCGCAGCTCTCGCGCTGGACGCTTGCTCCGCAGCGCTCGCTCCGCGACGCGCGCTACACTGCGCTCCGCATGGGCTCCGCCGACGACGACGATCCTCTCGACGCCCCGGGCCACCCGGAGGCGTGGCACAAGCTCTCCCACGAGCACGGCCCGGACATGATGATCTTCCGGCCGCGCTACGACACGCTCAAGAACCCGCGCAACGAACACGTGTTCAAGCGCCTCGTGCTCGAGACACCCGACTGGGTCAACGTCGTCGCGCTCACGCCCGAGCGACGCCTGATCGTCGTGCGCCAGTACCGCTTCGGCACGAGCAAGCTGACGCTCGAGATCCCCGGCGGCGTCATCGACCGGGGCGAGGACCACGCGCATGCTGCGGAGCGCGAGCTGCGCGAGGAGACGGGCTTCACGTCGAGCCAATGGAGCTACCTCGGCTGCGTCGAGCCCAACCCCGCGTTCCACACGAACCTCTGCCACCACTGGCTCGCGCAGGACTGCGTGCGAACGCACTCGCTCGAGCTCGACCACGGCGAGGACATTCGTCTGGGCACGCTCTCTCTCGACGAAGCGCGCGCGCAGATCCGCGATGGAACGATCCGCCACGCGCTCGTCATCACCGCGCTCTCGCGCGTGCTCGATCTGAGGCAACCATGAACCCCGTGCGAACGTCCTGTGCGCTCGTCGTGCTCGTCTCGTCGCTCGTCGCGTGCCGCTCGAGCTCCTCCGGCTCCCCCGATTCATCGGGATCCGTCGCGACCTCCATGGCCGCGGTCTCGAGCTCCGAAGCGTGGCCAGATGCCGCACTCGGCGTGCGCGATCCGAAGCTCGCGCAGCTCTGCGCGCGCGCCTGGCGCTGGCGCCTCGCCGCCGACCGCATCGAGGCCGGACGCCTGGGCGACGTCGAGAGCTGGGGCCAGCTCACCGACAACTCCCCCGCCGCGCGCCGCGCGCGCGTGGCCGAGCTGCGCACGCTCGCGGGCGAGCTGCGCGAGATCTCTCCCGATGGCCTCGACGTCCAGGACCGCATCACGCGCGCCGAACTGCTCGAGAGCTGCGAGCTGCCCCTCGCGCTCGACGATCGCGGGCTCGAGCTCGCGTCGTGGAACCTCGACGCGCGCACTGGCCCGCAGGTCGAGTTCGCCGCGATCGCCGCGGAACAGCCGGCGGGCACGCCCGACGAGCGCGAGCGACTCGTCGCGCGCTGGCACGCGATGGCGCGCTACGTCGACCAGGCGGCCGCGAACCTGAGCGAGGCGCTCGCGCGCAACCGCGTGTGCTCGCGCAAGGCGGCGATCGACGTCTTCAAGCAGCTCGACACGTTGCTCTCGACGCCGCTCGAGCGCGATCCGCTGCTGCAACCCGCGCTCGGCGGCGGCAGCTTCGTGACGCGCGTCCCAGGACGCACGCTCGAGAGCCTCGCCAGCGAGCACGGCTGGAGCTGGCGCGAGCTGCAGCGCGCGAATCGATTCCTGCTCGAGAACGCGGCCGGGCACACGTTGACGCTCTACGTTCCGTCGAAGGACGACGCGCTCTCGCTCACCGAGCGCGCGAAGTTCGTCGAGGCGGTCTACCGCGCGGTGCGCGACGAGATCCGGCCCGCGTTCGATCGCTACCGCGGTGTGATCGCGCGCGAAGTGTTGCCGCGCGTGCGCTCCGACGAGAAGCCGGGTCTGTGCGGTCTCGAGGGCGGGCTCGAGCTCTACCGGCTGCTCGCGCGCGCCGAGACCTCGCTCGATCTCGCTCCCGAAGCGATCCACGAGATCGGCACGGGCGAGATCGCGCGCATTCGCGCCGAGACGGAAGCGCTCGGACAGAAGGTGCTCGGTCTCTCGAGCTTCGCCGAGATCCAGAAGAAGCTGCGCAACGACGCGGCGCTGCACTTCACGACCGCCGAGGAGATCCGCGAGACCGCGCGCCGTTCGCTCGCTCGCGCCGAGGCCGCGTTGCCGGGCAATTTCGGTCTGCTGCCGCGCGCTCGCTGCCATGTGGTCGACATCCCGCCGCTCGAGGCGCCGTTCACGACGATCGCGTACTACCGCCAGCCCGCGGCTCCGGGATCCGTGCCGGACGATGCGCGTTTCGGCCGCTACTTCGTGAACACCTACGCGGCGACGACGCGTCCGCGCTACGAAGCGCAGGCGCTCGCGTTCCACGAATCCGTGCCGGGCCACCACCTGCAGATCGCGATCGCGCAGGAGCTCTCCGAGCTGCCGCTCGTGCGCCGCAACTTCGGCTGCACGGCCTACGTCGAGGGCTGGGCGCTCTACACCGAACGCCTCGCCGACGAGCTCGGTCTCTACGAAAGCGAGAGTGACCGCTTCGGCATGCTCTCCTATGACGCCTGGCGCGCGTCGCGCCTCGTGGTCGACACCGGGCTGCACGCGCTCGGCTGGTCGCGCGAGCGCGCGATCGAGTACATGGAGGCGAACACCCTGCTCGCGCGCAACAACATCGAGAACGAGGTCGATCGCTACATCGCGACGCCCGGACAGGCGCTCGCCTACAAGCTCGGCCAGCGCGAGATCCTGAGCTTGCGCGCGGAAGCGCGCGAGAGGCTCGGCGAGCGCTTCAAGCTCGCGGATTTCCACGACCGCGTGCTCGAGAACGGCGCCGTGACGCTCGCGGTGTTGCGCGCGCAGGTCGAGGCGTGGATCGAGCGCGAAAGCGTGGCGCGCAAGCCTTGAACGCGCGCGGACTCACGCTCGGCATGCTCGCGGCGTTCGCCGCCCTCGCCCCCCTCACCGCGGCCCGGGCGCACGCGCAGGAGCGCGGCACGGTCGCCGAACGCGGCGGAATCGTCGCGCTCGCCGCCGAGGGCGTGCGCTTCGACGCGGCCGAGCGCGCGCGGATCTTCGGCCTCGCCGCCGGAGCGCCGGAGCGCACGGGCGTGCGCGTCGTGTTCCAGGTCGATGCAGAGGAGCACGTCGATCCGCTCGAGCAGAGCGCGCTCGAGTGCAAGCTCATCGTCATCGATTCCAAGCAGCGTTTTCCCGGCGACACGCCGGCCGCACCGCCCGAGATCGAGCGTGCCGCGGCGATCGAGCTCGTCGGCGGGACGTGGAGCCAGTGGTGGCTCACCCTGTCGCCCCAGAACCGCTCGTCGCAACTCGCGACGCTCCTGCGCGAAGCCCATCGGCGCGGCACGCCGATCATCGGCAGCGGGGCGGCGGCCGGGCATCTCGCGAGGTACTCGCTCGACGCGCGCGCGTCGATCCGGCCGATCTCGCGCAACGCGCACCCCGACGATCCCGACCTCGCGCTCGCCGGTCTCGGCCTGGTCGACGGCGCCTTCGACTCGCAAGCACCGAGCGGTGGCTCGCTCCAGCGTCTGGCGCGCGCGGCCTTGCGCACGGATCTGGGACCGGCTGTGTTCCTCGCCGGGCGCGGCGCGTGGATCGTCGACGCGCGCGCGGGCGAGGCGTTCCTCGTTGGAGACGGGGCCGGCGACGCGACCGCGGCGGCCCTCGTGCTCGATCTCGGCGGTCCGGCGGCGTCGCGACGTCTGCGCGAGAGCGTGCGCGAAGCGCGACTTTCGCTCGTGCGGCCCGGCGTGCGTTGGAGCCTGGAACGCCGCGCGCCGACGGGCACGACGCGGTCCTTGCCGAGCGGCGCCGACCCGAGCGCGACGGCATCGAACCCGGCGCGTGCCGTGCCCGACGCGCTCGGCACCGATGCGGTCGTGGAGGCGCTCGACCATCTCGCACGCTCGCGCTTCAAGCCGCCGCCCCTCGATCTGCGCTCGCCGGGGCGCGAGCTCGTGCTCACCGCCGACGAGCGCACGTGTCTCGCGGGCGATCCCGCTAGAAGCATCGCGCTCGTGCGCTGCGACATCCTCTGGGAGTATCCGCAAGCGGTGCGCTGAGCCGGTCGGCTCGCGCTCGCCCGCGCCGCGTCTGCGCACGGACGCGTACGGCGCGCGAGCGAGCGTCGAGTATTCTCTGCGCGTGACCTCGATCCCGATCGCGATCCTCGGCGGCGGCATCGCCGGCCTTTCGACCGCCGCGGCGCTCACGCGTCTGGACGCACGCGGCGTCGTCCTCTTCGAGCGCGAGAGCGCGCTCGCTCGCCAGTCGACGAGCCGCAGCGCGTGCGTCGTGCGCAGTGCGAGCGATGATCCCGTGCTCGAGGAGTTCGCGCTGCGCTCGGCGCGCGCGCTCGCGTCGCCGCCCGCCGATCTCGGCACGCATTCCTTCGTCTCGCGCTCGGGTCTCGTGCTGCTCGGACGAGGCGCGCAGTCGCCGAGCGGCGCATGGGAGCGGCGCGTCGCCTTGCAAAGCCATGCGAGGCGGCTCTCGCCCGACGACTTCGCGCGGCTCGTCCCGCTCGCGCGCGCGCACGGCGAGGAGGCGTGGCTCTTCGCGAACGAAGGGGTGCTCGATGTCGACGCGCTGATCGAAGCGTTGACGCGCTGCGCGCGCGCGCGCGGCGTCGAGCTGCGCTGCTCCGCCCGCGTGAGCGCATTGCGACGCGACGCCAAGGGCTTCGAGCTCGAGTTCGCCGACGGACGCCGCGAGCGCGTCGAGCGCTTGATCCTCGCCGCGGGAGGCTGGTCGGGCACTCTCGGTCGCGCGCTCGGTTCGCACGTGACGCTGCGCCCCACGCGCCGGCACATCTTCGTCACGCTGCGCAATCCGCTCGTCGCTGCGGACGGACCGATCGTGTGGAACGACCGCGCGGGGTTCTACTGGCGCCCCGAGCGCGGCGGCGTGCTCGCGTGCGCCTGCGACACGAGCGACGCCGATCCCGAGGAGCACGGTGTCGACCCTCGCGTCGAAAGTGAATGGCGCACAAAGCTCGCGCAGCACATCCGCGGCGTCGCGCTCGATGCGCTGCAAGCCGGCTGGTCGGGCACGCGCACGTTCTCGTCGGACGAGCGTTTCGTCATCGGTGCCGATCGCGACGTCGAAGGGTTGTTCTGGGTCGCGGGACTCGGCGGACACGGCATGACCTGCGGCCTCGCCGCCGGAGATCTCGCCGCCCGCATCGTGCTCGACCACACGCCCGATGCCCATTTCGTCGCCGCGTTCGCGCCGGGCAGGCAGCTGCATGAACCGCACGCGGTGCACGCGTCGTCGGACAACCTCGATCGCGCCTGATCGTCCACGCGCGGGCGACCGCTGCACACGCACGTTCTCCCCGCACCGTCCATTCGCCTCTTCGCTGTTCACTCCGCTCTGGAACCCGAGCCCCGCGCAGCGTTGGTTCGCCGGTTGAGCAGCGCCGCGCGCAGCGCGCGCTGCGACCCGGCGAACCAACGCTGTGCGGGGCCCGCGATGCGGAGCACGCGCGTGTGGCGCGTTGCTCCACCTCTCGCCTCGCGCTCCTCTTCCGCCTCGCGCTCACGAGCGACCGCGCACTCCGCGCTCGCTCACTCGCACCGGATGCTTCGGCAGTCACCGCGCCACAAAGATCGCTTTGAAGCAGTCAGCTTCGACCGGCGCGACGCGAGCTCGAAAGTATGGAGAACTTGCTCTGGCTCGGTATTTCGATCACCGCCGCAGCGCGTGACGCAGCCGCAGCCGCGCCAGCTCAACCTCGTCGATCGCGACCTCCGGCATCACGATGCGGCTGCGGCCGTGCGTCCAGATGACGAGAGCGCCGCGCAGCAAGGCTTCCTCATGTGCGCGCAGCTGAACGTCACACGTCGGACCGTGATCCCGCTGACGCAGGTTGCCTTCGAGACGGAGAATGCCGCTTGGCAACCTGCGCCGGACGATCATCAACCCACCGAAGTCCTTGTCGCAACTGACGAGAGCTCGGTCGTCGTTGCAGGCGTACTCCAGGATGCGCTCGTCGCCGGGGTCAACGGTCCAGAGCGCGCTCGCATGCTCGACGACGTGCCCTCGAGAACTCAGGAACTCGATCGCTTGCGGACTGAGATTCCGATCGAGCAGCACCCTCATCGACGCGGTGGTTCGCTCGGCGGCTCGACCGACTGGGCTCCCACGACGCGCTGCGCGTACACCAGGCAAGCACGCAGGTCGGCCGCTTCTAGCCAGACGTAGGCGCTCAACAAGTCCTCGAACGAGTCCCCCGCCGCGAGCATCCCGAGAACTTGCTCGACCGACATCCGCCGCCCACGAATGATCGCCTTGCCTCCGAGGATCTCGGGATCGAACGTGATCCGCTCGAGCAGCAGTTCTTCCTCCGTGCGCGAGGGTGTCGGCGTCGAGCGGTAGATTCCGGTCCCGTCCGACACTCGTTGCGGATCGTTCGATGCCTCCGTCCGGCGGTGTTCCATGACGACGCGATCGTACTTCAGTGTCGCGAGCCATGGAGCACGACGGCGCTCTCGGGGTCGGCCACGAGCGCAGACCGCTCGTCGGTACCGGCCACGAATCAGAATTCACCAATCTCGAGTGCGGTGACTGGTCTCGACTTTCGCGCTCAACCACTCGCGTCGATGAACAAGAACCCGTCCTTGTCCAGGCGCGCGGTCAAGCCCGTGTCGAGCCAGCCATCGCGCATCACGGAGCGCGTCGCTTCCTCGTCGTCGAGATAACCGAGCATCACTCCGGGACCGCGCACGCGCAACGCGCCCGGTTCTCCGGGCGACATCAACGCTCCCGAGCGCGGATCGACGACGCGCAGCGCAACGCCCGAGATCGCGCGGCCCACGCTGCCCGGTTTCGAGCCGGCGTGGAGCCACTTGCCGCTCTCGATGTCGTGCAGGCTCGTCGTCGCGACAGGAGCGAGCTCCGCGAGACCCCAACCCGTGTGCAAGGGCTTCCCGAGCTGCTCCTTCCAGCGCTCGACCAGCTCCGCGTCGACGCGCGATCCGTCGACGAAGGCGCAGCGCAAGGCGGCGAGATCCTCGCGCGTCGCGACCTCCGGCAGCTCTCGCGCGCTACGCGGATCGAGCACGAGCACCGTCGCTCCCGATTCGCGACACGCGCGCGCGATCGAGCGCGCGTCAGCGGTATCCGAGGGCACGACCGTCGCCGCGCCGCAGCACGCGGGCAGCCACAGACCGGCGAGGAAGCCCAGCGGATCGTCGAGACCGGGGACGCACAGCAAGCGATCGTCGGGACCGAAATCGAAGGCCTGCGCGAGCGTCTGCACGTTCGAGGCGAGGTTCGCGTGGCTCAGCACGACGCGCCGCTCGCTCGGGCCGCGGCTCGCGGCGAAGATCGCGAGCGGCTGGCGCGCGCCCGGTCGCGAATCGATCAGCCGCGCGAGCAGCGGGCCCGGCAGGCGCGTCGCGAGTTGCGCCATCAGGCGATCGAGCGGCTCGGCTTCGCGCTCGAGCTGTTCCAGCGTCAGCGCGCGCGTCCCGAACGCACGCGCGAGCGCCGGCCGCGCCTCGAGCAGCGCGCGCGGTGCGAAGAACCAGCGCGCTCCCGTCGCGCGCGCGCGCGCCAGGACCTGCGCATCGTCGGCGCGGACGTCGAGCGGCACGGCGACGTCGCGCTCGAGCGCGAGCAACGCGTGAGCGACGAGCGCGTCGCGACCGGGCCCGAACAACGTCGCGACGCGCGCGCCGAGACCCGCTCCCTCTCCGTGCGCGCACTTCGCGCGTCGCCAGGCGGGTTGCAGCGCGACGATGCTCGCCAAGACGCTGCGGTACGTCACCGACGTGCCGCCCGGTGTGACGACCGCCGCGTGCGGCGCATTCTTGCGCGCGCTGCGCACGCAACGGTAGCCCATCGGCCGCATCTCTCCCGCGCGCGCCTCGCGGCGCACGGCGAGCAGCTCCTGCACCGCGTCGCGCACGACGAACGCCGGCGTGTCGTGCGCGAGCGGCGGGCCGAAGGTCACGTCGATCGGGTAGGGCAGGCGGCGCGGTCGCTTCCACACGAAACGCCGGCCGGAGAAGCTGAAGAGGCTCCCCCACACGCGATCGAGCGCGACGGGCACGATCGGCACCGGGCCGGAGCGCGCGATCGTCTCCAGGCCCTTCATGAACGGCATCAATGCGCCGCTGCGCGTGATCACGCCCTCGGCGAAGATGCACACGAGATCGCCGCTCGCGCAGCGCTCCCCCGCGCGCCGCAGGGACGCCTGCTTCTCCTCGGGCGAATCGCCGGTCGCGACGGGGATCGTGCCCATCATGCGCGTGAAGGCACCGATGAAGGGCTTCTTCACGTAGTCGCGGTGCATGAGGAAGAACACCATGCGCGACAGCGCGGCACCGACCCACACGCCGTCGATCATCGAGACGTGATTCGGCACGAGCAGCGCGCCGCCGGCCGGCACGTTCGACCTGCCGAACGCGCGGATGCGATACACGGAGTGGATCACGACGAGCGCGAACCAGCGCGCCAGCGAGCGACGCGCGAGCCAGGCACAGGCCAGGAGCGGCGCGAGAACGACGAGCAGTCCGAGCATCGCCGGATCGTGCCGGTCGCGCAGGCGCCGGGCAAGCGGCCGCGTCGAGCGCTGCTCACGTCCCGGTTCCGGCAAGGGCCGCCGCGAGGCGCGGCATTGAAGGGAATCCCAGAACTCGAGCGACGCGCGCAACGAGCACCGGAGCGGCGGCGCGTCGACCGACGCGCTCGCGATCCCAATCCCATCTGCACCCGCCGCCACCGGCCGCGAACCCGCTTCGCCGACGACGGCGGCGGGCAAGGAAGATCCTTGTCATGACGCCTCTTCGATCCGATCTCAGCGCGCGAGCGACGGCGCTGTGCGGAGCGGCCGCGCTGCTCGCGGGCGCGCTGCACGCTCAAGTCGCCAGCTATCCCCAAGTCACGAACACTCAGAGCACCTTCGCCAACTTCAACGTGGAGGTGGTGCGCGGCTTCGTCGTGCGCCAGACGCCGAGCCTCGAGATCTTCTCGGTCAACGCCTACGCGAGCACGATCACCCGCCACACGAGCTTCTCGGGAGCTCCTATCGCGACCTGGCGCACGCTCACGAATCCGGTCTCGATCGCCTTCGACGGCAGCGACCTGCTGGTCGTCGGTCAAGGCAATCACGCCCTGGCGCGCCACGACAGCGCGACCGGCGCCTTCAAGGACGTGCTGATGCTGCGTTCCGAGCCGGCCGACATCGTGATCGACGACGACCGTCACCACGCCTTCGTCTCGTGCATGGGCGACGACAGCGTGGTCGAGGTCGACCTCGGCACGACGCCGATGTCGATCGTGCGCGTGTGGAAGGACGACTCGCGCACCACGACGCCGACGACGAGCCTGCCGATGAAGCGTCCGCGCTTCCTCTCGATCGACATGGGAGCGAGCGGAGCGGCCGACAACGTCGTCTACGTCGCGCCGTTGATCTCCGGCAACAACACGCTGATCTCGCGCGCGCATCCGACCGATCCGAAGAAGATCTTCGACGGCAACTCGAGCGCGTTCGCCACCAACCCGGCCTTCAACGGAACGGGGCTGCCCGACTACGACCTGTTCCGCTTGAACCTGAACGCGGGCACCGTCGAGCCCGTGCTGCGAGGAGTCGGCTCGCTGCTGACGGCGCACGGCAAGAACCCGATCAGCGGCAAGTACTGGATGCTCAACGTGAACCACCGCAACTCGGGACCCGCGTTGAGTGAGCCCGCGTTGCGCGGACAGTTCGCCGACAACCGCCTCGCGATCACGAACAGCCTGCCGGGCAGCGGTTCTCTGCCGATCTCGCCGACGATCGAGGTCGACATCGACGACACCGTCAGCGGCTTGCCCGCGACGTACACGCCGAGTCTCTCGGTCTCCTTCCCCTACGCGCTCGCCTTCCGCGCGTCCGACGGCTGGGCCGCGATCGGCAGCTCGACCACTCCGATCGTCGCGTTGAACGATTCGACGGGACGGCGGCGCTCCAACCTGCTGCTCGCCAACCCGGGCTCGATCCAGGGTGCGGTCGTGCGCACGGTCGCGTTCGTCGACACGAAGGTGCTCGCGTACTGCCAGCAGACGAGCAACATCGCCGTGTTCGAGCTCTCGCCGTTCACGCCGACGCCCGTGTCGGAGATGTCGCTCGGCAACGACCCGACGCCGCCGGCCGTGAAGGTCGGGCGCGCGATCTGGTACGACGCGACGCGCTCGCTGGACGGACGCACGACGTGCAACACCTGCCATCCGCAGGGCGGAGCGGACGGGCTCGTCTGGCCGATCGGCAACGTGCCGGTCGACGACAAGGGTCCGATGGTCACGCAGCCGCTGCTCGGCATCGAGGACACGTTCCCCTACCACTGGCGCGGAGAGCGCAACCTGAACGACTTCAACGGCGCGTTCCCGGGGCTGCTCGGCGCCGCGGCGCCCTTGAATCCGACGGAGCTCGCGAACTTCGACGAATTCGTCTTCTCGCTGCGTCCGCCGGCGAACCCGTCGCAGGACAACGATCGTCAGGTCAAGGAGAGCTTGATGGCCTCGCGGCCGCCGGGTGCCGGGATCGAGTTCGCGCCGCTCATCGGCCACGCCGTCGACGGCCTGGGCGTCTACACGGACACGCTCGCGGGCGTCAACGCCAACGTCGACACGTTCGGGAGCTGCGTCGCGTGCCACACCTTCCCGACCGGTTCGAACAACGAGTTCTTCCCCGATCACGCGCAAGCGATCGGCGTGCGCTCCAACTTCGAAGTCGCGCACTTGAACAACCAGCTCACGCTCAAGGACCAGCCGATCGTCGACGTCCTGCTCAGTCCTTCCGGCAGCCTGAAGTCGAATCTTCTCGGTTCGGGCAACGCGAACGACGGCACGTTCGTGAACCTGTTCGATTTCGTGCGGTTCTTCTTCCGCAACACGCTGGAGGGGAACAACCCCGGAGCGGGCGACCAGCTCACGGCCGACTTGACCGCGTTCGTGCGGCTCTTCGATTCGGGCACGGCGCCGAGCGTGCATTGGGCGACGCGGCTCAACAGCATGAACGCCTCCGTCGCGGGCCCGCAGATCAACCAGTGGCTGCTCACGCAGGCTGCGTCGGGCTGGGTGGGTGCCGTCGCCGTCGGAACGTATCCCGTCGGCGGCGTGCCCACGGCGGTGTCCTGGTACTACGAACCGCGCACGCTGCAGTGGATCCCCGAACGCACGACCTTCCCGGGCGGAACGCTCGCACCGGTGAGCTGGTCGACATTCCTCGGTCAGCACACGGCCGGGCTCGCGGACGACGTCGTCATGGGCGTGCCGCCGGGCAACGAACGACGCCTCGGTGTCGACTTCGATGCGGATGGGCTGGACACGCAGGCGGAGATCGCCGCGAGCACGAACCCGTGGAATCCCGACTGCGACGGCGACGGCTGGAGCGACGGGTACGAGGTCCTCAACGCGTCCAATCCGCTGGTTGCGAACACGCCCACGGACATGACGCCGCCGGCGCTCTTCCTCGGCAAGGTCTCGCTCGACTTCGTCAGCGCGAAGGTGGCGAAGATCCAATTCCTGACGCGCGAGCCGACGACGTGGAAGTTCACCTTCAACGCGCCGGGCTTCAGCGCTGTCACCGACTCGCGACTCACCGCCGACTCGTACCACACGGCGGTCGTGCAGGCCTTGTTCCCCTCCCCCAATCCCGTCGCGACGCCCGGGATGCCGGCGACGACCTACACTTGGTCGCTCGAGTTGAAGGACCCGATGGGCAACACGACGACGATCAACAACGACCACACGGCGAACCAGCCGGACATCACGACGGGCATCGTGCTCTCAGGAACGGCGGAGCGCGTCGTCAGCGCGCTCGCGTTCGCGGTCGGGTCGCAGGTGCGCACGAGCTCGACCTACACGGCCACGGTGAACATCGAATTCGACCTGTACGAAGGGCTGGCGAGCAATCCGGCGGCGCCGAACTTCGTGCCGATCCTGCAAGTGCTGAAGCAGACGGCGAGCGGCGACTGGCAGCTCGTTCCCGCGGCGGATTTCAATTCGTTCGGCCTGCCCACGGACTTCTCGATGAAGGTCAACGGTTCAATGACGAGCATCTCCTACTCCGCGAACGTGCTCCCCGGGCCCTACCTCGTGCTCCCGGTCACGGATGCGGCGGGCGCGAGCTCGGGCAGCTTCAGCGTGAGCAACTTGACGCCCGGCCAGAAGATCCTGGTCAACGTGTTCGGCGGCCTGCCCAACGAGCCCACCAATCCGATCTTCAACACGGGGCTCATGCAGCGCTTCTTCTTCCCCGCGATTCCGACGGCCCTGCGCGGGATCGAGAGCACGCTCTGAGCGAGAGTCGCTGACGAGAGCGGGCCCGCGTTCGAGCGCGG
>JBGATX010000289.1:0-3284 GCA_044228975.1 Planctomycetota bacterium | reverse complement strand
CTCGAGCGAATCGCGGCGCACGCGCAGGCGCTCGAGGCGCGCACGGCTGCCGCCGTTGTCGTCGGGTGTGCGGAAGCTCTCGCGCGCGAGCTGGCGGCGCGCGTCGGCGAGCGCGTCGGCGACGTGCGCGAGCGTGGTGTCGCGGCCGAAGACGGTGGCGCGCTGGCGCGACGCCATCTCGTCGAGCACGAGAGCGCGCGAGCGCACGAACGCGTCCCAGCAGCGTCGCCGCACCTCGGGCCGCGTGTCGTCCGCGGCGATCGTGAGCAGCAGGTCGAGCGCGGTCTCGCGCAGTCGCGCGAGCCGGCGCGAGTCGGCTTCGGAGAGTTCCTCGAGCTTGAGGTGGAGCTGCTCGCGCAGGATGTCCTCGCCGGCGAGCGCGTGTTCGAGCGCGGTGTCGCGGTCGCGGCGCTCCCACGCGAGCCGGGCGAGACGCACGTGCAGGTAGCCGGACAGCGGATGGCGCTCGCCCGCGAGGCGTTCGACGGTGCGGATCGCGACCTCGTAGAAGCCGGGCTCGTCGATCGCGCGGCCGAGCCCGTCGATGGCGTTCACGATCGCGCGCAGGCTGAGCGGCGTGCCGGCGATGGGGACGTCGTCGATCGACGGCGCGACCGCGCGGCGCGACGTGGCGCTCGAGTCGCCCGCTGGCGCGGCGCAACAGCGACGGCGGGTACGAGCGGCTCTGGCTCCACGCAGCGGGAGCGACGAGCGCGAGCGTCGCGAACGCGAGCAGCAGCGCAGCGACGGCGGCGGAGCGGCGAGCCGGGAGTGGCATGGCGGTGTGCGGCGGAGCGGCGAAGGGGCGCCGCGCGTGCGCGCGAGCGCCCCTTCGATTCACGACGTCACTTCGCCGCGGGCTCGAGGCGGACGATGTCGCCGACCTTGACGCCCTTGCCGCCCGTGACGACCTCGACGATCGAGACGCTCGGCTGGACGCTGGTGATGCGGCCGGTGCCCAGTTCCTCGGTCGCGTAGAGCGTTACGCTCGGATCGTCGGGATCCTGGAAGGGCTCGCCCTTGCTCATGAGCGTGAGCGTCATGCCCTTCGTGAGGCCGATGTTCGCGCCGGCGTTGATCACCAGCGAGCCCTTGGCCGTGATCTGGCCGATCGAACCCTGCCACGGCTTCTCCTCGAGCTTCTTCGCCACCCAGTACGCGGCCTTGTTCACCGCCGCGGCCATCGCCGCCGACATGGGCGCGCTCTTCTTGGAAGCCATGCCCAGCGCGCCGCCGGCGAGCGAGTTGCCCATGAAGCCGAGCATGCCGCCGCCGATGCTGAAGCCGGTCGTCTTGGCGGTGCCGTCACAGGTCATCTGCTGCACGATCTCGCCCGTGGTCGCGTCGATGATCTTGATCGCGATGCGGCAGAACGCCACGTGCCCGCTCAGCCCGACGGAGCCGATGCCGAGCGCACGCGCGCCCATCGCGCCGGCCGACATGCCGATCTCGTGCGAGTCCTTGTCCGGCACCCACTCGATGATCGTCGGCTTCACGATGTAGTCGGCGCCCTTCATCTTGCCGGTGGCGGCCGCGGTGCGCTTGTCGACGCGTCCCGAGGCGCCGAAATCCTGCTCGCCCGTCACGTCCTCGAGCGCGTTCGTGCGCTCGAGCATGGTGAAGCGGTGGGTGTCGATGAGCGCCTGGTTGACGATCTCCTCGATGTGGTTGAAGGGATCGGTCCCGGTCTGCCTGCTGCCCCGGCCGCTCATGTCCACGAAGAGACGCGCCCACTCGTTGTGGTACTGGCTCTGGTCCTGGTGCTTCTCCTGCGCGTAGACGACGCCGAGCCGCGGCTTGAAGCCCTTGTAGTCCGCGTAGGAGATCTTCGCCCACTCCTTGTCGTTGAGGCTCTTGCCGTCGTCGTCGATGATCAGCGTGTCCGACTTGTTGACGACCATCGGGAACCACGTCGCCTGCGCGCGCGCGGTGCGCGACGATGCGGCGATGAGGACGAATCCGAGGAGGACGGGAACGAGGAAGCGGTTGGGATTCACGGCGGTCTCCTTCGTCAAGGGGTGCCCGGACAGCGCCGGGTGGAGTGGCGTCGGCAGGGAGTTCGTCGTGGCAGACCGAAAAGCGTGACGCGACATCCTAGCGACCGGGCTTACGAACAACCAACGCGTGATTTCGGTCCGTTACCGGCAATGTGCCGCGCGATCGGGCCGCCAGCGCGGAATTTCGTGCAGGTGTTCCGCGCCGCCTGCTAGGCTGCCCGTCCCCCGACCGCCCTCGCACTCGGGAATTGCCGTTACGAACGAACCGATGCCGCGACGATTCCCGTGAAGGTGGGGCCATTCGGGCCCCGGCCGACCGCACCCCGGAACCGCCACGCCATGAATGCCGACGATCCCCGAGCCGACATCGACTGGGACCGCATCCGCGCCTTCGCGCTCAAGCGCATCCGGACGAAGACGTCGCCGCAGCTGTTCGCGCGCGCCCGGCGGGGAACGGAGATCGAGGATCTCGTCCAGGAGACGGTCGTTCGGCTCTTCTTCGCGCTCGAACGCACGCAGCCGCGCAACCTCGACGCGTTCGCGACCGACATCGCCGACAAGGTCGTGATCGATTTCGTGCGCAAGGGATACGTCGACGGCGTCCGGCACGAGCCGCGCCCGACGGAAGACGAGGGCGACCCCGAGCTCCCGGACACGAAAGCGAGCGCGGACGTCTGGGTCGATCGGACCGAGAGCCTCGAGTTCCTCGTGCAGGAGTTCTTCGAGCAGCGCGGCGCACGCGAGTGCCTGCAGCTCATGTATCACCGCTTCGACAGCGTGAAGCCCGATTGGGCCGAGATCGGGACGAAGGTCGGCAAGTCGGCCGACGCGGCGAAGCAGGCGTGGTCGCGCTGCCTGAAGGGCGTGAAGGCGGCCGTGCGCGAGTCCGGCTCCGCGCTGTGGCGTTGGGCGGCCGACGAAGGCCGGATGGTGACGTCGTGAGCACGCCCGAGTTCCGCGCCGAGCACGGCTGGACGCAGCGCACGCTGCCCGGCTACGCCGCTTGCCTGCTCGACGACGACGAGATCGCGCGGATCGACGCGCACCTCGCCGCGTGCGAGGAGTGCCGCGAACTCGCGACGCGCATGACGAGCACCGAGTTCCCGCGCGCGGGGCGCCGGCACATCCCGGCGGACCTGCTGGCGCGCTGGGACCGCCTGTCGCCGCAGCTCGCGGGTCTCGAACGCGAACTCGTGCAGCAGCACCTCGACGGCTGCGAGGAGTGCCGCTCGTGCCTCCGCGTGCTCGGCTACGAGCCCGTGATCGCCGCGGCGCCGGCGCCCGCCC